>JBAQHZ010000533.1:0-9659 GCA_049288585.1 Chania sp.
CAATGCGCGGAATGCAACCGCTCAGTAAGCCAGCACCTAGTACGGCAGCCAACAACGCCCCGGTCGTGTTATTCATGGTTGTTCCCCAGGTTGTGAGAGGGCCTGCTCCAGCCACTCCTGTAAATTGTCACCGAAACGCAAGCTACGCCACAGATGAAACACGTTTTCCTGATGGTTGTAATTAAGGATAATCTCACGTTTGGCATTTTTCTGCGGGTTTGCGCCATTTATTTGCGCCTTCAGCGTCAGTTCACCCAGATTATCGAGCTCAACCTGCGCCTTTGAACGGCTGATCTCGATATAGCGCAGCCAGTCGATAGCAAAGCCAGTTGCCAGATTATTGCTGCCAATCGCATCGGCCATGTCTTTATCCAACCGCAGCGTCAGCAAGCCATCATTAGCGATCCAACCATCGCGTACCAACCATTTAGGATGATTGAGATACAGCGGTAATTCACCGTTCACGCGCCCGGACATAGCAAACTGCTTCGGATTCAGGGCGGTAAACAGCGCGCTGAGATCGACCTTATCCAGTTTCAATACCGCCGCATCATGCTGTGGCAACCGCAAGGCCGACAGGCTGATATGGCCATCAAGGATATCGACACCCACGTTGCTCAGCGTCAGCGGTTGTGCCTCGCTGTAAGGATAAGTGCCCTGCAAATCGGCGGTAATATTCTGCATGGCAAACAAATTACTGATCAGCTTGATGCGCAACATCACCGGCCGTTTGGCACCAAACTGCCATTGGTGGTTTGTCAGCCGGTAGGGCAGCACAAAATCCACCCCGCTCACTTCACCATCGCTCAGCCACAGGCCACCGTTTCTCACCACCCAGTGGCCACCGGCTTCAAAGCCTTGTTGGCGTGCGGCGGAGAACGCCGATTGCGCATAAAACTGGCCGTCGCGCAGTTTGAAATTCAGCTCCGGCGAAATCAGCGGTTGGAATACCGTCAGTGACTGTCTCGGCCACCAGCCTTCGCCGCGCAGGCGCTGGCCATCCCAACGGCCACGCAGGGCGATCGGCCCGATCTGTTGGGCCTGTAGCGTGCCCTGCCATTGGAAATTGTCAGGTTGCTTACCGGTGAGTTGCAAGTTCAGTATCGAAGGCGGCAGATGGGCACCATTGCTGAAGTTGGCCCGCTCAGCTACCAGTTGCAGATTGCCATTAAAGCGTGGCGTAGTGGCATCACGCTGCCACACCAGGGGTTGGCTGAGCGTCAGCCGTGGAGCCACCACGGTTGCCATGCCATATTTGAGCTGATTGAATCCGGTCGACAGTTGGCTGAGCGTAATGGTGGAATCCTGCCAACGGCCGCTGCCCGCCACATCCCAGGCTGCCTGTAGCGGAGGCAACTGACCATTCCCCCAATAGTGCCATTGCCAATCACCGCTGTCTGGCCAGAACGTCTGTGCCTGTCCATCCAGATGCAGCCGGAAGCGGCCCCAATAGCGATCGCTGGCGCTAACAATCGCCTGCAACCGCCCGGAGATCCCTGCGGCGGTCACTTTCACCCCGGCCAGCGGCAGGCGGGCCTCTTCCAGCCTCATATCAGGCGTGGCTTGCCCCCAGGCGCGCAGCAGCGAACCAGGTTGCAGGGCCAATGTAGGGTTGAGAATGGTGCCGCCGATCACGCCTGGGATCGACGCAGTGAACGAAAAGTCAGCCAGATTGGCTTGGCCGGTCAGTTGGAAGCTGAGATCGCTATTGGTCAACCCGACTTTGCCCGGCCCCAGCGTCAGCACCGCGTTACCTTTGCCGTTATGCCCGGCGGTGATCACATTCAGCCGTGCGCTGATCTGGGTTTCATCGAGCCCTTTACTCCAGTCATGCAGCGCCATGCTCAATCCGCCGCTAAGCGGTTGTTCAACGTAAGGCCAGCGCCATTCCCCCTGGTTAATGCGGATCTGCTGGGGCGTGACTTCCCATGGCAACGTCGCCAAGGGTTGGTCGCTGCCTTTTTCCGTTAATGTCAGCACCCCTTGCTGCTGTTGCCAGCGCAGATCCAGCAGCAACGGATTTTCCAGATAAACGGTTTGCACTTCCCCTTGCAGCGCACCTTGATCTGGCAGGCTGCTCAAATCCAGCGGCACGGTCATTTGACCGCTCAGTTGAACCGGCGGCGCAGCGTTGGGCGGTGTGATGCTCAGGCGATTAAACGTCAGTTGTTGACGATCGTCCAGTACCGCTTCGGCGGTAAGATTTTCCCCCTGATAATGCAGGTGCTGACCATCGGCCGAAGATAACAACTGCAATTTACCGGCAAAGAATTGCCACGGAGCGAGAGTGAACAGATTGATATTCAGGTCAAACGGCGGTAGCTGGCTTTGCAGCCGATCCAGCGTCAGCGGTGCCTGGTTGGCATCACCGGCGGGTAATTTGGGCAGACAGGCGGTGTCCACCGTCAGACGATCGCCATTCAGCAGCCAGCGACCTCGCTGATAAGCCAGGCTCAAGCTGCTGACATCAGCGATGGCACAGCCCTGCGCGCTAAAACGCACGCCATCAATACGCAGAGCACCCTGTTGCCAGCGCAGCGGCCCTTGCAATACCAGTTGGCTCCCCTGCGGCAACCAAGGGGTGATAGCGCGTGGCAACCAGCGCGGCAGCGTCTGCCACAGCGTGACTAACAGGAGGAGGATACCCGCCGCTATCCCAATGGATATTTTTAATCTCTTTATCATTACGCGCCGATTTCATTCCTGATAAACACTGATAAAACAGAGCCATTGCCGTTAAATCGCGGCCAATGATGGCATGAATCCCCTACCAGGTGAAGGTGATACATTCCCATTAGTAATATATAGGTTTCTATCCCCCTCGGCGCGGTAAAAACCACTAATGCTCTGATTTCTAGCACTAAACCCTAGTTCACCACCAGCGCACGGGTAAGCTAACTCATTGTCGAATTTAGTAAAATAGACTAAATTGAACAGATAATTACGCGGGAGAAACCACGATGAAAATGGCGATTTACAGTACCAAACAGTATGACCGCAAGTACCTTGAGCTGGTAAATCAGCAGTTTGGTTATGAGCTGGAGTTTTTTGATTTTCTTCTCAGCAAGAAAACCGCCAAGACTGCCCACGGCTGCAAAGCGGTGTGTATTTTTGTGAATGACGATGGTTGCCGCGAAGTGTTGGAGGAATTGGCTGCAATGGGGATCGAGATCCTGGCCCTGCGTTGTGCCGGGTTCAATAACGTTGATCTGGATGCCGCCAAAGAGTTGGGTATCAAAGTGGTGCGCGTTCCGGCCTATTCACCGGAAGCCGTTGCAGAACATGCGGTAGGCATGATGATGTGCCTGAACCGCCGTATTCATCGCGCTTATCAACGCACCCGCGACGCCAACTTCTCGCTGGAAGGGCTGATTGGTTTCAATATGCACAACCGTACCGCAGGGGTGATCGGTACCGGCAAGATCGGTATAGCCACCATGCGCATTCTTAAAGGGTTTGGCATGAAGCTGTTGGCTTACGATCCTTACCCGAGCGAACAGGCGCTGGAATTGGGAGCGGAGTATGTCGATCTGAAAACCCTGTATGGCAAATCTGACGTAATCACCCTGCACTGCCCAATGACGCCGGAAAACCATCACCTGTTGAATGCCGATGCTTTCGCGCTAATGAAAGACGGGGTTATGGTGATTAACACCAGCCGTGGCGGGTTGATTGACTCATCAGCGGCCATTGACGCGCTGAAGCAGCAGAAAATTGGTGCTCTGGGGATGGACGTGTACGAAAACGAGCGCGATCTGTTCTTTGAGGATAAATCCAACGACGTGATCCAGGATGACGTTTTCCGTCGTCTGTCGGCCTGCCATAACGTGCTGTTCACCGGTCACCAGGCGTTCCTGACTGAAGAGGCGCTGACCAGCATTTCGGAAACCACGCTGAGAAATATCGAACAGCTTTCCAAAGGTGAAAGCTGCCCGAACCAGCTCTAGGTCGAGTATGTTAACCGGGCCAGCAGCGTGGCCCGGCTACTGTATCAGCCTGCGCAGGCTCCCTGCCCCAACGCCGACTCTTCACACTGCTTGCCGTTTGGCATTTGGCACATCCTCAACGTATCACCGTTCAGATTGTGCGCGATGGTGGTCACGCCGCCCACGCTGGCGCAATGAGCGCTGGTCGGTATCATACCAATATTGGCGCTGGTGCCTTTCTGCGGTGGTTCTTCGTTGTTATTGCTGCTGCAAGCAGCCAAAACCAGTACGACGCTGGCAAGCAGCCATTTTGCTGTAGTCATTATTTTACCTCTGAACCCGTTACGACTTTGCTGTGTAAAATCGCCATTGCTATAAACGGTATACTCAAAGCCCCACCGAGGGCTGAGAGCCTATCTCTGATACAAGCCTATTTAATCTAGCCTGATAATTAAATAATGAGAATATCGCAGCGCGATTATTTGTCTTTTTTTTGACCTGAAAGGAAATCTGAGCGCAACCATCACTAATAATCAGTGCACCGACGATTTTGAAAATAAATTAATCACCAGCACCCCGGCAATAATTAAGCTCATGCCAAGAACCGCTGGCAGATCCAATTTCTGTTGATAAATAAACACCGCCGCTACTGAAACCAGCACGATGCCCATTCCCGACCAGATTGCATACACAATCCCCAACGGCATGGTTTTTACCACCATCGACAGCCCCCAAAATGCGACGGCATAGCCGACGATCACCACTACCGAAGGCCATAAGCGGGTAAACCCCTCAGACGCTTTCAACATGGTTGTAGCAATAACTTCAGCGATAATTGCCATGGTTAAATACATAAATCCGGTCATTACTTTTTCTTCTGTCTAAGTGGAGTTTTATTAGTATGAAACACAGAGATTAAATTAGTGTTAAACCGCAGCCACTATATCGTAGCTGAGCCTGGACGTGGAGAAATATCGCGTTACATCAACGCTATCCGAGCCACACAAATGCGATAAAGCGTGAATAAATCCCTCTGTTAGACTTTAAGCATTACTGCAAAAGATCGCTTTTGCGGCGTTGTGAGCACAGAAAGGTACCTGAAATGATAACTACCGATGGTAATAACGCTGTCGCCTCCGTGGCCTATCGTACCAGTGAAGTGATTGCCATTTATCCCATTACCCCCAGTTCAACCATGGCGGAACAGGCTGATTCCTGGTCCGGCGACGGCAGAAAAAATATCTGGGGAGACGTGCCACGCGTCGTGGAAATGCAGTCCGAAGGCGGCGCGATTGCCACCGTGCACGGTGCGCTGCAAACCGGGGCGCTGTCGACCTCGTTCACCTCGTCCCAGGGGTTGCTGCTGATGATCCCTTCCCTGTACAAACTGGCCGGGGAACTGACTCCCTTCGTACTGCACGTGGCGGCGCGCACCGTTGCTACCCATGCGCTCTCGATCTTCGGCGATCATTCCGACGTGATGGCCGTGCGCCAAACTGGCTGTGCCATGCTGTGCGCCAGCAACGTGCAGGAAGCGCAGGATTTTGCGCTGATCGCCCAAACCGCCGCTCTCAACAGCCGTATACCCTTTATCCATTTCTTTGACGGTTTCCGTACCTCGCACGAAATCAATAAGATCGTCCCACTGAGCGATGACACGCTGCTGCAAATGCTGCCGCAAGAAGCGATTGATGCGCACCGAAGCCGCGCGCTTTCGCCAGATCGTCCGGTAGTGCGCGGTACCTCTGCTAACCCGGATACCTACTTCCAATCGCGCGAGGCCACCAACCCGTGGTACGACCATACCTGCCGCCACGTCAGCGAGGCGATGGAGAAATTTGCCCAGTTGACCGGCCGCCGCTATCAACCGTTTGAGTATTACGGCCATCCGCAGGCCGAACGCGTGGTGATCCTGATGGGATCGGCCATCGGCACCTGCGAAGAAGTGATTGATACGCTGCTGACGCGTGGGGAGAAAGTCGGCGTGCTGAAAGTGCGCCTGTTCCGCCCCTTCTCCGCCCAGCACTTGCTCGCCGTGCTGCCGGAAAGCGTGCAAAAAGTTGCCGTGCTCGATCGCACCAAAGAACCCGGCGCGCTGGCAGAACCGCTGTATCTGGACGTGATGACCGCGCTGGCGGAAGCCTTCAGCCGCAATGAGCGCGCCACTTTGCCACGGGTGATTGGTGGGCGCTACGGGCTATCTTCCAAAGAGTTCGGCCCAGACTGCGCACTGGCAGTATTCAAAGAATTGATGTTGGACCAGCCTCGCCCGCGCTTTACCGTGGGGATTTTCGACGATGTGACCGGCCTTTCCCTGCCGCTGAGCACGGAAGTTCTGCCGCCGCGCGCCTCGCTGGAAGCTTTGTTCTACGGCCTGGGCAGCGACGGTTCAGTTTCTGCCACCAAAAACAACATCAAAATTATCGGCAACAGCACCGCGCTGTACGCGCAGGGCTATTTTGTCTATGACTCGAAAAAGGCCGGTGGTTTAACCGTGTCACACCTGCGGGTCAGCGAGAAACCGATCAATTCAGCCTATCTGGTTACTCAGGCCGATTTTGTCGGTTGCCACCAGTGGCAGTTCATCGACAAATACCAAATGGTGGAACGCCTTAAGCCGGGCGGCACTTTCCTGCTGAATACGCCGTATAGCGCCGAAGAAGTCTGGTCGCGCTTGCCGCAGGAAGTTCAGGCCCTGCTGAACCAACGCCTTGCGAAGTTCTACATTATCAACGCCGCCAAACTGGCGCGGGAATGCCAACTGGGTGCCCGTATCAACACCGTCATGCAGATGGCATTTTTCCACCTGACACAGATCTTGCCCAGCGATGTGGCGCTGCAACAGTTGCAGGATGCGATTGCCCGCAGCTATAGCAATAAAGGCCCGGAGATTGTCGAACGTAACTGGCAGGCGCTGAGCGCCACTTTAAATGCGTTGACGGCGATCCCGCTGCACCCCATCGACAGCCACAGCCCGCTGCGCCCGCCGGTGGTTGCCGATGCTGCGCCAGATTTTGTCAAAACCGTTACCGCCGCGATGCTGGCCGGGCTCGGCGATGCTTTGCCGGTGTCGGCTTTCCCGCCGGACGGCACCTGGCCGGTCGGCACCACACAATGGGAAAAACGCAATATTGCCGAAGAGATCCCGATCTGGCAGCCGGATTTGTGTACTCAGTGCAACCACTGCGTGGCCGCCTGCCCGCATTCCGCCATCCGCGCCAAAGTGGTTCAGCCACAGGCGATGGAGCATGCCCCCGCCACGCTGCAATCCTTGGATGTGAAAGCGCGCGATATGCGCGGCCAGAAATATGTGTTGCAGGTCGCCCCAGAGGATTGCACCGGCTGCAATCTGTGCGTGGAGGTCTGCCCGGCGAAAGATCGCCAGAACCCAGAAATCAAAGCGATCAATATGGCTTCACGCTTAGCGCATGTAGAGGAAGAAAAAACCCATTACGACTTCTTCCTGCAACTGCCGGAAATCGATCCTGCCCAGATAGAACGTATCGATATCCGGACTTCACAATTGATTTCGCCGCTGTTCGAATACTCCGGCGCCTGCTCCGGCTGTGGCGAAACGCCGTATATCAAGTTGCTGACCCAGCTTTATGGCGACCGGCTGCTGATCGCCAATGCCACCGGTTGTTCTTCCATCTATGGCGGCAACCTGCCCACCACGCCTTATACCACCAACGCGGCTGGGCGCGGCCCGGCTTGGGCCAATTCACTGTTTGAGGACAACGCCGAGTTTGGCCTGGGCTTCCGCTTAACGGTGGATCAGCATCGCAGCCGTGTGTTGCGCTTGCTGGAAACCCTGGCACCGCAGCTGCCAGCGGAACTGGTAAGCGCCTTACAGGCTGAAGATATTGCACCAGAACCGCGCCGCCAGCAGATTGCCGAATTGCGCAGCCTATTGGCTACTATGACCGGCAACGATGCCAAACAACTGGCCACCGATGCCGATTATCTGGTGGATAAATCCATCTGGCTGATTGGCGGTGACGGCTGGGCTTACGATATCGGCTTTGGTGGGCTGGATCACGTGCTGAGCCTGACGGAAAACGTCAACGTGCTGGTGCTGGATACACAATGCTATTCCAATACCGGTGGGCAGCAATCCAAAGCCACGCCTCTGGGGGCGGTCACCAAGTTTGGTGAGCACGGCAAACGCAAGGCACGTAAGGATCTCGGCGTCAGCATGATGATGTACGGCCATGTGTATGTAGCGCAAATCTCGCTGGGAGCACAGCTTAACCAAACGGTGAAAGCGATTCAGGAAGCGGAAGCCTATCCGGGCCCATCGTTGATCATCGCCTACAGCCCGTGCGAGGAGCATGGTTACGATCTGGCTCTCAGCCACGAGCAGATGAAGCAACTGACCGCCACTGGCTTCTGGCCGTTATACCGCTTCGATCCGCGCAGGGCCGATGAAGGCAAACTGCCGTTGGTGTTGGACTCGCGCCCACCTAACAGCGATCTGGCCGCGACCTTAAACAAGGAACAGCGTTTCCGCCGCCTTAATACGCAGCAACCCGAAGTAGCCGCCGCGCTTTATCAAGCAGCAGAAAAAGAGCTGAAGCAAAAATACGATTTCCTCAGCCTGCTGGCTGGCAAAGCAGAGAAGTCGTCATCGGAGTAGGTTTTGAGGGCGCGACCGGTTCGCGCCCTTTTTTTCGGTTATGACGAAAAACACTCTGGCATTCAGCGCTGCAATAAGTACCATACAGCGCATAGCGATTAATGCCCCTAACATGCAAGAGAAACACGTGGTAAACCAAAAAGAGCAGTACAACCTGAACAAATTGCAAAAACGCCTGCGCCGTAACGTGGGTGAAGCAATCGCAGACTTCAATATGATTGAAGAAGGTGACCGCATCATGGTGTGCCTGTCTGGTGGTAAAGACAGTTACACCATGCTGGAAATCCTGCGCAATCTGCAACAGAGCGCGCCGGTAAACTTCTCACTGATTGCTGTGAATCTCGATCAGAAGCAACCCGGCTTCCCGGAGCATATTCTGCCAGAATATCTAGAAAAACTGGGGGTGGAATACAAGGTCGTCGAAGAAAATACCTATGGCATCGTCAAAGAGAAGATCCCTGAAGGTAAAACCACCTGTTCCCTGTGCTCACGCCTGCGCCGCGGTATTCTCTACCGCACCGCCACTGAGTTGGGTGCAACTAAAATTGCTCTGGGCCATCATCGCGACGACATCCTGCAAACGCTGTTCCTCAATATGTTTTACGGCGGCAAGCTGAAAGGGATGCCACCAAAGCTGATGAGTGACGATGGCAAGCACGTGGTGATCCGCCCGCTGGCCTACTGCCGCGAGAAAGATATCGAGCGTTTCGCTATAGCCAAAGAATACCCCATCATCCCGTGCAATTTGTGTGGTTCACAGCCGAACCTGCAACGTCAGGTGATTGGCGATATGCTGCGCGACTGGGACAAACGCTATCCAGGCCGGATTGAAACCATGTTCAGTGCGATGCAAAACGTGGTGCCTTCTCACCTGTGTGATACCGATTTGTTTGACTTCAAAGGTATTCACCACGGCAGCGAAGTGGTAGACGGCGGCGATCTGGCGTTTGATCGCGAAGACATTCCGCTGCAACCCATTGGCTGGCAGCCCGAAGAGACTGATGAACAGAGCGCGCCTACGCTTGAGCGCCTGAACGTGCTGGAAATTAAATAACCCCGCCTTTCCGCCTGCAACCGCAGGCGGACCGTTTTCCCCC
>JBAQHZ010000534.1:0-5724 GCA_049288585.1 Chania sp.
TTGCTGTTCTGGCGTCAGTGAGTTGAAACGCACGGCATAACCAGAAACACGGATGGTCAGTTGCGGGTATTTTTCCGGGTTCTTGACCGCATCTTCCAGCGTTTCACGGCGCAGCACGTTCACGTTCAGGTGCTGACCACCTTCAACACGCACGGTTGGCTGTACTTCCATCGGCACTTCGCGATACTCGATCTGGCCCAGTTCGCTGACAGGAACGATCTGATCTTCAGAGTAATCAGCTTTAGCGCACACGCAGCGCGCTTCTGATTTCTCTTCATCCAACAGCCAGAAAGAGTTCACCAGTGCCTGATTGTTCGCTTTAGTGATTTGAATACCAGTAATCATTTTGTTGCCTCCGTAATAAGGGAGAAAAATTTCTACGTTGTCGAAACTCACGTTGAGCTCCGGCTATTTGGTAAAACCAATGTTGTCTTGTTGTTCTGTATACCAGTCTGACCCAGTGAATTCTTTGATTAAAGTCAATTTTTACGGGGTGCCGTTACGACCACCAAAGGCAAATTTATGTTTTATATCAATTTTACCCTTTTTGGCCCTTCAAATTATTTTTGTAAATTTTAAAAAATATTTGTATTTTTTGTCGTTCAAGACGTTAAGGCTATCAATAAAAGCGGGTTCCACTGTACCGAGGTAAACGGTAAGCTATGCACAGTGAATTACTAACGAAAACAAAGGAGAGCGTTTATGTCTACCTCCCTCACCTGGCATGACGTCATCGGCAAAGAAAAAGAGCAGCCCTATTTTCTTGAAACGCTCGCCTTTGTTGCCGCCGAGCGCCAGTCTGGTAAGACCATTTATCCACCACAGAAAGACGTGTTTAATGCTTTCAGATTTACTGAACTGGCGGATGTCAAAGTGGTGATCCTCGGCCAGGATCCTTACCACGGCCCAAATCAGGCTCATGGTTTGTCGTTCTCCGTGCGCCCCGGCATTCCGGCACCGCCGTCGCTGGTGAATATGTATAAAGAGCTGATGACCGATATCCCCGGTTTTGAACGCCCTGACCACGGTTATCTGCAAAGCTGGGCCGAGCAAGGCGTGTTGCTGCTCAATACCGTATTAACCGTTGAGGCTGGCCGGGCACATTCTCATGCCAATCTGGGCTGGGAAACCTTTACCGATAAGGTGATTGCCGCGCTGAATGAACATCGTGAAGGGGTAGTGTTCCTGTTGTGGGGCTCACATGCGCAAAAGAAAGGGAATTTCATCGATCGCCAACGCCATCACGTGCTGAAAGCCCCGCATCCATCCCCCCTTTCTGCACACCGGGGTTTTCTCGGTTGCCACCATTTCTCGCAGGCCAACCAACTGCTTGAACAGCAAGGCTCAGCGCCAATCGACTGGACTCCACGTTTACCACTAGCTTAAAGCTACGATCCCTATGCCCCTGATTTGGGGCATAGGAATACCAACAAACCATCGTTACCACGGCCGATGCTCATAGTTCCTATGGCTGCCTTCCCTTTCCGCATCACTGCGCCTGAGCCCAATATCTCGCAATTGTGCATCACTCATTGCTGCCAGAACTTTTCTTGTTGTATATCTGTTCCACCAAGCTCGCCAACGCAATAGCAACCAGGCACCGCACTTTCTAATCCTGGCGGCCTTGTTTTGCTGACTCTCCCTGGGTTCCTCCAGTAGGTTATCCATCACACTCTCCCTTTTCGCCTGACTCACCGCTAATTAGTGTGCCGTCGGGCAAAAAAGCAATACAGATTTATAACTCTAATTTTTAAAGCATACAGATAAGAGGATTTTGAGGCTGTATCGCAAATAAATGTGGCATCTGTAACGGAATCATTAAGAGGAAGGGAAGGCTTGTAACGAGAGAAAAAGGGTGCACAGATAAAAACAATAAGGGCACCCGAAGGTGCCCTCTCTTATCACTAAAGACTTACGCTTTAGCTTTAGCAACCGCAACCATCGCCGGGCGCAGCAGGCGGCCATTCAACGTATAGCCTTTCTGCATTACCATCATCACATGGTTCGGTTGATGCTCGTCGGACTCCATCATGCTCATCGCCTGATGCACATCCGGGTTGAATGGAACGTTGATATCACCAACGATTTCAATACCGTACTTGCGTACCGCATCCAGCAGCGACTTCAGCGTAAGCTCGATGCCTTCGATCATCGCGACCAGATCTGGATTGCTCTTATCCGCCAGTTCAAGCGCACGCTCGAGGTTATCGATCACCGGCAACAGATCGCCTGAGAATTTCTCCAACGCGAATTTGTGTGCCTTTTCAATGTCCAGCTCGGTACGACGACGGACGTTGTCCATCTCAGCCTTGGCACGCAACAGGCTATCGCGCTCACGTTGCTGAGCCTCAACCAGTTGGGCTTCCAGCTCGGTAATGCGTTCATCGCGCAGATCGACACCTTCCATCATCTCCGGCAGGGTTTCCTCGTGCTGGGCCTGTTGTTCCATCTCTTCTGAGACGTGCTCGTTTGGCGTCTTCTGTTCTTTATTACTCATGAATATCTCCGCGTTTAGCATTAATCTCGCAACTTGGCTTATTATGGGGATCAAAACCGGGGTTTCAAGTCAACCGGTCACAATGTGGGGCATAAACCAGCCCAGGTGAGGAAATTCACAACAATGAATAAAAAGTTTACATGTATTGGCATTGTTGGCCATCCGCGTCACCCCTCTGCACTGGCAACGCATGAGATGCTATTCCACTGGCTGGTCGCCCGTGGTTATTCGGTGATGCTTGAGCGCCAGATCGCCCACGATCTCGGGCTGAAAGACGTGGTTACCGGCAGCCTGGCAGACATTGGCCAGCAGGCCGATCTCGCGGTGGTCGTCGGGGGCGACGGCAACATGCTCGGCGCCGCACGCGTGCTGGCACGTTACGATATCAAAGTGATCGGTGTTAACCGCGGTAATCTGGGCTTTCTGACCGATCTCGATCCCGATAATGCGTTGCAGCAACTGGCCGACGTGCTGGAAGGTGAATACATTGACGAACAGCGTTTCCTGCTGGAAACCATCGTGCATAAAGAGCACCAGCAATGCCGAGTCAGCACCGCCATTAATGAAGTGGTGCTGCACCCCGGCAAAGTGGCGCACATGATCGAATTTGAAGTGTATATCGACGATCGTTTTGCCTTCTCCCAGCGTTCCGACGGCCTGATTATCGCCACACCCACCGGCTCCACCGCGTATTCACTTTCCGCAGGAGGGCCAATACTGACCCCTTCACTGGAAGCCATCGCGCTTGTCCCGATGTTCCCACACACGCTTTCTGCACGGCCGTTAGTCATCAATGGCAGCAGCACCATCCGGTTGAAGTTTTCCCAGACCGGTCGCGACCTGGAAATCAGTTGCGACAGCCAGATCGCGCTGCCCATACAGGAAGGTGAAGAGGTCTTGATTCGCCGTAGTGACTTCCATCTAAATCTTATTCATCCGAAGGATTACAGCTATTTCAATACATTGAGCACCAAACTGGGGTGGTCAAAAAAATTGTTCTAAAAACTGCGCCAGCTACTTTACTGTATATAAAACCAGTTTATACTGTATGAAACAACAGTTGTGTTTTTATACACAGGAAGGTCCCTATGCTGGCACAATTAACCATCAGCAACTTTGCTATCGTTCGTGAGTTGGAGATCGACTTTCAACCGGGTATGACAGCGATTACCGGTGAAACCGGTGCCGGTAAGTCGATCGCCATTGATGCGCTGGGCCTGTGCCTCGGCAATCGTGCCGACGGCAAGGTGGTGCGTTTAGGGGCCGCCCGTGCCGATATCTGCGCACGCTTCTCTCTGGCAGATACCCCCTCCGCCCGTGAATGGCTGGAGCAGAATCAGCTTGATGACAGTAACGAATGCCTGCTGCGCCGCGTAATAGGCGCCGATGGCCGCTCACGTGGTTTTATCAACGGCACCGCCGTACCGCTTTCGCAGCTGCGTGAACTGGGCCAACGGCTGATCCAGATCCATGGCCAGCATGCACACCAGTTGTTGCTAAAACCCGAACACCAGAAGCAACTGCTGGATGCCTATGCCAGTGAACCCGCCCTGCAAGCGACAATGCGCCAGGCTTATCAACGGTGGCACCAGAGCTGCCGCGAACTGGCACAGCATCAGCAGCAATCCATCGAGCGTGATGCCCGCAAGCAACTGCTGCAATATCAACTGAAAGAACTGAATGAATTTGCACCACAGGCGGGTGAATTCGAGCAGATTGACACCGAATATAAACGCCTGGCCAACAGCGGCCAGCTGTTAACGCTCAGCCAACAGGCCTTGCAACTGCTGGCCGATAATGAAGAGCACAACATGCTCAGCCAGCTCTATAGCACCAAAAATCTGCTGGTTGAGCTGGCAAGCATGGACGAAAAACTCAGCGGCTTGCTGGATATGCTTGAAGAAGCCTCGATCCAGATCAGCGAAGCCAGTGATGAGCTGCGTCATTACACCGATCGTATGGATCTCGATCCCAACCGGCTGTATGAGCTGGAGCAACGTCTTTCCCGGCAAATTGGCCTGGCGCGCAAACACCATGTTTCACCGGAAGAGCTACCCGATCTGCACCAGCAATTGCTCGATGAACAACAGCTACTTTCCAAGCAGGAAAGCGATCATCAACATCTCAGCGCAGCGGTCACGCAGCATCATCAACAGGCGCTGGTTCTGGCTGAGCAGTTGCATCAAAAACGCCAGCATTATGCCGCAGAGCTAACGGTGCTGATTACCGACAGCATGAATACGCTCTCAATGCCGCATGGTAAATTCCATATTGATGTACGCTTTGAACCAGAGTATCTCAGCAGTGAAGGAGCAAGCCGCATCGAATTTTGTGTTTCCACCAACCCAGGGCAACCGTTGCAGCCTTTGGCTAAAGTGGCATCTGGCGGTGAGCTTTCGCGTATCGCGTTGGCCATTCAGGTGATTACCGCGCGTAAAATGGAAACCCCGGCATTGATTTTCGATGAGGTTGATGTGGGGATCAGCGGCCCAACCGCTGCCATCGTCGGCCGCCTGCTGCGCCAGCTTGGCGAATCAACCCAGGTCATGTGCGTTACTCACTTGCCACAGGTCGCCGGTTGTGGTCACCAGCATTTCTTTGTCAGCAAACAAACCGACGGAACAGAAACCGAAACTCAGATGTCACCCTTAGACAAACGGGCTCGTTTGCAAGAGCTGGCGCGCCTGCTTGGTGGCAGCGAAGTCACCAAAAATACGCTGGCAAACGCAAAAGAATTGCTGGCTGCATAACTTTTTTACCTTCCTGAGGTCATATTGGAGCCCTGTAAAGGTTTCCAACTGCTGCAAGGTCTATTATCATCGGCATCCTATGCCCTAAAGGAATGTGATTACTATGCGCTGTAAAACGCTGACAGCTGCCGCTGTGGTTCTTGTGATGCTGACTGCAGGCTGTTCTACTTTAGAGAAGGTGGTTTACCGGCCTGATATCAACCAGGGTAACTACCTGACATCTACTGATGTGGCGAAAGTCCACAAAGGAATGACGCAACAACAGGTTGCTTATACCTTGGGCACGCCAATGATGCAGGATCCGTTTGGTACTAAGACGTGGTTCTATGTATTCCGCCAGCAACCTGGTCATGAAAAAGTCACGCAACAAACGCTGACGCTGACTTTCGACAGTGCGGGCGTGCTAACAGATATTCAGAATAAAACCGCGCTGACGCCACAGTAAGCTGAGCCGAGATTGTCATCCGGCCCGTGGGG
>JBAQHZ010000535.1:0-9626 GCA_049288585.1 Chania sp.
CCGTCTATCAGGTCAAAACTCTCCGGTGCCTTGTCCAGCGTCACAAAACCCAGTTCGCCTAATACACATTACGACATGCTAGAGATATAAATTTAATACTGCCAGTCATTGAATAAGCGATAGATAGAAAGAGAATGGATAACTTTTACTTCTATCTGCATTTTCCCATATTCCACTAAACAGACCATCATTTAGCACTCCACTGAACAACTCCTCACCACCTTTAACATATGCTATTAGACGTAAATTATTACCATCTTTTTTACCTGTGATTTTTATTGCTTTCCTAACCTTATCATAATAGTAATATCCCGTAACGTTATCACTATTAAATTCAAGGTGAAGTGTAACTCTAATACTCCCATTCAACTTACCTATATAACCAGCTGAATTAGTAATTAAATCACAGTTAAGTTTGCAGCCTAAATCATTCATGCTTATGCTATCTGAATCCTTTGATTCTAAAGCAATTGCAGTCATGTTTCCTTTAGAATCACCATCTAAAACTCTTACAACATCAAAATAAATGTCATTGTCAGAATATCTATTCTGATATGTAAGATTTATTTTATTCATACATATTGATGCCATCCTTGCTAACAGCCCCCCCTGCCCTCCTTGTGGCAATAGATTCTCTTTTGAACCACATTGTTTACCTGACCATTCCTTAGTGTTTTTATCAAAATTAATAGAGCTTTCCAGGTAATAATATTTGATATCTTGCGTTTTTCCACTCTTATATTTAAAGGTAAAAAACTCAATTGTTTTAGCATCACCAAAATACTCTTTCAAAAAAACATAACTTTCATTTTTTTTATATAATGAAACACTTTCCATAGTACTATTTATTTCTGACTCGGGAAACAATTGATTAGCAGTATGAGAATCAACCAGAACCACATTGTAATCCACTTGTTCATTTACTTTATTCTTTTTCAGCACAACTTCACATTCAGACCTATTTTTATCATAGCAATAGGTATTCTCAACACCAGCAAATACATGTAAAGGAGCTAGTATGAAAGAGAAAAAAACCACAATTTTAAAATATTTCATTTATTATCACCTCAAAAAGCTCAGCGTAATCTTTAAATTCATCGGCTTTATCAGGAATGCCATTGCTATAACCATTTATGATCAATCGGGCATTGTAGTAATCATTTCTACCCTCACCTAAATAAACATCGAGGCTATTACCTCCTCTAAATTCACCATCTCGCATTCCTTTCATCATTATTGATACTGCAGTATTTATTTCCAGGCACGCATCTGGATTATTTACGATATCAATACCGGTCACTCTCATGAATTTTTCATAGTTGATTTTCCATGTTAACTGTATTAGCCCTCTACCTCTGTACTTGTAACCATCACCATCACTCCTATTATGATTCAAAACAGCCCTCTCTCTATTTTCAGCTGTTGCTCCAGAACCATAATCACGCTCGGCTTTCTCGTATGATATTCTTTCACTTATCGGCTTAAAAAAAACAGCACGTCTGAAGTCATAAGATTCTATTCTGACAGTGGCCAACATGTAAGAAACAAATTTCTCATTGAATGAATCAAAATAGTTGTAATACTGAGATCTCATTTCTGTCAAAAGATCCCTAAGTGCCCCTTCCGACTCTTGATTTAATTGAGGGATACTTATTTTATTACCGCGATCATAAAAGCCAAAAATATCAGAGTGTTGTTCTTTATATTTCACAATAAACTTTTCAATGTCAAACCAATGCTCTTGCGTCTTAAAAGCCCCCAAAAACACCACCGGATGCATATGCCACGGCTCTGACCCCATGCCCGCCACCTGTTTCATCCAGGTTATCTTATCGATAAAGGCTTCCGTGTAGGTTTTCCACAACGGGGCATCTGTCGTCAGCTTATCCAGATACGTCTTCCACAGCGGGTCATCTTTGCCGTAGTACCATTCACTACCGTGCTTGACAATAATGCGGTACAGAGCGTCGCGGTATGAAGGCGAAACATCATGCACCGCCTGCAGATACTCTTGCTCCGAGTAGTGACCGTCCTGATTGCTGTCAATCTTGTCCAGTAATCGCTTGTAGTTGTATTTGTTCAATATGTGGCTGGTACGTGTTTCTGCCTCTGCCGCCTTGTACATCTGCTCCAGAATGCCCTTCACCACATTGTCCGGGTGTTTGACGCCGTCTATCAGGTCAAAACTCTCCGGTGCCTTGTCCAGCGTCACAAAACCCAGCTCACCAAGCGCATACTGCGACAATTTTTGAACATCCGCCGCTGCAAGATACCCGTTTTCTTTATGTATCTGGTAATGCGTCGGTTGCCCATCCTGCTCCACCACCGGCACTTTCGACAGCGTCACGATCCCCCGGGCCAGCGTCTTGCGCGTACTATCGACCATTGCCCCCTGGGCATTCTTGATAAACAAGGCCGCGCCCTCTGGGTACTTCAGATAGAAAGGCGTCGACTCACCCACCTCATCAGGGTTGGTCAGAAACGTGGGCAGCTTGTCATCCATGCTGAGGCATTCAATATGTACCTGATAGCGTGAGTGTTTGCTGTTCTCTTCCGGCAACTGGTAAAAGCCCATATGCCCAATGCTATCACCGGCGTTTATCTTCACCACCGGTGAGGCCTGCACCACTTCGCCAAACTTCGGCTCGCCAGAACCTGCGGGTGTCAGCGGTATCAGACTATCGCCGTCGGAGACAACCCAAACTCGGTCGCCCTTCTTCTGCTTGCCCACATCCTTACCCAGTGTCATCAGACTGAATGTACGACTGTCACTGGGCCGAACTACCTGCTGCGTAGCATTACCCGGCTCATAGGACAGCGGGAAGTCCGCCGTCAGTCTACCCTCAACTTTACTTTGCAGCACATCCTCACTGCTCAGGTAATACGACCAATTCGTGCGGGCCTTGCACTGCACAACCCCCACGGGCTGTACGCTGTAGGCCAGGGCACATTTAGCCCACCACGACGGTGGCAATGAAGATGCGGAAGACCCTGCCTTCAAATTACCCCGGTCGCATAATATCCAGATAGCGGTCCCGGCACTCAAGGTTACGCCCGCAGCATCCTGCACCTCTTCTGTCACCCTGACCTCACCGAACTGCCGCCGGCCACGCGGGCTGTCACAGGCAATCAGCTTGTCACCCAGCGTCACACGAACGCCCACTGGCAAGGTTCCGGCCTTGGCACTGCTGCCTGTCTGCACATCCTCCGCACTGCGATAATAGCTCAGGCGGTCAGCCGTCTTTCTCTCTCGTTCATCACCCAGCTGTGCATACGCCGAAAACGGTGCCAGATTCATATACAGGGTATAAAAGGTCAGCCCGCTGGTCGCGTTTTCGCCCGGCTGGACATCGTGCTTCACCAGCACAAACGAGGTGGAAAAATACAGACTTTCATCACGCCAAGGGATTGACGGATACGCTTTGTCTACCCGATAGGCCACAATCTCGCCATCCGCCATACAGCGAATAAACTGCGCCCCTTTATACGGTTCAGAGCGGTACTGCTGCTCTGCCTCTGTGCGGGCACTCAACGCACACCAGGGTGCCGTCGCATCGGTAATATGGATACCGCCATGCCACATGCCCTGGCTCCCCACCAGGTACTGGCCGGAACTTTCCTTCACCAGGGCGTTAAGCAGGGCGTCACTGTCTGCAAATGCCTGCCCTTGTTCATTCGAGGGAATGGGGAAACTGATTTTGGGTATTACCGCTGGCATAACATCTCCTCCTTGTTAATCACAGGCCCATTTGGCAGAGTTTTTGGTAGTCACTGTGACGTCCGTCTGTGCAAAAGTCGGGGTTTCCAACGGCAGATCCGCCCCCGCCCCCGGCACAATATAATTCGCCGTTTTCATAATATAATCCCCCGCCGAACCGTGCTCTATCCCGCTCTGGCTCAGTTTCAGGTACGAGCCTCCTCCGTTCAGCGTCAGGGTTTTCGGCGTGCTGATCACGATCTCATCGTCACTGCTGGTGATTGTCACCTGCTGCTGGGCAAACAGGGCCATCTGGTTGTGTTGCGCCTGGATCTCCACATCGCCCTGATTGGCTACCAGCTTTGCCCCGGCCTTATGCACAAACAGCCCCAGCGCCTTTTCAACCACCACTGACAGGTTCTTCATCGCGCCCATATCCAGGTGCTGACCGGCGTTAATCAGGGTATTACGGGTGCTGGTCAGTTGCAGGTGTTCACCCGAGGTCAGCGCTACGCCCTGCGGGGCACTGACCAGCAGCACCGCAGACTGAAGGTCTTTCAGTCTGTCTGTCACCAGATTTAACTGGCTTTGAATATCCGACACCAGCGCCCCAGCCTGCTCGGCGGCACTGTTCAGCGCCTGCATTTCACTGTTGGCCTGGTTGATCTTGTTGATGGCAGGTGCCATCTCCAGCACCTGACCCTGCGCCTTGAGCTGCTCATCTGCCGTCAGGAACAGCCCTTTGGCTGCACGCACCGCGCCGAACTCATCGGTACGCAACTCGAACCCGGTGCCGCGCTGTGCACGCTGTGCGTCGACCAAGTGCCCCAGGTTGAGCTGGCTTTTGCCAAATTCTGTGGCGAGCTTGATATGCTCCTCTCCGCGCTTATCCTCTAGCCGAAGCTTACTGTTCGCGGGAGTGCGCAGGACGTTGCGGGTGTGGTTGTCACGGGTGACGTGATCCGGGTGTTCTGAGTCGTGCAACGCGTAAGCGATGTACGGCAAATCGATATCGCCGTTGCTGAAGGCAATAGCCACTTCGGTGCCGTCGATCAGCGGTGCATGCCAGCCATAACTCTCACCGGCATAGGGTTTCGCCAGCCGTAGCCACAGGTAGGCATAGCCCTGCTCGGTGCTGCTGCGGTCAAAATCCAGCCTTACCCGATAGCGGCCATGCTCATCCAACCAGGCGTAAGTATCGTGCTTCTCCCGGCTCTCAATGCGCGCAGGCAGCGTGCCGGAAAGAATCGGGCGGTTATACAACGGCGGGCGGTAGCAGACGGTTTCGCTGTAGGGAATACCGTCAAACTCCAGCTGGAACGGGCTTTGGCGTGAACCACGACAGCGCACGGTAGTGATGACGATACCGTCTTTCAGGCCGCTCGGCAGACCGTCGCTTTCCAGTACCTGGCCGGGATCCAGCAGCGGGCTGCTGGTGCGACCACTAACGGTAAACTGCTGATTGAGAATACGCTCATGGCGCGTGCGGGCATAAAATGCACCACTTTCCGGGCTCTCCACCTCTCCTTCGGACAGGAACGGTTCCGCGTAGTGATACACCTCACCGATGGTGATCCCCTCTGGGCTACTGATGCTCTGCGTGCTGTCCTGCGGGGTCAGTGCCTCACGGTAGTTATAATCCCGGGTAGCCACGCTGCCACTCACCACATGGTGGGCGGTCTGGATATCCCAAATACTCTCCCGGCCGTTGTCGCTCATACCGGAAGGCGAGCGCAAGGGCAGCGTTACGCCGAACTGATAGTGCGCCTGGGTATCCTGGAATATCACCACATCCTGCTCAAGGCGGTTGTCCATTTCAAAACGCCAGAATATCCCGACTTCCGCCAGCAAACGCTGAATAAACTGCAAGTCGGTTTCCCGCCATTGGGTAATCAGTTCCCGCGCCGGGTATTCACGCGACAGGCGGAATTCAAAGTCCGGGCCTTCAAGCCCGTGTTTGCGCAATACCTGCTCGACCACCTCCGTCACCGACTGATTGAGGTAAATTTCGCAGCCTTTGGTGTGCTGCAACAGGGCGATACGTGGCACCAGGGTTAGGGAATAACGCGTTTCATCCGCCGAGGTGGCAAGACGACGGAAAGACTGCACCACACCGTAGAGCGTGCGCACCGGTGCCGCAGGGGCACCGGTGAACATCGGGGTCTGATAGGTGAATGACGCCGGTTTCAGCAACAGCGTCTCACAGGCGATATCCGCTTCAGTACAGGTGAGTGAGACCTCATACTGCCAGGGCTGGCTTAAGGAAGCCTGCGCACGAAAGCTCAACACATCCAGAAAGTGCTCGCACTCATGCACATCCATGCGGTAACGGGACTGCCCCAGCAACTGCTGGATTTTTTGTCCCGCCAGATTAATCACGGAATCACTCATCATTTAGATCCTCAGGCAGACATCAGCTCAGTGACACGTTCATCCACTGAACGTGCTCCACTATTTCATAACAGTAATTAATTGCTATTCCCGACAAGATAGTTAATTCGCTCATCCGTCATTTTTTTCTGGCACTGATAGGTATTTATTTTTTGTTGCACACTGACAGTGTCTAATTTCGCATCGGACAACTTCCCACATTTTATAGCCTTTTCACCCACCCAGGCTACCTGACTCTTTTTCAAAGCATCACGTGAGGAGTCAGGCAAATCCCTCCATACTCTATTTAACTCTCTATCTGAGTCTTCATAGTTATATTTCACTGAGCTTAACTTCCCTTGGGAGTTACTATCGATTATTTTATCTTTATCCGCAGACATCACTACCGCATTGTACATTGATGAGGATGCGTTAATTCCATCAAGATCACTAATAAGAATATCTTTTTTATTATCAGCAAGTTTGATGCTGTAATGAGCATTACTCCAAACCACGCTCCCATTAACAAGCTTGCCACTATAACCTTTTATTTCAGATAGCTTTGATGGGATATCGCCAACAACATCAATAACCTCTTGTGGTAACTTAACAGAAACAGTGGCGCCACAGTATAATGTTTCACTTCTAGTGCTCAATGTTGACACATTGGCCACATTAACCTCTAGTGCATTCAGCTTACTCTGATAAACATCAAGCGGCTTGCTATAAAACGCCTTGCCGTTAGTAAGAAAATTACTTTGCAACAGGCCAGAAGCATCACTTTTAATAAAATCTGAAAATGCCTTAACCGCATCTTCCCTGCCACACTTGAAGTCATTGGAATCAAATAACCCAGCATTTGCATTAAAGGAAAGTGCTGCAATAGCGGTCGCTAACAAATACTTCTTATACATGCTATTTATCTCTTTTATCTATGGAGTGAAAATTTATCAATTACTTTCTGCACAGCTCGAGCAAGCTAACTTTTAATATTTTTTGTAAAGGAAGCTTATTTTTCAGCCATTAAATGCAACACCGTCATACTGCAAGTTTCCTATGCATTGGATGCCTTCGCTCTCCGGTGACTTACTCGAGTATTCATTCTGTACTCGGTTCATCAAACGCCAGCATAATGCCCGCGTCCTTGCCCCACCCCAGCGTCAGCCGGGTGGGGTGGTGTTTCGCTGCCTTCTGGCTGAGGAGTTGTTGGCTCAGCACCGGCAAAACATGCTGGTTCAGCAGGCTGTCGATATGGCGTGCACCGCTGTCCGGTTGCAGGCAGGCGGCAACCAGGGCGTCGCTCAGACTGTCTTCCATCACACAACGCAGGCCGTAATGCTGCTGTAACCGTTGGGCCAACTGCGCCAGTTTGATGGCGACGATGCGTTTGAGCGCCACCGCGCCCAGCGGGCGGTAAATCAGGGTCTGGAAACGCGCCAACAGCGCAGGCTGGAAATGGTCACGCAGCAGCGGGCGCAGCCGTTCGTGTAATTCGCTCTCCGGTGCGTCGGGGTGCTGGTTCAGGTATGACATCAACGCATCGCTGCCAAGGTTCGAGGTCATCACTATCACGGTGTTGCGAAAATCAATCTCGCGCCCCTCGCCGTCGCGCATAAAGCCGCGGTCAAACACCTGATAGAACAGGTTGAGCACGTCGCGGTGGGCCTTTTCCACTTCATCCAGCAATATCACGCTGTAGGGGCGTTGACGCACTGCTTCGGTCAGAATGCCGCCCTGGCCATAGCCCACATAGCCCGGTGGTGAGCCTTTGAGCTGGCTGACGGTGTGGGCTTCCTGGTATTCGGAGAGGTTGATGGTGACCAGCGACGCTTCACCGCCAAACAGGGTGTCCGCCAGCGCCAGCGCGGTTTCGGTCTTGCCTACCCCGCTCGGGCCGACCAGCAAGAACACGCCCTGCGGGCCGTTGTCCGCCGTCAGCCCGGCACGGGTGGCGCGCAGTCGTTGCGCCAGCTCACCCAGCGCCACGTCCTGCCCGATAACCCGTTTTGCCAACTGGCGTTCAAGCTGCAATAACTCGCTCTGTTCGTCTTTCAGCAGGCTGCCCAGCGGCACGCCGGTCCAGTCGGCAATCACCGTCGCCACCGTCCGGGCATCCACGTCCAGCCACAGCAATGGGTTGCAGCGCTGGATATCGTGCAACTGCGCCCGCAGTGCGTCACACTCTTCACGGCGGTGGCCGTCTTGACGCGCCACCAGCAATTGTTCGGTCAGCGCCCGCTCTTTCTCGTATTGCACCGCCAGCCGGACCTCGTGCTGCTGCAATGCCCGCAGCCGGTCGCTGATGTCTGCAAGTCGGGCCGGGTCAATGGCGGGGTCCAGCACCTTGTCCCGTTCAATCGACTGTTGCTCGATGGTCAACGCCGCCAGCTCTGTTCTGAGGTGTACGATTTGCTCAGGTTCACTGTCCAGCCCCATACGCACCCGCGCACTGGCGGTATCCAGCAGGTCGACCGCTTTATCCGGCAACTGTCGGCCGGTCAGGTAACGGCGCGAGAGCGTCACGGCCGCTTTCACCGCCGAATCGCAGATATGCACCCCATGGTAGCTGGCATAGCGCGCCTTCAGGCCGCGCAGCATCCGGCAGGCGTTTACATCATCCGGCTCTTCCACTTTCACCAGTTGGAAACGCCGCTCCAGCGCCGCATCGCGCTCAAAATACTGTTTGTACTCCGACCAGGTGGTGGCCGCGATGGTGCGCAACTCGCCACGTGCCAGCGCCGGTTTCAGCAGGTTGGCCGCATCGGCACCGCCCGCCTGATTGCCCGCGCCAATCAGGGTGTGGGCTTCGTCGATAAACAGCAGTATCGGCGTCGGTGACTGCTGCACCGCCGTAATCACGTTCTTCAGCCGTTGTTCAAATTCACCCCGCACGCCCGCCCCCGCCTGCAACAGCCCTAAATCCAGGGTACGCACGCTGACGGTTTGCAGGCTGGCCGGGACATCCCCCTCGGCCAGGCGCAGCGCCAGGCCTTCCACCAGCGCGGTTTTACCCACGCCGGGTTCGCCGACCAAAATCGGGTTGTTCTTGCGGCGGCGGGAGAGAATATCCACCATCTGGCGGATTTCGTTATCACGCCCCAATACCGGGTCAATCTCGCCCGCCCGCGCTTTGGCGGTCAGGTCCTGGGTAAATTTATCCAGCTCGGCGTGCAAGGCCTCGTCCGGTTCAACGGCCGGGGGCAACGTGGCCTCCACCGGGGCATCGATCGGCCATTCAAGGCGCGGGGGCTTTTCCGGGCGCTCTTCCGATTGCGCATCCAGCAGCGGCAGCAGGTGGGCCAGCTGTGTGGCACTGAGGCTGAGCAGTGGCCAGGTGGCGTTTTGGGTAACAAGATGCGGGGCAGCGACCAGGGCCATCAGCACATGCAGCGAACGCACCGCCTCCGTGTTGACCTGTGCCGAGGCTTCCAGCCAGGCCTGTTGTATCAACTGCTGCAACGGGGCCGACAGTTGCGGTTTGCCCTGAGTCTGATGGGGTAAACGCTCAAGGTGTGCCAGCAACCCGTGCCACAGCACGTCCTGATCCCAGTCATAACGC
>JBAQHZ010000536.1:0-2205 GCA_049288585.1 Chania sp.
TAAAGCCGTTTAAATCCTTGGTGTTGGAAGTGACCTCTCGCTCAGCGGCCGATTTACTCTTGATACAGCCGAACTCAGCGACTTTGTTTTTGCGTAGATTAAGGCAAATCATTGAGCATCATCTGGTCTTACAAACCAGTGAAGTATTGAACTGGATGAGCGTTATTTTGGCGGCGTCATGAAAAACAGGCCAGACAGGCGTTAAAACCTATTCAGCGATAAATAAGCAGAGTAAAGATTCGTACATACCTGGCCTGCCAGCCACTGCTGCTATATCTTAAACCCAAGCCCCATCTTAGACTGGAACAGCGGGTAGCGTGTTTTCCGGTCACTCATCAGGTCGTTGTCGATAGCTGCATTTTTCACTGACAACCCTGCCAATAGTTCAATTTCACATTAAACGTAACCTCAAAGCTCCGAAGGAGTAACAGAATGAAATCACGTGCATTGATTGTTGGCGTCAGCGGTGTTGTGGGTAGCGCACTGGCGACCAGGCTGTTGGCCGAAGGCTGGCAGGTTTATGGCCTGTCACGTGGCAACACCCCTGTCCCAGAAGGTTGTACGGCATTGACAGCGGATTTAACCTCAGAGAAGGCGGTGAAAAACGCATTGCAGGGTATTGAGGTCGATAAGGTGTTCTTCAGCGTCTGGGCGCGGCAGGAGAATGAACAGGAAAATGTCCGTGTTAATGGTGCGATGGTACGCCACGTGCTGGAAGCTCTGGGCAGTAGCCTGAAGGGGGGGCATGTGGCGTTGGTCACGGGTCTGAAACACTACCTTGGTCCATTTGATGCTTATGGTAAAGGGGAAGTGCCACTCACGCCATTCCGCGAAGAACAGGGGCGCCAGCCGGTTGATAATTTCTATTACGCGCAAGAGGATGAAGTGTTTGCCGCCGCTGATAAATACCATTTCAGCTGGTCCGTGCATCGCCCACATACCATTATCGGTTATGCAGTGGGTTACGCGATGAATATGGGACAAACTCTGGCGGTGTATGCCACGCTGTGCAAACAAACCGGGCAACCATTTGTCTTTCCCGGTTCGTCTGCGCAATGGCATGGTGTGACCGATATGACGGATGCCCGTCTGCTGGCGTCGCAGTTACTGTGGGCGGCAACCAGTAAGCAGGCAGCGGATCAGGATTTCAATGTGGTCAATGGTGATGTGTTTCGCTGGAAGTGGATGTGGGGAGAAATCGCCCATTACTTTGGCATAGAGC
Source organism: Chania sp. (assembly GCA_049288585.1). Taxonomy (GTDB): domain Bacteria; phylum Pseudomonadota; class Gammaproteobacteria; order Enterobacterales; family Enterobacteriaceae; genus Chania. The sequence continues at coordinate 1,223 of JBAQHZ010000536.1, forward strand.
CAGTGCCATTCAGCGGTGAAGTACAGCCGCTGGAAGGCAGGATGCATGAGGCCGCGGCGCAGTGGCAAAAGATCGCCGAACAGTTCTCTCTGAAACAGGCGGATGTCAATAAGTTGACGTCATGGTGGCATACCGATGCCGATCTGGGCCGCCCGATGGAGGTATTTACCGACATCAGCAAAAGCCGAAAAGCAGGATTTATGGATTATCAGTGCACTCGCGACTCATTTATCGAACTGTTCGATAAATTAAAAGCTGAGAAGATGATCCCGTAAACAACCGCAGGTTTTCACCTTCCAAAAAACGTGCCACCCGTGGGGAGGCAGAAACATGCCCCCCACAGCCTATGTGTAACGGCTTGCAACTGCCGCACCGAGGTTGTATTGATCGCTGTCCCCCTTACTACGCTGATGCTGAATTACAGTTGCTCCAAAAAGGTTGGGGGATGTTCTACAGCCTTTTCACTTTGGCTATTATTCGTTGATAAACTCGATCCGCACGTTCTGCTTACCTATGGTTTCAGCCAGGGTTTGTGGCGAATCGACACGGCCAACGGACGTGTACGCGTAAGATGACTTAAACGTTGCATAAAACAGCACTAATGTCTGGCTGCCGTACAGCATGAGGTCGCCATTGTGGATGGTGCCGGGCAGTGTCGCTGTGGTGGGCAGCGTATGGGGCAGCTCTGCGTACTTTTCATTACCGTTTAACTCCATCATCTGTATTACCTTTATTATCCCAGCAGAAAGCAGCCTTCCCCCGCATTTTCGTTAGTTGTTGATACGCTGCGATACCGAAGATAGCTCCTACCCATCGTTAAAAATCTTACTGAATTTTGATTTATTTGATCTCGATCAACTTTTCAAAGCTCAGGCTTGGTTATATTTTCAGCTCAAATTGGTAGGTGATGCCTATCGAGCCATTGTTTTTGACCACACATTTGTTAATGTTATTTATCTTTTGCTATAAAATTCATTTTTAAT
>JBAQHZ010000537.1:0-23419 GCA_049288585.1 Chania sp.
ATTCTGCTCATTGGTTTTGCTGCCCCTTTTACGCAAGCCGCAGATGTGATATTCAATATTAGCGGCACAATAAATCCTTTCCACTGTGAAGTGACGCTGGGGAAACGGCAAACGGTGCAGTTAGGGACTTATAGCACCCACTTTCTAAACAGTGTTGGGAAAGTCACCGACTTAAAACCTTTTGAGATCACTCTAGATAATTGCCCACAGAATCATAACAATGTTCAAATAATGTTCGGGGGTAATGCAGCCGCCCCAAATGCACAACTTCTGGCACTGCAACCGGGTGGGGCAGCTAACGTGGGTATTGCTATTTATGATAAAGATAAGACAACGTTGATACCGTTAAATAGCTGGTCCGCTGCGAAAAGTGTCACAACGACTCAGTCAACGACCTTGACCTTCTATGCTGCCTATATGTCGATGGGTAATGTCACCGAAGGTCATGCCAACTCCGATGCTACTTTTACGCTTTCTTATAATTAATGCCGTAGAGGTTTGAAGCGACGGCCACCGTGGTGAACCTCCTCATAACGGCGCAGTACCCGGTTAAGGGTCAACTCACTCGCCAGATAACCTAATAAATCAGAGTTGGGAAAAAGAGCCCCTGAATGTGCATTTATCTCAGGTAGCAAGCACACTTGCTGGCATGCCTGCGCGCATCATTTTGTTTAATGCCCAGATTATCACCATAGCCTCTCAACCTGCGTATCGTAATCCCGCACCACTGAGCGCCAGTTGTAAGCCGCGTGCCATATCTAGTAGCGTTGCTCCCCCATAAATGTTGTCTCGCCACCGCCTGATTTCTGTCGACATACTCCATTCATGGTGTTGTTCATAAGGGTAATGCGGTCCTGAAGTAAAAACTGACTCGCGATAAATTCGTGGCTTTCGTCATACAGTTGAAGCCCTGCCTTAAAAATTGGACTGGCGAATACTTTTTGGTTAGATTTCCAGTAACTAGCTTGAGCTAATTCAAGCACTAACAGGGAATGTCGTAATGAGAAGAGTGATTGGGGTGCTGGCGCTGAGCTTGGTGTCTTGTTCTGCCTTGGCGGATTGTGAGGCTCTTTTGCAGGATTTGGCCAAGCCCTTTGCGGCCAAACTGACCAGCAACCCTGAGTTATCTACCTGCAAGGTCTGGCCTTATGCTCCTGATAAAACCATTGCGGTGCTGATGCTGGAACCAAAGGTTAAAGAAGATCCAGACTTTACCGACTATGACGTTGCCGTCTACGTTGTTGACAGCCAATCGGGGAAGGTCCTGGCCAGCAAGTACCATCCAAAAGCCATTATGGACGATGCGATTTTTACTGACCGCGTAACCATTGATACCGCGCGCTATCAGCTTTCCCCAGAAGTGCGTGCTTTTGGGGTGCGTTTTAGCCATCGGGGTTCCTCTTCAGTCAATCCGTTCAGAGTAGAAAGACTTAATCTGTATACGCTGAAAAACCATCAGCTCGCGTTAGTCCTCAATAATCTCACGATGGACGAGCTTCGCGGTGAATGGGACGGCCAATGTACCGGAGAGATTGATGAAACCCGGCGCGTACTGGCGTTGGGGCCACTTTCGCACCATGGCTATCGGGATCTGGAATTGCAGGAAACGGCGAACCACACCGAGTCGGTTAAAAAAGGGGATGACTGCGTGGACAGCAAAAAAACGTCCGTCAAGACACAGTCTGCCCTGATGTTTGACGGCAAGCGCTACCCGCTAGGCCAGGATAAGCTGCTCGATCATCGTTTTTAACCGCTATTGCCAAGGTTAAGTCGCTTTCGACCATGAAAAAAATCTTCTTTTTCGATCTGCCGTTTGTTCGGCACGATCTCAATGAACCCAGTGATAGTAAGTATCGGCGCATTTTGGCCGGGGATAAGGTTTTCTATACCTATAGCAGACAGTTTCTTGAGGCCAATGTATTGAATCGGTTGGTCGAGGGGGATAGCGTTTATATCGGTGCGCATCAACTGGCCGATGGAAGTTACTGGCTGCATTGACTGGCCAGTGAGGAAAAGGGGGGGGGGGTGCAGCCGAAGGTAGCAGACATCAGTAAACTGAGGACGACGCTGAAGTTGATGGGCGGATTAGGCGTAATAGGGACGTCGGTCTATGCGGCTTTTCAGTGGGTGAGCGTCTGGTTGATGGTGTTGCTTCTGTTTGTTTTCTGCTTTGGCTGCTGGTTAGACGTGTTCTAACGCACTCCCCCAGCAATCAGCCTAAGCCGATGCTGTTTGGGGTATTCCCGGCCAATCTGCCGCTGTTGCAGTTGCCAGCACAGTTGCTCGCTATCGTGACGCTCGGCATCAAACAGCAGCCCCACCACGCTGCCGCTGTGCGCCACGTTCAGGCCGTAAATCCCGCAGTTTTCACCGATCTCTAATAGCGCATCGAACAGCGGTTTGGGCAGCAGCCGCTGGCTGGCGCGAGCGCTAAGGGTGGCGGCTTCACCCAATTTGCCGCAGTCGCGAGTGTTGATCGCCAAGGAAAACAGCGCCCAAGCTTGCTCAAGCATGGCGGCATTTTCCAGCAGCGCCTGCTGGCGATTGCGGCGATGATAATCGGCGGTGTTCAGAGTATACGGGCTTTCCAGCAGCAAAATATCCAGCGCTGGCAGCCAATCGCAGGGGATCTGGGTGGCGGCTGTTTGGTGATCGAACAACGTCAGTTGGCGGAATAGCGTGCTGTCGGTGGGTTCCAGTTGCACGCACAGCTTGGCGAGCGTGGTTTCATCCAGGCATTGCCCAAGATGGCGGGCGGTGGCCTGCGCGGTGGCGGCGATATCAGCGGTGCTGCTGGCCAGCCCTTTCGCCACCGGGATGCTGGAGGTGAAATCAATGCGCAAGCCGCGTGCGGCACTGCCGGGGTGGCCAAAGTGTTCCAACACATTGATCAGCATTTGGCGCATCAGCGGGCGCTCGTGGTTGCCCGGTTGCCCATCGCTTACCGCGACGGTGCTGAACCAGTTTACCGGGCAGGAAACCAGCTTTTCACCGCCGAGGATCCAGCCCTGAATCAGCTCGCCGCAAGAGGCGGGGCAGCGCGCCTCAGCCATCGGCAAAAACCTGGCGCAATGCGGCGTTCAGCCTGCGGTTAGCCGCTTCACTCTTGATCGCCACCCGATAGTAATCGGCAGAAAGACCGGGGTAGTTGGCACAGTGGCGGATCAGAATCTGTTGTTGCAATAACGCCTGTTGCAGGTCGAGTTCTGGGCGCAGGCAGCGCAGGAAAATATAGTTTGCCGCACCGGGCCAGACGCGCAACTGCGGGATGGCAGCCAGCGCATCAAACAGCCACGCCCGCTGCTGCGCCAGCCACTGATGGGTTTGCTGAATATAGTGGCAATCGTCAAGGATGATCTCCCCCGCCAGCGCGGCAAAGGTGTTAATGGTCCAAGGCTCCCGCGCCTGCTTCATCTGCCGGATGCCCGCCAGATCGCTGCTGACCAGATAGCCGAGCCGCAGCCCCGGAATGGCAAAGAACTTGGTCAGCGAGCGCAGGATATACAGCTGTGGGTAATTGGCGATCTGCGGAATAAAGCCCGGCGTATCCGGCAGAAAATCGATAAAGGCTTCATCGACGATCAGCGCGATATCATGCTGTTGGCAACAGGTGAGGATGGCTTGCAGCAGGGCGGGATCGGGCATCAGCCCCGTCGGGTTATTGGGGGTGGCAATGAACAGGCAATCGGGGCGCTGTTCGGCCAGCACCTTCAGCAGGCGTTCGTCGGGCTGAAACCCGCTCTCTTCCTCTAACGGATAATGCTGAATACGGCACTTTGCCCGCCGTAACGCCCGGCGATATTCGGCAAAACCCGGCGTCAGTAGCAAAGCGGTGCGCGGGCGCAAGCGGTTCACCACGGCGTAAATCAGCTCGGTTGCGCCGTTGCCCGCGATGATATTTTCCGGCTGGCAATGGTGCGCCCGTGCCAAGGCGGCGTGCAAACGGCGGTATTCAACGTCGGGATAGCATTCGGCGCTGTCGAGTTGCGCAATAATCGCCGCTTTCAGGCTGGCAGGCATGCCCAGCGGATTAATATTGGCGCTGAAGTCGAGAATATCCGCCGGGTTTAGGCCGGTTTTCAGCGCCATTTCCAGCACGTTGCCGCCATGTTCATTCATAGGGCGTTAAAACCACAGAGGGAAGGGCGATCTGCTCAGGCATGAACGCCAGCACCTCACGCAGATTAACCACCTGGCCGACCACGATCAGCGCCGGCGCGGTTAAGCCTTGCGCGGTAACCTGATCGACCAGCGTAGCCAGCGTACCGGCGGCGATCCGCTGCCGCCGGTGGCTGGCATACATCACCGCCGCAGCCGGAGTAGTAGCCGCTTTGCCACTGGCGATCAACTGCTGGCAGATGCTGGCTAACTGCGTCATGCCCATCAGGATCACCAGCGTGCCCTCCAGCTTGGCCAGCGTTGCCCAATCCTGCGGCTGATTCCCTTGGCGCAGGTGGCCGGTAATCACGTGAAAGCCAGAAGCATAATCACGGTGAGTGACCGGGATACCGGCATAGGCCAGCCCGCCGATGGCCGAACTGATGCCGGGGATCACTTCAAACGGGATCTGCGCTTGCGCCAGCGCTTCGGCCTCTTCGGCACCGCGCCCGAACACATAAGGATCGCCGCCTTTCAGGCGCACTACGTTCAGACCACGCTGCGCACAGTCAATCAGCAGTTGATTGATCTGCGGTTGCGGCACCGGGTGATGGTTGGGTTTTTTGCCGACGTTGATCATTTCACAATTGCTGGGGGCTTCCTGCAACAGATCGGCGCTCACCAGGCGATCGTAAACCAGCGCCTGTGCCTGCCGGATGCAATGCAGGCCCTTAACGGTGATCAGCGCGGCATCCCCAGGCCCGGCACCGACCAGCCAAACTTTTCCACTTTTCATCGTCGCTCTCATCGGGTTATCAGGCGGGTTGCGGCTGCGGATTGTTGAGCGCCACGCGCACCACGTCGCGGGCGATCATCAACTCTTCGTTGGTGTTCACAATGGCGATCTGCACCGGTGCGTCCTCGCGCTGGATAAACGGCTGATTGGCATTGTTCTTCTCCTCATCCAGTTCGATGCCGAGAAAGCCCAACTGATGGCAGATCTGCTGGCGCGCATTACGGGCGTTCTCACCGATGCCGCCGGTAAAAATCAACGCATCGATGCCGCCCAATTGCACGATATAGCTGCCGATCACCGCGCGGATACGTTCAGCAAACAGCTTGAGCGCCAGTTGTGCTCTGGGGTTGCCGGTAGCGGCGGCCTGTTCGACATCGCGGTAATCGTGAGAGACGCCGGATACGCCCAGCAAACCGGACTGATTGTTGATCAACAGATTGATCTCCTGCGCATTTTTCCCTTCCGCCTGCTGGATAAACGGCAGGATGGAAGGATCGATATCGCCGCTGCGGGTGCCCATCATCACCCCGGCCTGCGGGGTAAAGCCCATGGAGGTATTGACCGAGCGGCCATCGCGAATGGCGCAAATGCTGGAGCCATTGCCCAAATGGCAGGAAATAATGCGCAGTTGTTCCAGCGGGCGGCCGAGCCGTTGGGCGCACACCGTGCTGACATATTTGTGGCTGGTGCCGTGAAAGCCATAGCGGCGGATGCCGAGTTCCGCGTAATAGCGCCAAGGCAGCGGATAAAGGTAATGGATATCGCTCAGCGTCTGGTGGAAGGCGGTATCAAATACCGCAACGGAGCGGGCGTGGGGCAGCGCCTGTTGGAAAACGCGGATCGCCTGGGCGTTAACCGGGTTGTGCAGCGGTGCCAGTGCGCCGAGCTGTTCAATTTTATCCAGCACCTCCGGCGTAATGACCACCGAATCACAGAAGGCCTCGCCGCCGTGCGCTACCCGGTGGCCAACGCCGCAGATTTCCGTTAGTGAATCGATAATCTGATGCTCGATCAGCGCATTGAGCAGGTGCAGGGCGGCCTGATGGCAATCCATAATCGGCAGGGTGTTGCGCCATTTCTGCTCCCCGGCGCGCAGCGTCATAACGGCGTCCTGCATGCCGATACGCTCAATCAGCCCTTGGCAGATCACCTGCTCGCCGGGTTGAGAAAATAGCTGAAACTTCAGCGAAGAACTGCCGGCGTTAATCGCCATAATTTTACCGGACATACGACTCTCCATCAGGATTTAAAAACTGGATCAAATCTGCCATCCCGGCACCGGTTTGCGCCGAGGTATGAAACACCTTCTGTACACCAGCCTGATGCAGGCGGTCTGTCGCCCAGGCCAGTTGATTCGAATGGGTGAGGGTGTCAGCCTTGCTGATAATGCCGATCACCGGTTGGGTGAAAACCTGTGCAAACATCGGGGCAAACCAGCTCTGTTCCGCATCCAGGTTCTGCACCAGCCCAATGACATCTGCCTCGCAGGCGCTGGCGAGCAGTGCGCTGTACAGGCAGCGGTTTTCCAGATATTCACCGGGGGTGTCGATCGCGCAGTCCTGCCAGACAATGGCCTGGGTTTTTTGGTAGTTCAGCGTCTCCCCCTGCAAGCGTTGGATCAGCGAGGTTTTGCCGCATTGGCTGGGGCCGATCAGCATGATGCGTTTCATAGCGTCAGGTCCGGGTCAGGTTGCAGGCGGTGAACTTCATCATGTCGCCGAGGGTGTAGATCACCTGCTTCAACGCATACTCCACCGCCGACACATCGCCGGTGAATACCACCGCGCCGGTGAAGCGATCGATAAAACCGATCTCTACCGCACCGGATTTGGTGGCGATATCGCTGGCGATGATCGACGCCTCGCTGGGGGTGATGGTCAGAATGCCGATGGCATTGCTGGCGTCGCTCAGGCCGAGTTTTTTGTAGAGTGCCTTGTTGGGGTTGGCGATCAGGTGGGCCAGGGTGATCTGTTTCCCCGGCACGTATTCCTGAATCACCCGTTCGGTTGCCGTTGGTTTTTCCATCATGCCCCCTGGATCAGTTGGCGCCACAGCGCCTCATGTGGGCGCGGGATCACGGTGCTGTAAATCAGCAGGCCGTTTTCGCCCGCGCTCTGGCTGGCGACTTCTACCGCGTTTTTGACGTCGGCAATATCGCCGCTCATCACCTGATAGCACTTGCCGCCGATGCCAAACGCCATATGGATGCGCACCAGCGTGATATGCGCCGCCTTTACCGCCCGATCGGCGGCGGTGATGCAGGCCACGGCGCTCCAGGTTTCCACTACCCCGACGGCCTGACGATTTTCCACCGGGTTCAGCCCGTTCAATGCGGGCAGCACCGATGGGTGGAGATTGGGCAGCACGATGCTGTCGACCAGCAGATGGCCGCTGTGCTGGGTGCCGTTTTGCACCGACTGCGTTACCGCCCCTACATCGCCCCCCACCATCAGCAGGTACTTGCCGGGGCAGAGCGTTTTACTCACCAACAGCTCAACGTTGGCGCTTTTCAGCATCAGGTCACAGACCTCTATGCCCTTGGCAATACTGCTTAGTTCAACAATTCCAATGGCTTGTGACATAACTTATCCTTTGGCGAGGGTGATGGCGGTGGTGCTGACGTCGGTCACGGTACCGCTGATGCTGGCGTGGAGCGGTGCGCCGAGCGCGCCGTCGGCAATATTGGCAATGCATTGGCCGTGTGCCACTTTTTCCCCAATAACAACCGTCGGGATCGCCGCCGCGCCGATATGCTGGCGTAACGGCAGCAGCACCTGTTCTGGCTGATAATGTTCGGCACTGAACGGCGCGGCGTGCGCCCAAGGGGTGAGCTCCAGGCGCGTGACTAACCGGGCCGTTGGCACCATGCGGTATTGCGCCATCGGGTCGGCATCACGCAGTTCGCCGCTGTAGCGTGCGCCCTGTTGGCGCAATTGCTCCTTCAGCAGCCGGTTGATGCGCATCGGCGAGATATCCACCGGGCAGGCGTAGCTTTCGCACAGGCTGCACTCCGAGCAGGTCAGGGCGCTGAGCAGAATCTCCGGCGTTGCCACCTGCTGATAGTTCACCGCCCGCACCAACAGATGCGGTGGCAGTTCATGGCCGATCAGGTGGCGTGGGCACAGTTCGGTACACAGGCGGCATTGCTCGCAAACGGTACGGGCGATAGCCATGACTTCGCGATCGCTGCGGGTACGCCGGGCGATCAGCAGGTGATCGGCGGGCAGCACCAGCAGGCCGCCGCTGGTTTTGGTTACCGGCTCATCCAGGTTGGCCAGCAAGCGGCCCATCATCGGGCCGCCGTTGATAAAGCCGGGGTTAGCCACGGTGGCTCCCCCGGCCAACGCCAGCACTTCGCGGAAACGGATACCCAACGGCACCGTCAGCGTGATCGGTTTGGCAACAGCCCCGTTGACCGTGAGGGTACGGCGGGTCACCGGCCACTGCTGTTCCACGGCGCGCGCGATATTCAGCACCGTCTGCACATTGTTCACCACCACGCCAATGCTGATCGGCAGCGCGGCCGGTGGCACCCGGCGGCCAGTCGCCAGCCAGATGGTGATCACTTCATCTCCGGCGGGATAAACGTCGGGGAGAATGTGCAACCGGATGTGTGGCGGCAGCAACGGCGTCAGTGCTTCGATCGCCTCAGCGTATTTGGTTTTCAGCGCGATAATTCCTTCCCGCGCCCCGGTGGCGGTCATGGCATATTGCAGGCCGCGCAGCAGCCGTTCGGCCTGCTGTGGGATCAGTTGCTGATCCACCTTTAGCATCGGCTCACATTCGGCGGCGTTGATCAGAAAGATTTCCGCCTGCGCCTGAAGTTTGACTGCGGTAGGGAAACCGGCACCACCTGCGCCAACTACGCCTGCATCACGCACCCGCTGGCGGATGGTGTCGGCATCGTACAAGTGAGCGTTCATAGCAGCGCCTCAATGATGTCGCGAATGTCCTCTGCCGCCGCCGGGCGCGGTGTGGTTTTGATCGTGGCGTCGGCCTGGGCGGCGGCGATCATCACCGGGATGCGCTGTTCAAGCTGGCTCTCACTGAGTTTGAGATCGGCAAGATAGCGCGGTATGGCGCACTGGGTTTTTAGCTGCTCAATCCGCTGAATAAGCTGATTCACCGCTTGGCGATCGTCACTTCCTGCCGGGCTGATACCGCAAACGCGCGCTAAGCGGGCATAGCGCTTGCGTGCCCGACTGTCGACGGCGTTGAACTGAATCACCGGGATCAGCAGCAGCGCATTCGCCAGCCCGTGGGGGATATGGAACTGACCGCCCAGTTGGTGGGCGATGGCGTGATTAATCCCCAAACCGGCCTGGCTGAAGGCGATCCCAGCCAGCGTCGAGGCGTTGTGCATTTTGCCACGGGTGATCAGGCAATCGCCTTTCCGGCAGGCGGTGGGCAAGTGGCGGAATACCAACTGCGCGGCTTTTTCTGCCAGCGCGTCGGTAAAATCGCTGGCACGCGGCGAAACATAGGCTTCCAGCGCGTGCGTCAGCACATCCATTCCGGTGTTGGCGGTGATGTTCGGCGGCACGCTGGCCACCAACGCCGGATCGAGAATGGCGATATCCGGGTAGATCTCATCGCTGAACAGTGGGTATTTGATGTTCTTTTCCGGATCGCTAATCACAAAGGCGCTGGTCACTTCCGAGCCGGTGCCGCTGGTGGTTGGGATGGCAATGCAGGTATCGATATTGATACCCTGCTGGCGGCTGAACCAGACAATCGCCTTGGCCGCATCCAACGCCGAACCACCGCCAAAGCCGATCACCACGTCGGGGCGCAGGGCCTGCATTTGCTCGATCCCTTTGACCACGGTGGCGATGGTCGGATCGGGCGTAATATCGCTGAACAGCGCGATCTGGTTATCGGCGTTCAACGCCTGTTTCAGCCGCTCCAGCAGCGGCGAAGTGGCCAGAAAGCCGTCACAGATGATCCAGATTTTGCGCTGGCGGAAACGCCGCAGCGCTTTGAGGCCGTCTTCGCCGCTGTAGATCCGCGTTTGTACGGAAAAAGTCTTCATACATCCTCACTCAGCGAATGGAAAACGCGTCGGTCAATACGCAGCGGCGCAGCCGGGCAAAGGTGCGGGCAGAGGTGGTGCCTTCCCCCGTCGGCGTGGCGATGGTGAAGGTGGTAAAGCCCTCACCGCCGACGCCGATCCCGGCATACGAAGGGCCGTTTTTGACGAAAATGGAGGTCTGCAACCGGCGGGCGGCCAGATTAAGCCGAGTGACGTTTTGCGAGTGCATGATCGCGGTGTGATGCAGGCCAGCTTCCACCCGCAGCGCCAGTGCCAACCCGGCGTCGAAATCCTTGACGCGCACCACCGGCAGCAGCGGCATCAACTGTTCGATGGTCACCAGCGGATCGTCTCCGGCAACTTCTACCAGCAGCAAACGCGGTGGCTTGACCGGGCAAGGCAGGCCTGCGGCGGCCAGCAGTTCGGCCGGGCTTTTGCCCACCAGATCTTTATTGGCATGGCCGTCTGCCAGGCACACCTGGCGCAGGCGATCGATATCCTGCGGTTGAGTAATCAGTAGCGCATCGAAGGCCTGCATCTGTTGCAACAGGCGATCGGCGACGCTTTCCACCACGATCAGCGCTTTTTCGGCGATACAGGGCAGGTTGTAGTCGAAAGAGGCACCGGCCACGATGTCCTGTGCGGCCTTCACTAACTCGGCGGTTTCATCCACCAGGCACGGTGGATTACCGGCCCCGGCACCAATCACCTTTTTGCCGCTTTTCATCCCCATGTTGACGATGCCCGGCCCGCCGGTGATCGCCAGCAGGGCGATGTCGGCATGGCGCATCATTTCTTGCGTGGCGGCAAAGCTCGGGTCTTGCACGGTGACCACCAGATTGTGAATGCCGCAGCTGTTGAACACGATCTCTTCGATCTGCGCAATCAAGTCCAGAGACACCTGCTTGGCCCCCGGATGCGGGCTGAAATAGACCGCGTTACCGGCGGCCAGCATGCTGATGCTGTTGTTAATAATGGTTTCGGTCGGGTTGGTGCTGGGGGCCACGGCGCCGATCACGCCAAAAGGAGAATACTCAAACAGCACCATGCCGCCGTCACCGGTGATGGCGGTGGTGGTCAAGTCTTCCACGCCGGGGGTGTTCTCCAGTGCTGCCTGGTTTTTCAGCAGTTTATCCGCACGGTTGCCCATACCGGTTTCTGCCGCACCGCGTTCGGCAAGCGAAGGCAGATGCGGTTTGAGCTGTTCGCGCAGGGCGCTGATGATGGCGCTGCGGGTTTTCATCGGGCTTTGCTGATAGCGCAGAAAGGCGCGCTGTGCGGCACCGATTGCTTCATCGACGGTGGTGAAAATGGCATTGGCTCGTTGGGCCGGTGCCGTTTCTGGCACCAATTGCTCAGTGAGGATGGTGCGAATGAGAGACTCAAGATCGGTAGGGTTCATTATTCATTCCTCAGGTGTAAAGCTAAAATGGCCGCTTGGGCGATATGCATATCCTGATCGACGCTGCCGCCGCTGATCCCCAGCCCGCCGATAATCTGGCCGTTACGCCACAGCGGGTAGCCGCCGCCAAAGGTGACGACTTTGCCGCCCAGGCTGGCTTCTAACTGGAACAGATCGGCACCCGGCTGAATGGCGGCGCTGAGTTGGTGAGTGGGGGTTTTCATCGCCACGGCGGTCCAGGCTTTTTTCGGCGCCAGTTCGCAGCTCACCAGCAGGGCGTCGGGCATGCGGTAGGTCATAATTAGGTTGCCGTGGCGATCGGTAACGGCGATCACCACCGGAAGTTCAAGTTCAAGAGCGGCAGCCACGCACACCTTTAATAACTGGTGGATATCCACAAACGTCAGTTCTGCCTTGGTTGGCGTGCTGGCCGGGGCGGCGTGAGTGGCGGCCAGATAGCGGGCCGCTACCGTTTGAGTGAGTTGCCGCAACCACTGTTGATGGTCTTCAGCGCGGGCCAGGGCGTACAGGCAATCCGACAGCCGGTTCAGGTATTGCAATAACGCTTGGCGCACCGGAACCTGATCCGCCAGCTCAATCAACCGCCGTTCTGCGCGGCGAGCCAGCGTGCGGGCGAAATGCAACCGGCTACCAGCCTCACTGCTGCCCGGCAGGATAAACCCCTGCACCGGCGGCAAGGCCGACATGCAGCGATCCACCGCCTGTTCCAACTGTTGGATGTGCGCATCATTGATGGTTTTGCGCTGACTGGCGGCAGCAGGTTCCCCTTCGCTTGCCAGTTCAGCGCTGAAATAGAACAGTTGATGCTGCACCGCTTCGAGCAACTGCTGGTTTTCTGGCCCCTGAACCACCCGCGCGCACAGGCTCAGCGCTGCGTTCAGCTCATCCAGGGTGCCGTAGGTTTCTACCCGCGGATGGCTCTTTTTCACCCGCTGGCCGGTAAACAGTGCGGTGGTGCCCTTATCGCCGGTTTTGGTATAAATGCTCATCAGGTTGGCTCCCGGTTAATTCCGTTCTCTTGCACATTGCTACCCCTCACCCTAACCCTCTCCCACAGGGAGAGGGGATTGAACGTGCCACAAATTGGCTTATGCAGCTGCCCACAACACCGCATTAACTCCCTCTCCTACGATGAGAGGGGGCTGAACGAGCCACAAATTGGCTTATGCAGTTGCCCATAACACCGCATCAACTCTCTCTCCCACGAGGAGAGGGGGCTGAACGTGCCACAAATTGGCTTACGCAGTTGCCCACAACACTGCATTAACTCCCTCTCCCACGGAGAGAGAGGGCTGAACGTGCTACAAATGGGCTTATGCAGTTGCCCACAACACCGCATCAACTCCCTCTCCCACGCTTAGAGGGGACTGAACGAGCCACAAATTGACTTATGCAGCTGCCCACAACACCGCATCAACGCCCTCTCCCACGGAGAGAGAGGGCTGAACGAGCCACAAATGGGCTTACGCAGTTGCCCACGACACCGCGTCAACTCCCTCTCCCTTGGGGAGAGGGCTGGGGTGAGGGGGGAATACGCTCCGCATAGCCGATTAATAGATACTCACGCTATCGACGATGGCGACAATCGCCAGATCGATGGCGTCATTGGGTTCGGCAAACACCCGACGGGCGCTGGAACCGCCAGACAGCAGTACCAGTTCACCTTCACCGGCCCCGACGGAATCCACTGCCACTTCGTCCGGCTTATCGCTGGCCGGGGGCAATGACCCGTCGCCGGTCACGCGCCGCACCAGCAGCAGCTTCTTGCCGATCAGCGTCGGCGATTTCTGCGTTGACACCACGGAACCCACTACTCTGGCTAGCTGCATGATTTACTCCTGCCTTAACAGTTGAATACGGCGCGCTGACAGATAATCCTGCGCCAACGGCGTCACCCGCGCTTTGGGGCTGATAATCAGCCAACAGGGGCCGAGCGTGGCGATATCGCCATAGCTCAGCAGCCTGCTGGCGCTCAGCCGGACCGGCTGCCCCTGATGATCGCTGAGGCTCAGCGGTAACCGTTGCAGCGCTTGGCGCGGCAAAGTGCGCAGCAATTGCTGATGCAGGCTGATATGCACCCGTAGCCCCCAGGACCACGCCTCGTGCAGCGCGGCCACCGCCGGTTCGGCGCTGTTACCGGTGGCCAACTGCTGCATAAAATCCGGATCCGGCAGCAGCAGATGCAGGGTGGCATGCTGTAAATAAACCGCCGGTTCGAGCCCTAGCCGCAACTGCGGCAAACTCACGGAATAAACCCGTTGCTCACGCTCTACCAGCCGTGCTACCACCAGATTGACCAGCCGCTCCAGATTCATGACCGAGGCACCAAGGTGGCGAAAGCACCGGGATCGTCCGCCCCGGCGGCGTTGGCTTCGTCGGTATCGATATGCAGCTCCAGCCGCATCTGCGGTGAAACGCGGATCGCCACATCGTCAAACACCAGCCGCCGTCCGCCGCCCTGAACCGCTACCTGAATACGTTCGCCGTGCTGCACCCGATAAATCAGGGCGTCCAGCGGTGACATATGAATATGGCGCTGGGCCACGATCACGCCGTTTTCCAACTCCAGCTCGGCAAACGGGCTGACCAGCCGGATGCCCGGCGTGTTGTCCAGATCCCCAGACATGCGTAACGGCGCGGCAACGCCCAGCGTGCGGGCATCGCTGCGGGAAATTTCCACCTGGCTGCGGCTGCGCAGCGGCCCGAGAATGCGCACCTTGTGCAAGCTGCCTTTCGGCCCGACCAGCATGATGCTCTGCTCGGCGGCGTATTGGCCGGGTTGCAGCAGCGCCTTTTTCTCAGCCAGCGGCTGCTGTGGGAACAACCGCTGGTAATCCTGCTGAGACAAATGCACATGTCGGTTGGAAACCCCAAGCGGGATCGGACGCAGGCGCATCTCGTCGAGGATCTTGCTGACCACGGGTTCCAACAACGCTTTTTCCATCAGGCTTTACCTCCTTTCGCACTGTGCAAACAACGGTCGCGCGGATCCCCTTTTTTGCGCTGGCAGGCAGGATCCAAACAAAGATTGCAGCTTGCCCGCACGATGGAAAAAACCGGTGCTTCTGCCAGCGCGGGTTCTGGGTTTGCAGGCCGATCCTGGGCCTGTTCTTCTTCAACGGTGGGTAGCTCTGCCGCTGCGGGCTGCGGCGGCTGCCAGTGCGCCAGCAGGGTATCTGCCGGGCGGGCCAGCACCGCTTGCGCCACCAGCCCGCTGCGCTGTGCGGCAAAGGCCGCGCCGGTGGCAATCGCCGCCTGAACGGATGCCACATCGCCGGTGAGGCGGATCAGCATCCAGCCCGAACCGTTGGTTTTTTCCATCCCGACCAACTGGACGGATGCGGCTTTCGCCATGGCATCCGCCGCGCCAATCGCCAGCGCCAAACCGCTAACTTCGAGTAATCCCAGTGACGTTTTCACGCTGTGCTCCTGTTGTTACCTTTAGGCTGAAGTGGGAAGAATGGCTTCCACATCGCTGTGCGGGCGTGGGATCACATGGCAGGACTTCACTTCGCCCACCGCGCTGGCGGCCGCTGAACCGGCATCTACCGCCGCCTTGACCGCCCCAACGTCGCCGCGCACCATCACGGTGACCAGCCCGGAGCCGATTTTCTCGTAACCGACCAACTGCACGTTGGCGGATTTCACCATGGCGTCGGCGGCTTCAATGGCCGCGACCAAGCCTTTTGTTTCAACCAGTCCTAATGCGTTATTCATTTGTTTTCTCCTGTGATATTCACTTTTTATCCCCTTCGTCTTTCAAGCCGCAGCGTTGTTGGCTGCGTTCACGCCCCCCAGTCACTTACTTGAGTAAGCTCCTGGGGGTGTGCGAACTTGCCGCCTAACTGCGACTCGAAATCCATTGGGTATACCCTTACATTCTTCAAGCTGTGGCGTTACTGGCTGCTTTTATTTAAAGGGCAACCCCTTTACCAAGCGCGCGGCGTTGTTACCCAAACGCCGCCACCGTTCGTCCTCCTGTGGCCCGGCCAGCCGAAACAGCGGCTGATCGGCAGGTAAATTGCGGCAATGCACCACCATCTCGTTATCAGTACAGGCCAGCCCCACCAGCAGCAGAGAGCGGGCGGCGGCCTGCCAGGCGCGTTGCACTACCTCGCCATCGTCGTCCGGCTGCCAGCGCCAGGGGATACCTTCCTCTTCAATGCCGAGCAGCACCTGTTGCCATTGCTGTTCGGTGGCTCCCGGTGCGGCGCTGATCGCAATCGTGGGTGCATCATTGGTGGCGATCATCGTGCGACCTCCCGCTGATAAGAGAGGATCAGGCCGGTGGCGACCGCATTACGCGGGCCTTCGCAGGCGCGAATGTTGCCGCGCCCGGCCACCAGCTTGTAGTGGGCGAGGGCGTCGGTAACCAGCTGTGGAATTTCAAAATCCAGCGACGAGCCGCCAACCAACACCACGAACGGAATATCGCGGATATTGCCGGTTGGGCTGACCTGGCGCAGGGCGCGCAGCGCATTGGTCACGAACACCCGCTGCTTGGCCGAGCGGCGGATATTGCGCACTTTTTCCAGTGAGTACTCGCCGGGCAGCGGCAGCAGATTTTCTGGTTTCACCACCACCAGGCGGGCAAAAACGTCGGCGGGCAGCGGCTGGGGGAAAAACTGCACGCTGCCGTCCTCATGGCGCAGGTGGAACAGGCTTTCCACCTTGGCCAGCGGGTACTTTTTGATGTCTTCGGCCAGATAGCGATCTTCCAGACCCAGTTCTGAAGCGATAATCATCGTCACCATGTCCCCGGCACCGGCCAGGTGGGTGGCGATGATTTCGCCTTTCGCGTTGATGATCGAGGCGTCCGTTGAACCGGCACCGAGATCGAGGATCGCCAGCGGTGCGCGGGTGCCGGGGGTGGTCATAGCACCGAGGATTGCGGCCTCGGCTTCGGCCCCGCCGACCTGCACATCGATATGCAGCGTCTGTTCGATTTCACTGGCGATACGCGCCATTTGCAGCCGGTCGGACTTCACCATTGAGGCAATGCCCACCGCCTGCTCCAGTGAGAACTCGCCAGCCAGCCCGCCGGTCACGTTCACCGGCACTGAAGTATCCACGGCCAGCAGATCCTGAATAAAGATTTCCCTGGTGGGCTTATTGGTTAGCTCTGCCATGGTCTGGCGCACGTGTTCCAGCATGCCGCCAATGTTGCTGCCCGCCTCACCGCTAGCGTTCTCCATGCGGCGGCAAGCGTTGACGGCGTTCATGATCGCTTCACTGCCTGCGGCAACGTCCACCCGTAAGGTGCGGCCATCGGCTAACAGCTCCAGATGACCAGCGGGTATAGAACGTGCCTTGACGTCGCCTTCTGGGGTTTTGACCACCACCGCTGACCGGGTGCCGATCAGGGCACGGGCTACCGGGACGATATTTTTAGTCTCTTCAGCACTGAGCGAGAACACGGTGGCGATACCATAGGGGTTGGAGAGGGTTTCGATCACCTTGCCCTGCATGGCCACTTCAACCGCTGCCAGCATGCCCATTGGGATGCGGTCGATATGCAGCACTTCGTCAACGATCGGCAACGGGTGCGCAAGACGGTTGCTCACCAGCACGCCGTCGTCACGCTGCATAATCACGGCGGTTATGCGGTAACCGGCCCCATTAGCGGCGTTAACCACGCTGGCGACATCGGCAAAATCCACCGCTTTCGGCACCACCAGAATGTAGGGCTGCGACGGATCGCGCGTGACCAGTTCGGCCATCGTGATGGTAATGCCCACCCCGAGCCCGAGCCCGCCGGGGGTTTTCGGGTTGTGACCGATCATGGTGGACTCGGTGATGATGGTTTCGGTAATGGTCTCCATCGCCACATCGCCAATCACCGGCGTGGCTTCGTTGATGCGGATCAGGCTGATATCACTCAGGGCGATGCCCGCTTTGGCCACCAGCATGTCCAGCGCCTGACGGATGCCAAACATATTGCGCTGGGTGCCTTTGATCCCGGTGGTTTCCGTCAGGGTACTGGTGACGAACTCGAGCCGCCCACCGGTATCACAGCGCGCCAACGCCACTTCCGTTGACGAGTTACCGATATCCACACCTGCTATGTAACGCATGTCCCGCCCTCAGTGTTAATTCTATGCTGGTGGTAACGCCCCCTCTCCCAGTGGGAGAGGGCCGGAATGAGAGGCAATAGCTACAGTGAACTTGCCCTCACCCGAACCCTCTCCCCAAGGGAGAGGGGACTGGTTCGCCGCACGGGTTAGCTGGGCATACCCCTCACCATAATGCTGAACAGTGCGCCCTCTCCCCGAGGGAGAGGGGACTGGTTAGCTCTCCTTTCCCCAACGAAGGGAACGGTTTTAGCTTGGCCTTAATCGTCGCCTTTGAGTTTTTTGCGCTGCACGTACAGCGCCGCCGCCTCGCGGACAAACGCACCGCAAATCTTGGCGTGGTAGTTTTTCTCCAGATCGTCGGCGATGGCGTTCAGCTCCTCTTTGCTGGAGCGGAACGGGCGCAGGGCGTTGTAGATATCCAGCACCTTGTCATCGGGCACCGCCGTCAGCTCTGCCGCACGCTCAAAGTTCATCGCCAGGCGATCGCGGCCCGCATCACGGGCGATATCGGCCTGAATGCGCAGGATTTCTGGCGTAATGCGCAAGTCCTGCGGCGTAACGCTGCCGTTGAGCACGTTGGCCAGCGTCAGATCATCCAGCGTTTTGTTGGTGGCGGTTTTCACCCATTCCGGGTGTTTGTTCGCCAGCGGATAATCGGCCACTTTGGCTTTGCTGCCGTTAGCTGCTGGCGGCGTGGCGGTGGTGACGGTCTGCCCTTGCAAGCTGTTCATTTTGCTCAGGACATCGCGCACCATGGATTCAATAGCTTCGGAATTCATTGTGTTTTCCTTTGTTAAAGCTGCACCCGGAGTTCCTGCGGATTCTTGCCGGTCACCACATACTTGGTTTCTTTAATATGCAGAATCGCCGATTTGGCCTGATATTTTGGCCTGGCCATCTGATCGTTCAGCGTCGGTACCGGCTGTGGTGATTCCCGTTTGGCGTAGCGGGCGGCGTTTTTACCGATCATCCGGTAAGTTTCCAGCGTCAGCAGCGGTGCCTGCGGGAACAGCTCGAGGTTGGAAAGCGGCGGCAGGCCTTGTTGATGGATCACCGTGGTGCCCTTTGACTGAACGCCGATAGAAATGCCAGAACCGCTGAGGCGGTTGCCTTCCACCGCCACAAAGGCGACGTCGGACGACTTAAAGCAGCGGATCACGCGTGCCTTGATGCCTTCTTCTTCAATCCCGGCGATCAGTTCGCGGAGGATGTTTTTATGTGGCAGGCCGACGATGTTGACGGTCTGCGACAGGCCAAACGCCGGGCCGACGGCAATAATCACTTCATCCTGGCTGTTGCCTGGCTTGGCTTCACCCACTTCGGTCAGGAAGCTGCTGCCTGAAGCGATTGCAGGCTGTGCAGCGGCGGGGGCATCCGGTTGGAAAGAAACCGTTTTTTGTTCCACCTGCATTTCCTGCAACACGCCTTCAATAATCTGGCGCAGTAGTTTTTCGTTAATATCCACCATGACGTGAACCCCTTAATCGATCGCGTTAGGATCAAGTGCGTTAGGAATGTTTTTGATCTCTTCCCAGCGTGCGCCTTGCAGCCGGTAACCGGTGGCCGGGCCGGCATAGTCGTTGAGATCGTTGACTGCCGATCGCACCTGGTTGTTGCCGACGATGATGGCCGACGTGTGCAGGTAGTCACCGGCGATCTTGGCTTTCTGGATGTTGAGCATGTCCTGCGCCACATCTTCGAAGCCGCCCTGCGCCAGCGCTTTAATCACTTCCAGGCCGGTACGGTTTTTGCTGATCACTTCCTGCGCGAACTTGATGTCCTCGACGATGTTACGTTCCGGCATATCTTTCGAACCGTGGGCGTAGGTGGCGGCGGTGACTTCTTCATCGGTGATCGGCGGCAGCCCCATACCGGCAAACACCGCTTGCAGCGCGCGGGCGGCCTTGTTACGGATGGCGACCACGTCCTCTTCGCGCACCGGGCGTAGGCCGCCGTCCACTTTCAGGTCGCGTTGCAGCACGTTGTAATCGTCAAAGTCTTCCGCGTCTTCGTTGGAACCGGCGAACATGTTGTCGTAGTTCGGCACCGCGGAATAACCGGAGGAGATAAAGTCGGTTCCCGGCAGGAACTGCATCAGCAAGCGAGCGGTGCGGCGCATGTCCGAGTGGGTAAAGGTTTGGTCGTTACTGGAGGCGCACTCCAGATCCAGCGCGGAGCAGATCAGGTTCTCGGCCAGAATGGCACGAATGCCGGAGGGCACGGCGGAAGGCACGCCCACGCAGCTGACCGAACCGTTTTGCAGCCCCTGAACCCCGGCGGCTTTGGTGATGTAAATGCAGCGGGCTTCCAGGTAGAGCATCGATTTACCTTCCGCATAGCCCATCTGCACTTCGGAGCCAGAGCCGGAGGTAAAGCGCATTTTCAACCCGCGTGAAGCGTAGGATGAAGCCAGGAAGCCTTTCGACCACGGGGTGTCATCGCCGTCGGTAAACACCGGTTCGGTGCCGTACACCGAGATGGTTTCCGCGTAGCAGGTGTGGCCCAGCATGCCGAGTTTCAGTTCGGTGGCTTCTTCCAGCGAGCATTGGGTCAGCACGCCAGGGCGGCCAATCTGTGAGCCGACCAGCAGCGCGATGGCGTTGAACGGCGCATAACGGGCTACCGCAACGGTGGTTTCCTGCTCATCGAAGCCACGGAAGGCACCTTCTGCGGCATCGGCGGCGATCTGCACCGGGTTATCTTTCACGTTGGTGACGTGGGCCTGCTGTGACGGGGTACGACGGGCGCGCATTTTCTGCATCGACATCATCATTTCCACCACGTTCATGTGCGACACCACTTCGACGATCTTCGCCGGGGTCATGGCGGTGGTCAGCGGCACGATGGTGGCGCGAGAGACGTTGGGATCACACAGCATATTGGCCAGCTTCACCGAATCCATCGCCATCGCTTCTTCCGCTCGCGCCAGATTGATGCCGTAGCGGGCAATAAAGTGGTCGATCAGGTCAAACTCGCTCTGCGGCTTGCCGTCCAGCTCGGTGATGACGCCGCCGACGATTTTGATCGACGGCTTGGGATCGTTAGGGCTTTCCATGGCAATAAAGCCTTCCTCGATCCACTCTTTGACAAAGCCGTCCTGGTTGACCGGGCGTTTTGCCAATGCTTCAAATCTTTTCGATTTCATGAAACAGCCTCACTTGGCATCAGATATAAGAAGGGCGGTCGTTTTTCGGTTCGGCACCCAGCGTGGCCAGAACGGTTTTGCCAATCTCACGGGCGGAAATCACCGCCTGACGCACCGCGCCGGAGTCACCGGAGATCACCAGAATCACCTCGTTGCTGTAGCTGGTGCCCTGTGCCGGTGAGCTGTAGGCCACCACGTCGACGTTGGCGGATTTCACCGCCGTATCGGCCATCAGCACGCCGACGGCGGCCGGAGCGCCGACGATCACCCCGCAGGAGCGGCCCACCGGCGCGCCAAAGGCTTTTTCCAGCGCATAGCTGGCGCGGGCGGTGTATTGCAGCTCGATATGGCCCGCTTCATTGGCGTAAACGTCGCCGAAGGTGCGATCCAGCTCTTTCAGCGCCACTTCAACCGCGCGTTTCACGTCGGAAACGTCGTTACCGCCGAAGACGATCAGCGAGCCGTGGCCCGCACCGCCTTTGGTATCGCGCGGCAGTTCGATGCTCACCACTTCGGTATTGGTGGCCTTGACGGCTTCATCCGCCGCCATGATGTGCGGGCCAGCGCCGGTGCGGGCACCGAGAATGCCGATCGAGCGATAGCTCTTTTCCAGCTTCATGGCGCTCAGCAGGGCGCTGTCGACGTTGGCAATAACCAGACCCACCGTGTCGCCAATGGCGGTCCCGACGAATTCCGTTAAACTGCAGGTTTTTTCTGCCATAACCGTATCTCGTGTTGTGTGCGTGAGTGGTGAGGAAGTAGCCGGGGTGTGCTCGCTGACTTTGGCTATCACCTGGGCCATGATTTTGTCGACCAGGTCATGGCTGCTCATTGGCTATTTCCCTTCGGTAAGAATTTTTCCACGTCGGTATGTGGGCGTGGGATGACGTGAGTGGCTTTGACTTCACCCACCCGGGCGGCGGCAGAGGCACCGGCATCAGTTGCCGCTTTCACTGCGCCCACGTCACCGCGGACGATGACGGTCACCAGGCCAGAGCCAATTTTCTCGTAACCCACCAGCACCACGTTGGCAGACTTCACCATGGTGTCGGCGGCTTCGATGGCGGCGGCTAACCCTTTGGTTTCCACCATTCCTAATGCTTCTTGTTGCATAAACACCTCTGTCAGGACTGTGATGCAGCGAATATACAAATAAGCAACGAAAAAGAATGGCTGACTTAAATTGTTTGCGGAGAATGGTTGGTGAGTTGATAATAAAAACCGGATATGGGGATGGACTATCTTACTGTTTTTATGGTGATTTAATGATTGTCGGATTTAACAAAAATTAGCTTTTCAAATTTTTGTTTTAATCTGAAATTTTATTATTGGCGTCAGAGAGTGAAAATTGAGAGCTGGATAGCAATAACGGAAGAAGGGTAGAACAAGAAAGTGTTATTTTGGCTTTAAATAAAACCCTATCTATTACCCTGAGAATAAATGATTTTTCAAATTATCAATAACAATAATCTCTTATTGCCAAGCAAGTTTTTCCCTCGCCGTTTAGCTATTGCAACAACACTTTCGTTTGCCCGCTCCCTATAGTGGTTCGCAGTATAGCTGTTGCCCGGAAGCCAGCTGATGTGGGCTGATTCCTCATCCAATCACGCAGGGGAAGGTTATGAATGATTCACTGAAAGCGCAATGTATTGCCGAGTTTCTCGGCACCGGGCTGTTTGTTTTTTTCGGTGCCGGGTGCCTTTGTGCGGCGAAGTTGGCCGGAGCTAATTTTGGCCTGTGGGAAATCTGCATCGTCTGGGGGTTGGGGATTTCTCTGGCGGTTTATCTGACGGCGGGGATTTCTGGCGGGCACCTGAACCCGGCGATCACCATCGCCATGTGGCTGTTTGCCTGTTTCCCGCGCGGCAAAGTGCTGGGCTACTGCGTTTCGCAGATTGCCGGTGCCTTTTGCGGCGCGGCGCTGGTTTATGCCCTCTACCATAATCTGTTTGCCGAAACCGAAGCGGCGAAAAATATGGTACGCGGCAGTCTGGAAAGCCTGCAACTGGCCAGTATTTTCAGCACTTATCCAAACCCCACCATCAGTGTGCTACAGGCATCCCTGGTTGAAATCGTCATTACCGCCATTCTGATGTGCCTGGTGATGGCGCTGACCGATGACGGCAACGGCGTGCCGCGCGGGCCATTGGCACCTTTGTTGATCGGTATTCTGGTGGCGGTAATCGGCGCTTCGATGGGTCCGTTGACCGGGTTTGCCATGAATCCGGCGCGTGACTTTGGGCCTAAGCTGTTCGCGTTCTTTGCCGGTTGGGGCAACGTGGCGATGACCGGCGGGCGCGACATTCCTTATTTCATTGTGCCGATTGTCGCTCCGGTGATCGGTGCCTGTTTAGGCGCTGCTGGCTACCGCTATTTAATTGGCAAAAACCTGCCGTGTAATGCCTGCCAATTAGAAGAGGAAAAAGCCTGATTTTTATCGTCCTCACTCCCTAACCGGGGTGAGGATAATTTTTGTGATCTGTTTGGGTTAATCCATGAAAATCGATTTCGGGTTTTTTATTAGTCTGATAGGCTTAAGCGCTGGCTGTTAATACCGATTAATGAATCTTATCTTTTAATTTTTCACATGGGAGGTAAAAGCAAAAAATAACAAATTGATAACAGTAGGGATGGATTATCATAATAAATAAAACTTCACTTAGGGAGGGCTATAATGATTTCTGCCAGTTTACTAAACTCAGAACTCATCAATAAAATTGCCCAAGACTTTGCTCAGGCTACGGGATTAGCCGTCGTGGTTGTGAACATTCACGGTGAGGAAATCTCCGATCTGTTCAATTTCACCTCATTTTGCCAGATGATGCGCCAGGATCCCGTTAATCATCTCCGT
>JBAQHZ010000538.1:0-38947 GCA_049288585.1 Chania sp.
GGTAAATCTCATCCCCGAGCCTTGTCCGCAATAGTTAAAAGAAAATCATCCTTTAATAGATAAAGGCCCTGTTCATGAACGAATTAAGTACAACGTAATAGCCTGATTTTAAAAAAATTAAGAAAGCGTTTTTTTTCCTTAGCCAGCATCAGCTTACCCTTACCAACCTATCAAGCATAGCTGATGAAGAAAACTATTAATCACCATTTTTTTGTCCTTTATCAGGACACTTATTTTTATTATGCATATAGTCAAACCAAACCGATTTAAACATTCATATAAAATATGAAACCAAGGGGAAGAGTGACATGCGAGCATTGTTATTGGAACAACAAGATGATCAAACCCTGGCGCAGGTCAAAGATATCGACAGTGGTCGGTTGCCTGAGGGCGATGTGACGGTCGACGTCAACTGGTCCAGCCTTAACTATAAGGATGCGCTGGCGATCACCGGCAAAGGCAAGATTATTCGCAACTTCCCAATGGTACCCGGCATTGACTTTGCTGGCCGGGTGCAGAGCAGTAAAGACCCACGATTTAAATCAGGCCAGAGCGTGGTGCTCACTGGCTGGGGAGTCGGCGAAAACCACTGGGGCGGCTTGGCCGAACAGGCTCGTGTCTGCGGCGAATGGCTGGTTCCCTTGCCAACAGGGCTGAATGAACGTAAAGCGATGATCCTCGGCACTGCGGGTTTTACCGCCATGCTTTGCGTGGTGGCGCTGGAAGAAGGTGGAGTAAAACCCGCAGACGGCGATATTCTGGTTACCGGTGCCAGCGGCGGCGTGGGCAGCACCGCCATCGCGCTGCTGGCGGCGCTGGGCTACAGCGTGACGGCAATCAGCGGCCGCAACAGCAATACCGACTATCTGAAATCGCTCGGCGCTAAAGAAGTATTGCCCCGCAGCGATTATCTCGAAACACCACGCCCGCTGGAAAAACAGCTGTGGGCCGGAGCTATCGATACGGTGGGCGACAAGTTGCTGGCCCGCGTTCTGGCCCAGATGAATTACAACGGCACTGTGGCCGCTTGCGGTCTGGCGGGTGGCTACCAGTTACCCACCACGGTAATGCCTTTTATTCTGCGCAACGTACGCCTACAGGGGATTGATTCGGTACACACGCCCTTCCCGCGCCGTCAGGCGGCTTGGGAACGCTTGGCCAGCATTCTGCCAGACAGCTTCTATGAGCAAGCAACACAGGAGATCACGCTCGAAGAGGTGCCTGCCGCTGCCGCTGCGCTGATGAACAATCAAGTCACCGGCCGTACGCTGGTGAAGATCCGCTGAAATAACAGATACCGGTTCCCTCTTCCATTGGGAGAGGGAAAGTCCCCTTAAGCCTTGTGCCATCCATTTTTACCTCCCACCTCTCGCATTACGTTGGCTTTCACGCCATGCTAAGACCGTAACCTGCGGAGAACAAATAATGAACAAACAACGAAAACTCACCGAAGCCGATGTCACGCCGGAGAGCGTGTTCTATCAGCGGCGCAAAGTGCTCCAGGCATTGGGCATTACCGCCGCGTCTCTGGCTTTACCCCCCCCTGCGCAAGCCGATTTACTGTCATGGTTCAAAGGCAACGACCGGCCCAAAGCCCCGCCGGGCAAAGCGCTGGAGTTCAGCAAACCGGAGATCTGGCAGGTTGACCTACCGCTGACGCCGGAAGAAAAAGTCACCGGCTACAATAATTTTTACGAATTTGGTCTGGATAAAGCGGATCCGGCGGCTAACGCTGGCGCTCTGAAAACCGAAGGCTGGAAGGTGCAGATCGACGGTGAGGTCGGTAAACCGATCACGCTGGATATCGACGATCTGATGAAGCGTTTCCCGCTCGAACAGCGTATTTATCGCATGCGCTGCGTGGAAGCCTGGTCGATGGTGGTGCCCTGGATCGGCTTTGAACTGGGTAAATTGCTTAAACTGGCGGAGCCCAACAGCAACGCACGCTATGTCGCCTTCAAGACGTTGTACGATCCCGAGCAGATGCCCGGCCAGAAAGATCGCTTTATCGGCGGCGGTCTGGAATACCCCTATGTGGAAGGGCTGCGGCTCGACGAAGCCATGCATCCGCTGGCCCTGCTAACCGTTGGCGTGTATGGCAAAACCTTGCCGCCGCAGAATGGGGCCCCATTGCGGCTGATCACGCCGTGGAAATATGGCTTCAAGGGGATCAAATCGATCGTAAAAATCAGCCTGACCCGCGAACAGCCGCCGACCACCTGGAATCTATCGGCCCCCAATGAATACGGCTTTTACGCCAACGTGAACCCGCATGTCGATCATCCGCGCTGGTCGCAGGCCACCGAGCGTTTCATCGGCTCCGGCGGCATTCTGGACGTTCAGCGCCAGCCGACGCTGCTGTTCAATGGCTATGCCGATCAGGTTGCCTCGCTATATCGTGGCCTGAATTTACGGGAGAACTTCTGAGTGCGATTAACCCCAACGCATATCCGCTGGCTGAAAGTAGTGATCACTCTGGCGGCTTTTCTGCCGTTCCTGTGGCTGATTCTGGCAGTCGATCAGGGCTGGTTTAGCGCCGATCCGGCTAAAGATATCCAGCACTTTACCGGCAGAATGGCGCTGAAATTGCTGCTGGTGACCTTATGTGTCACCCCTCTCGCCCGCTACGCGCGCCAGCCGATGCTGATCCGCTGCCGCCGTATGCTGGGTTTGTGGTGCTTTGCCTGGGCCACTTTACACTTAATCAGCTATTCGACGCTGGAACTGGGGCTGAGCAATATCAACCTGCTGGGGCGCGAACTGGTTACCCGCCCGTATCTGACGCTCGGTATCGTCAGTTGGCTGCTGCTGTTGGCGCTGGCCGCCACCTCAACGCTTTGGGCACAGCGCAAGCTGGGCTCAAAATGGCAAAAGTTGCACAACTTCGTCTATCTGATCGTTATTCTGGTCCCAATTCACTATCTGTGGTCGGTAAAAACCTTTTCACCGCAGCCCTTTATTTACGCTGTTCTGGCACTGCTGTTACTGGCCTTGCGTTACAAGAAATTCCGGCGGGGTGGCAGTAAATCCAGCCGCAACGGGGTCGATTGACGGTGAAAATCAGTGCTTTCGGCACGGAACTTTTCTGTGTTCTATCCCTCATAATCCGATAATGAGGTTATCTGTTTGTCAATTCAGGGTTGAATATCTTCGCTGATAAGACCAGTATTTAGCTGCGAATTGCTACGATATCGTTATAATGCCCGCCCTTGCACCTGCTGACAGCGTGAAATCGTCACCTGGCAGGTGACAAATCGGTGACATCGGGTTATTTTCTTCAATGATGGTTTTATTGCCGGAGATACCAGCACAATGGCGGATAAGTTTCACATTTTGCTCTTGAACGGCCCCAATCTGAATCTACTGGGGACGCGTGAGCCGGAGAAGTACGGCAGCACGACGTTAACCGAGATTGTTAGCGGGTTGGAAAACCAGGCGCTCGCGCTAAATACTACCCTGAGCCATCTGCAATCTAACGCCGAACATGCGCTAATCGATCGCATTCATCAGGCGCGCGGTAATACGGATTTTATTCTGATTAACCCTGCCGCGTTCACGCATACCAGCGTGGCGCTGCGCGATGCCCTGTTGGCGGTGCAGATCCCGTTTATCGAGATCCATCTGTCCAACGTGCATGCCCGCGAGCCTTTCCGCCATCACTCTTACCTCTCTGATATTGCGGTAGGCGTGATTTGCGGTCTCGGCGCAGATGGCTACACATTTGCTTTACAGGCAGCGGTTCGCCGCTTGTCAAAATCCAACTGTACCCTAAATAGTTCGAGTTGCAGGAAGGCGACGACGCAGTGAATCCTCAGGAGCTTACATCAGTAAGTGACTGGGGTGAGCGAGGAAAGTCAACGCACCTGCAACTTGAAGTATGACGGGTATAATTGCTACGCAAAAAAGAGTCGGAATCACACTCATGGATATTCGTAAAATCAAGAAACTGATCGAACTGGTTGAAGAATCAGGCATTTCTGAACTGGAAATCTCTGAAGGCGAAGAGTCAGTTCGCATCAGCCGCGCCGCACCGGTGCAGGCTTACCCGATGATGCAGCAGTACGCCATGCCATCCCAGCAGCAACCCGCTCTGGCTACTGCCGTTGCACCAACTGCCGCAGAAACCCCTGCTGCACCGGCGGCCGTGAGTGGCCACATCGTTCGTTCCCCGATGGTCGGTACTTTCTACCGCACACCAAGCCCGGATGCGAAATCCTTCGTGGAAGTGGGCCAGAAAGTGAACGCCGGCGACACCCTGTGCATCGTTGAAGCAATGAAAATGATGAACCAAATCGAAGCCGACAAATCAGGCGTGGTGAAAGCCATCCTGGTAGAAAACGGCCAGCCGGTTGAATATGACGAGCCATTGGTCGTCATCGAATAACGAGGCGCATCATGCTTGATAAAATTGTTATCGCCAACCGTGGCGAGATTGCGCTTCGTATTCTGCGTGCCTGTAAAGAGCTGGGTATCAAGACCGTGGCCGTTCACTCTGCCGCCGATCGCGATCTGAAACACGTACTGCTGGCCGACGAGACCGTGTGTATCGGTCCTGCGCCTTCGGTTAAAAGCTATTTGAACATCCCGGCCATCATCTCTGCGGCGGAAATTACCGGCGCAGTGGCGATCCACCCGGGCTACGGCTTCCTGTCTGAAAACGCCGATTTCGCTGAGCAGGTTGAACGCTCCGGCTTTATCTTCATCGGCCCGCGTGCTGAAACCATCCGCCTGATGGGTGACAAGGTTTCGGCTATCAGCGCGATGAAAAAAGCCGGTGTGCCTTGCGTACCCGGCTCCGACGGCCCGCTGACCGACGACATGGATAAAAACCGTGCCTTCGCCAAGCGCATCGGTTATCCGGTGATCATCAAGGCTTCTGGCGGCGGCGGTGGCCGTGGCATGCGCGTTGTGCGCAGCGACAAAGATCTTGAGCAATCCATTTCCATGACCAAAGCGGAAGCCAAAGCGGCTTTCAACAACGACATGGTTTATATGGAAAAATACCTGGAAAACCCGCGCCACATCGAAATTCAGGTGTTGGCAGACGGCCAGGGCAATGCCATCTATCTGGCGGAACGTGACTGCTCGATGCAGCGCCGCCACCAGAAAGTGGTTGAAGAAGCGCCAGCACCGGGGATCACCCCGGAACTGCGCCGTTACATCGGCGAGCGCTGCTCGAAAGCCTGTGTGGAGATCGGCTACCGCGGTGCGGGTACCTTTGAGTTCCTGTACGAAAACGGCGAGTTCTATTTCATCGAAATGAACACCCGTATTCAGGTAGAGCACCCGGTAACGGAAATGATCACCGGCGTGGATCTGATCAAAGAGCAGTTGCGTATCGCTGCCGGTCAGCCGCTGTCGATCAAACAGGATGAAGTGAAGATCCACGGCCACGCGGTGGAATGTCGTATCAACGCCGAAGATCCGAACACCTTCCTGCCAAGCCCAGGCAAGATCACCCGTTTCCATGCGCCAGGCGGTTTCGGTGTCCGTTGGGAATCTCATATTTACGCCGGTTATACCGTACCGCCGTACTATGACTCCATGATCGGCAAACTGATCACCTACGGTGAAAACCGTGATGTGGCGATTGCCCGTATGAAGAACGCACTGGCTGAGCTGATCATCGATGGCATCAAAACCAACGTTGAACTGCAGCAAAAGATCATGAACGACGAAAACTTCCAGCACGGTGGCACCAACATCCACTATCTGGAGAAGAAGCTGGGTCTGCAAGAGACCTAAGCCCACAGGTTGTACATTGTCTGACCAAGGCCGATGATTCATCGGCCTTTTTCTTTGTGGCAGCCGCCAACTTAACGCTGGGCAAATGCCGATCTTGTCGTAAAATCCCCTCCTTTGCCAATCCATCACCGTAAACCCCCTGGAGGCACGGATGGAACAACGCTTTGTTCAAGCTCATCGCGAAGCGCGCTGGGCGCTAGGTCTGACGCTGCTGTATCTGCTGGCCTGGTCATTGGCGGCCTACCTGCCGGATAACATCACGGGCATCACCGGCCTGCCGCATTGGTTCGAAATGGCGTGCCTGTTGGTACCACTGCTGTTTATCGGCCTGTGCTGGCTGATGGTGCGCGTCGTCTTCCGCGACATTCCCTTGGAGGATAGCGATGCAAATTGAAGTGATCCTGCCGCTGATTGCCTACCTGCTGCTGGTGTTCGGCCTGTCGATCTATGCCTACAGCCGCCGCCAGACCGGCAACTTCCTCAACGAATATTTCCTCGGCAACCGCTCCATGGGCGGCTTTGTGCTGGCAATGACGCTCACCGCCACCTATATCAGCGCCAGTTCGTTTATCGGCGGGCCCGGCGCTGCCTATAAATATGGCCTCGGCTGGGTGCTGCTGGCGATGATTCAACTGCCCGCCGTATGGCTTTCGCTCGGCGTTTTGGGCAAGAAGTTCGCCATTCTGGCGCGGCGCTACAATGCCATCACCCTGAACGACATGCTGTTCGCCCGCTACCAAAGCCGCCTGTTGGTATGGCTGGCCAGCCTCAGCCTGCTGGTGGCCTTTTTGGGGGCCATGACGGTGCAATTTATCGGTGGGGCGCGCCTGTTGGAAACCGCAGCGGGCATCCCTTACGATACCGGCCTGCTGATTTTTGGCATCAGCATTGCGCTGTACACCGCGTTCGGCGGGTTCCGCGCTAGCGTGCTCAACGATGCCATGCAAGGACTGGTGATGCTGCTCGGCACCGTGTTGCTGCTGGTGGCGGTGATCCACGCAGCGGGCGGCTTGCACAGCGCGGTAGATAAACTGCAACAGATCGATCCGGCCTTGGTAACACCGCAAGGGGGCGAACAGATCCTCAGCCTGCCGTTTATGGCTTCGTTCTGGATCCTGGTGTGCTTTGGCGTGATTGGCCTGCCGCACACCGCCGTGCGTTGTATTTCCTACAAAGACAGCAAAGCGGTGCATCGCGGGATTATCCTCGGCACCATCGTGGTAGCGGTGCTGATGTTCGGCATGCATCTGGCTGGAGCCTTGGGGCGTGCGGTGTTGCCGGACCTCAAGATCCCCGATCAGGTGATCCCGACGCTGATGATCACCGTGCTGCCGCCTTACGCCGCCGGGATCTTCCTGGCTGCACCGATGGCGGCGATCATGTCGACCATCAATGCCCAGTTACTGCAATCCTCCGCCACCATCATCAAAGATCTTTATCTTGGCGTGCGGCCACAGCAGATGCACAACGAGAAGATGATCAAACGCTTCTCCAGCCTGACCACGCTGATCCTTGGGCTGCTGGTGTTGCTGGCCGCCTGGCGACCACCGGAAATGATTATCTGGCTGAACCTGCTGGCCTTCGGCGGCTTGGAGGCCGTGTTCCTGTGGCCGCTGGTGCTGGGCCTGTACTGGGAGCGCGCCAACGCGCAGGGAGCGCTTAGCTCAATGGTCACAGGTGCGTTATGCTATACGCTATTGGCCAGTTTCAAGCTGCAACTGGCAGGGCTGCACCCGATTGTGCCTGCGCTGTTGCTCAGCCTGTCGGCGTTTTATATCGGTAACCTGTGCGGCGAAAAGCGTCGGCTGGCGTCATCCTTACCCTCTTGAAGAGAATTGTTATGCCTTGGATCCAACTAAAACTGAACACCACCGGCAAACTGGCAGAAGACCTGAGCGATGCGCTGGTTGAAAGCGGCGCCGTGTCGGTGACCTTTCAGGACACCCACGATAATCCGGTGTTTGAACCTTTGCCGGGCGAAACCCTGCTGTGGGGCGATACCGATGTGATTGGCCTGTACGATGCCGAAACCGATATGACCGACGTGGTCGCCATGCTGGAACAGCATCCGCTGCTGGGCGCCGGTTTCCGCCACAAAATCGAGCAGTTGGAAGATAAAGACTGGGAACGTGAATGGATGGATAACTTCCACCCGATGCGTTTCGGCGAGCGGCTGTGGATCTGCCCAAGCTGGCGCGACGTGCCGGACCCCGAGGCAGTTAACGTGATGCTCGATCCAGGCCTGGCGTTCGGCACCGGCACTCACCCTACCACGGCGCTGTGCCTGCAATGGCTCGATGGCCTGGATCTCGCGGGCAAAACCATCATCGACTTCGGCTGTGGCTCCGGCATTCTGGCGATTGCCGCACTGAAACTCGGTGCGGTACGCGCCATTGGCATTGATATAGATCCCCAAGCCATTCAGGCCAGCCGCGACAATGCGCAGCGTAACGGCGTTTCTGAACGCTTGGAGCTGTACCTGCCAAAAGACCAACCGGCCGATCTGCTGGCGGATGTCGTGGTCGCCAACATTCTGGCAGGCCCGCTGCGTGAACTGGCTCCGCTCATCGGTTGCCTGCCAAAAGCCGGTGGTTATCTCGGCCTTTCCGGCGTTCTGGCCACGCAGGCCCAGAGCGTTGCGGAAGCTTACGCGGATAAATTCAATCTCGATCCGGTTGCCGAACGCGAAGAGTGGTGCCGTATTACCGGCCAACGCAAATAGTTACATTTTTCCCTACCGATAAAAACCACCTGAAATTTAATCACTTCCGGTGGTTTTGTTTATTTTGGTCATAAAACGCTGGTTTATACTGATAAATCGCGGGCGTATTCTCCTGCGCAAGCGATGACAACCCGCGCGTTGTCCGCCGAGGGCTATTCAGATTTTTGTTTTGAAAGGATTGAAAATGAAAAGAAAATTATTGTTGGCCGCCATGCTGGCAGCCAGTTTCTCAATCGGTGCAGCCGAACAGCATCAGCACTGGAGTTATGAAGGTCAGGAAGATCCGGCACACTGGGGTAAACTCTCACCTGATTTCTCACTGTGTGAAAACGGTAAGAACCAGTCACCGGTCAATATCCAGGGTGCATTGAAGACGCATCATGGCAAGCTTGAGCTGGCTTTCAAGCCGGGTAAGCAGCAAATCATCAATAACGGCCACACCATTCAGGTAAACGTCAGCGAAGGCAATACCCTGCGCTTGGATAACGATACCTTTACGTTGCAGCAGTTCCACTTCCACGCACCAAGCGAGAACGAGATCGACGGCAAGCAATTCCCACTGGAAGCGCACTTCGTCTTTAAAGACAAAGACGGTGCTCTGGCGGTACTGGCGCTGATGTTCCAGGAAGGCAAAGCCAACCCGCAACTGGCACAGGCTTGGCAGCAAATGCCGGCTCAGGTTGATCAGACCGCGGTATTGACCAAACCGGTGGATATCAAGGCGCTGTTGCCTAAAGAGTTCAACTTCTACCGCTTCAGTGGTTCACTAACCACACCGCCTTGCTCTGAAGGTGTTAGCTGGATGGTGCTGGATCATCCTGTAAGCGCTTCTGCCGAGCAGATCGGTCAATTCCGTTCAGTTGTCCACCATGCCAACAATCGTCCAGTACAGCCGCTGAATGGCCGCGTTATCGTCGATTAATATCTAAGGCATGCTCACCGCTGCCCCCTCTGGGGAGGCGGTGGGCCGCTAAAACGATTCAGTCATAGATTTCCGATAGGAATCTTTAACGCTTTATCAAAGTATTACCCTGATAATTCTGCTGTACACCTGATGTTGCATGCTTAAATTCGCACCGTTTAAAGATAAAATCCTGTTGTGCCGGGAATATTTTACTGCACATAAATTAAGCACAATACGTCAAGCCATTGTTAAATAACTATAATATTTTCATAAATCGCTGTAAGCCGCATTTTCATTGGTAAATAGCCGTAAATCGGTCAAAGTTTGGCCTTTCATCTCAGCGAAAAAATGCGTAATATACGCGCCCTTGCGGACACAGTATGGTCAGTCTTTGTCTATGCGCATTGGAAACCACCAGTTAACAAATTGCTTGATTGCGGCCCCGATGGCCGGGATCACCGATCGCCCGTTCAGAACCTTATGTCATGCAATGGGTGCTGGGATGGCTGTATCCGAAATGCTCTCCTCCAATCCGGAGGTGTGGCGCACGGATAAGTCACGTCTGCGTATGGTACATAGCGATGAACCAGGGATCCGTTCCGTGCAGATTGCCGGATGTGATCCTGATGATATGGCTGCCGCGGCGCGCATTAATGTGGCCAGCGGCGCACAGATCATCGATATCAATATGGGTTGCCCGGCCAAGAAAGTGAACCGGAAGCTTGCAGGGTCTGCGTTATTGCAGTACCCGGACCTGGTTAAACAGATCCTCCTCGCGGTAGTTAATGCGGTGGATGTGCCGGTAACACTTAAGATTCGTACCGGCTGGGCACCAGAACACCGTAACTGTGTAGAGATTGCCCAATTGGCCGAAGACTGTGGTATACAGGCCCTGACGATTCATGGCCGAACCCGTGCCTGCCTGTTCAACGGCGACGCGGAGTACGACAGCATTCGGGCAGTTAAGCAGAGTGTTTCCATTCCGATTATTGCGAATGGCGACATTACTGACCCGCATAAAGCCAGAGCAGTGCTTGACTACACCGGGGCCGATGCCCTGATGATAGGCCGCGCTGCTCAGGGGAGACCCTGGATCTTCCGGGAAATCCAGCATTATCTGGACACAGGGGAGCTGCTGCCACCGATGCCACTGGGCGAAGTGAAGCGCTTGTTGATAGAGCATATTCGGGAATTGCACGGCTTTTACGGCCAAGGCAAGGGATTCCGGATTGCTCGTAAGCACGTATCCTGGTACCTACAGGAGCACGCCCCAAATGACCAGTTTCGGCGCACATTCAACGCCATAGAGGATGCCAGCGAACAGCTGGAGGCGTTGGAGGCATATTTCGAAAATCTAGCGTAAAAAAAGAGCTGACAGAACTATGTTCGAACAACGCGTAAATTCTGACGTACTGACCGTTTCAACCGTGAACTCACAGGATCAAGTGACTCAAAAGCCTCTGCGTGACTCGGTTAAGCAAGCACTGAAGAACTATTTTGCTCAACTGAATGGTCAGGATGTGAGTGACCTGTATGAGCTGGTATTGGCTGAAGTTGAACAGCCATTGTTGGACATGGTGATGCAATACACCCGTGGCAACCAGACCCGTGCAGCCCTGATGATGGGTATCAACCGCGGTACGCTGCGCAAGAAATTGAAAAAATACGGCATGAACTGATACTAATCAGTTAACGTATTGAAAAAAGGCGCTTTTCCTCATTGGGGTAAGCGCCTTTTTATTTATGGCTCCGCGAAATACGTCGGGTTATGCGTGCTTTCTGGCACCCGAGTGTAAATATTTCGCTAATTCCATAAGTTGGCTAAACGATCGCTATGACTGGCTGTCTGAACCTTGTACCGCTATTGAGTCGCTTCTTTATGCGTTACAGGTTTCCGTACCCAATCGCATAATGAGTTAATGATGAAGCCCCCGCAAAAATTCCAACGTGCTTTTCTGCACCCACGCTACTGGCTGACCTGGTTTGGCTTGGGTGTTCTGTTCCTGCTGGTGCAACTCCCCTACCCAGTACTGCACAAGCTCGGTATGTGGATGGGCCGCACTTCCATGCGTTTCCTGAAGCGCCGCGTCACCATCGCTCGCCGTAATCTTGAACTGTGCTTCCCAGAGATGAGTGCAGAACAACGCGAGCGCCAAGTGGTCGGTAATTTTGAATCCCTCGGCATGGGCCTGATGGAAACCGGTATGGCCTGGTTCTGGCCCGACCAACGCGTCAAGCGCTGGTTTAGCGTTTCCGGCCTCGAACATCTGCAAGCGGCGCAGCAGAACAATCGCGGCGTGCTGGTGATTGGCGTGCATTTTATGTCGCTGGAGCTCGGTGGCCGGGCGATGGGCCTGTGCCAGCCGATGATGGCGATGTATCGTCCGCACAACAATAAAGCCATGGAATGGGCGCAAACCAAAGGCCGTATGCGCTCCAACAAGGCGATGCTGGATCGCAAAGACCTGCGCGGTATGGTGAATGCCCTGAAACGCGGCGAAGCCGTCTGGTTCGCGCCAGACCAGGATTACGGCCCGCGCGGCAGCGTATTTGCTCCGCTGTTTGCGGTCGAGCAGGCCGCCACCACCAGCGGTACTTTTATGCTGATGCGCTTGGCTAAGCCAGCACTGCTGCCGGTAGTGCTGATTCGTCGCCCTGAGGGCCGAGGTTACGATCTGCTGATCCAACCCGCGCTGGAAGGCTACCCTATCGACGATGAAATTGCCGCCGCAACCTACATTAACAAGGTGGTGGAAAAAGAGATCATGCGTGCGCCAGAGCAGTATCTGTGGCTGCACCGCCGCTTCAAGACGCGCCCGGAAGGATCGCCTTCGCTGTATTGAGCATCACATTCTGGGGTGCAGCCAACCGTGCCCCAGTATTTTCTCCCTCTCAGGCATTTTGTGCTTCTCGTCGAAAAACCCGCTGAACAGATTTTAACTTTGCTGTAACCTCCTTTTTTACCCGCACAGGAAAAGGAAATGATGAAAACTCAGGTTCGTCTTGCTCTGGTCGGTGATTACAAACCAGAAGCTGTTGCCCACCAAGCTATCCCCGTCGCTCTGCAACTTACTGCCTCACACCTCGATATCGATCTTCAATTCCAGTGGCTTGCCACAGAAACCCTTACCGAAACCTCGGTATTGCAGGGCTATGATGCGATCTGGGTGGTGCCTGGTAGCCCCTATCACTTTGATGATGGCGCTTTTATGGCCATCCGCTATGCCCGTGAACAGAATGTGCCGTTCCTGGGATCTTGCGGCGGTTTTCAGTATGCAATTGTGGAATATGCCCGCAATGTGATGGGCTGGCACGATGCCGGGCATGCAGAAACCGATCAGGGTGGCCGGTTGGTGATCGCCCCGCTGAGCTGTTCGCTGGTCGAACAAACCGGCACCATCCTGTTCCAGCCGGAAACGCTGATCGCCCGCGCCTATGGCAAACTGGAAACGCACGAAGGCTACCGCTGTAACTTTGGCGTGAACCCTGAGTTTGTTGCCGACTTAGTGCAGCACCCGCTGATCGTCAGCGGCCACGACTCCGAAGGGGATGTGCGTTCGATAGAACTGCCGGGGCACCGTTTTTATGCCGCTACGCTGTTCCAGTCGGAACGTGCGGCGCTGCGTGGCGAACTGTCACCGCTGGTGGTGGCCCTAATCCAGGCCGCTCGCTGAATCTTCAGGGGGCCGAGCGGCCCCCTGCTGCTATCACCACATCAACCGACCAATCAACGGGGCGGCAATCACGGTGATCACCCCCGCCAGCATCATCACCAGGCTGGAAACCACGCCCTCTTGCTGACCCAGTTCATAGGCTCTGGCAGTACCGGCGCCGTGCGATGAAGCACCAAACCCAGCCCCTTTTGCCAGACCGCTGCGCACCGAAAGCCGCAGGAACAGTACGTCTCCCACCGCCATGCCGAATACGCCGGTGATCACCACAAACAGCGCCACCAGATCCGGCTGGCCCCCCATCTGCTTTGCCGCTTCCAGCGCGAACGGCGTGGTGATGGAGCGCACCGCCAGGCTGCGCTGAACCTCATCTGGCAGAGTCAGCCAACGTGCCAGCCACACCGAACTGCAAACGGCCACGCCTACCGCAGTGAACACGCCAGCACTGAGCGAGAGCCAGTGGCGGCGGATAATCTGCAGGTTTTCATACACCGGCACGGCAAAAGCGATGGTCGCCGGGCCAAGCAGCCACAGCAGCCAGTGCGTTTCACCGATGTAATCCTGATACGAGATATGGGTCACCACCAACAACAACACCAGAATCATCGGGGTTAATACCAGCGGCATCAGCAGCAGCGTTCTGCGGCGGCGATAGAGTTTCTTATTGGCAAAATAGAGCACCAAGGTCGCTACAAAGCAGGCAAGGCTGAGGATCACATCATTCATGGCGCGTTTTCCGCTGTTGTAGCCAAAGCTCAAAACGGTAGACGCGATCCACCACCAGCCCGGTGGCTCCCAGCGTCAGCATGGTGCTACTAGCGATCACCAGGAAAATTTTCCAGCCTTCTACCATCAGTAACTGGGCATAGTTCACCACCGCCACCACCGCGGGCACAAAGAACAGCAGCATTTCAGCCAGCAACCAGCGCGCACCGGCTTTCACCCAATTCAGCGGCAGAATACGCAGCAGGATAAGCGCCAGCATCATCAGCATGCCGACAATATTGGCCGGTAGCGGCAGATGGAATCTTTTTACCAGCTGATCGGCAAGCAGGAATAACAGGGCATACAACACGACCTGAACCGGCACCTGTAAACGGTTTAACAAAGATGGCGCAGCACGGCGTAACGCCAGGTACATAACAGCAACCTCAAACAAAAAATCACGGTTCACAGTATACGCAGCGAGGAAACCCTGCCTGAAATGAATTAAAATCATCAACATCATGCCGTAAAGGAATAGTTTCCCACGGTAACGCCCTGAGGAGAGCCCAAATGGATGTCCGCACCCTGCGCTATTTCGTTGAAGTGGTTCGTCAGCAAAGCTTCACCCGCGCGGCCGAGAAGCTGTTTGTCACCCAGCCAACCATCAGCAAAATGCTGCGCCATCTGGAAGAGGAACTGGAATGCACGCTGCTGATCCGCGAAGGGCGCAAGCTGCATCTCACCGACAGCGGGCAGGCAGTTTATCAGCGCGGGCTGACGATTCTGGATGAGTTCCGCCAGTTGGAGATGGAGCTGGAAGACATCAGTTCGGTGAAAAAAGGCCTGCTGCGGCTGGGGATCCCGCCGATGGTCGGCAGGCAGATCTCTGGGTTGATCAAACAATTTCGCCAGACTTATCCCGGCATCGAACTGAAAATTGCCGAACTGGGTGGCCAGTCGGTCGAACAGGCGGTGCTGACTGGCGAGTTGGATCTGGCGATGACGATATGCCCCTCTGGCACCGAACAACCGCTGACCTTTCTGCCGCTGCTAAGCCACCCGATGTGCGTCGTGATGCCACGCACGGCGCACTGGCTCAACCGCACCACCATCAATATCACCGAGCTCGCCGAGTGGCCGATCCTGATTTATAACGAGGATTTTACGCTGTATAAAATGCTGATGGCGGCGTTCCATCAGGCAGGTTTCGAGCCCAAAATTGCCGTACGCAGCGGCCAGTGGGATTTTCTGGCTTCGATGGTGCAGGCGGGCATTGGCATTGCCACCTTACCCGAGCCGGTGTGCCAATGGCTGGACAAGAGCAGCCTGCTTTGGCTGCCGCTGGAGCCACGCATGGAATGGCGGGTGGGGCTAATCTGGCGCCAGGGGAGTTATCTTTCCCACAGTGCTCAAGCCTGGATTGCCTGCTGCCGCGACTATTGGCCTACGACTCAGTAACCGGCCTATTGCGCCAAGGAATTCACCTCAAAATCGCCTGCTATACTTCGGCTAAAGGTTGCAGAAAATACCTAAAAACACGCTGGGTGACTCTCCTTCAGCCTATGGAAGAGACCGCATAACATCAGCGTTCCCATTCTTATGCCTGATGGAAAATATATGCAGTGGAAATCCGTCCAGAATCTGACCCCCGGCTTGATGAATCTGCTCGCTTATGAGCGCAGTTGGCTGAAACCTGATATTCGCGCTGGCCTGTCCGTTGCGGCGGTAGCGCTGCCGGTGGCGATTGCCTACGCCGAATTGGCCGGTGTGAGCGCAATCGTCGGGCTTTATTCCTGCATTCTGCCGATGATCGCCTACGCCATTTTTGGCTCGTCGCGGCAACTGATTGTCGGCCCTGATGCGGCAACCTGTGCGGTGATTGCCGCCGTTGTCACGCCGCTGGCCGCTGGTAACACCGAACTCCACTGGCAGTTAACCATCGTGATGACCCTGATGATGGGCACATGGTGTCTGATCGCCAGCCGCTTCAGGTTGGGAGCCATTGCGGATCTGCTGTCGCGCCCGATATTGAATGGGCTGCTGAACGGCGTTGCGCTGACGATTATCGTCAACCAGATCAGCAAGGTGCTTGGCTTCCCTTCCCCCTCTAATGAGCTGATTGAACGCATTCTGGCGCTACCGGAAAACTTGCTTAACAGCCATTGGCCGACGATAGGAATCTCCGCGCTGACGCTATTGATTCTGTTTGGCGTGCATCGCGCCAGACCCAGTTGGCCAGCACCGCTGTTCGCCGTGGTATTGACGACGGCACTGACCTGGGCGGCGAACTTGCCGCGCTTTGGTATCGAAACGGTATCAGGCTATACCGGTGGCGGTTTGCCCATGGTGTCGTGGCCTGATTTTCAACCAGGGCTGCTGCGCGATCTGGTGATCCCCGCGTTAAACCTGGCGGTAGTCAGCTTTGTCAGCATGATGCTCACCGCGCGCAGCTTTGCGGCCAAAAATGGCTATGAGGTGGATGCCGACAGTGAGTTTCGTGCGCTGGGGTTGGTGAATATCGTCTCCGGGCTTTCGCAGGGGTTTGCTATCAGCGGAGCCAATTCCCGTACCGCGGTTAACGATGCCAACGGCGGCAAAAGCCAGTTGGTGTCGGTGATTGCCGCGCTGGCGATCGCTGTGGTGGTGCTGTTCTTCAGCGAGCCGCTGCAATTTATTCCCATACCGGTGCTGGGCGTGGTGCTGATTTACGCCTCCTGGTCGTTACTGGATATGCGCAGTATTTTCCGGCTGCGCAAGCGCAATCGTTCCGCATTCAATCTGGCGCTGTTTACTTTCCTGAGCGTGCTGCTGGTGGGGATCATTCCCGGCATCGGGCTGGCGGTCCTGCTGGGCCTGCTGCAATTTCTACAAACGGTGTTCCGGCCTACCGAACAGTTGCTCGGGGTGAATGATGACGGGATGATTCATTCGATTGCTGACGGTAACGGCATTAAGCCGGTCGACGGGGTGATTATGTATCGCTTTAACTCACCGTTGACCTATTTTAATGTGGCCTATTTTAAACGACGGATCACCAATCTGGTGGATAGCAGCCCCGCAAAACCGCGTTGGGTGGTGATTGACGCGGTGGCCAGCTTCACCCATGCAGATATCAGCGTGCTCGCAGCAATCAACGAATTGAAGCAGGAGCTTAAACTGCGTGGAATCAGTCTGGTGCTCGCGGGCAGGCGTACCGAACTGACACGCTGGTTCCGTCTGCATCGCTCCGGCAGTGACGAGCGCGATCTGATCCTGGTTCCCGATCTGTATCTGGCATTGAGGCTGATTCAAAGTAAGGAATTCAAGGCTGAGGGGGAACGAGACGCAGAGGCCCTGTCAAAAGGTTAGCTGCATGAGGGGCCGCGTCGCGGCCCTTCCAGTAATCTCTCTTAACCTTCCCGCTCTATCAGCAAGGCTTCGAGCAAGTCGAGATCGTGCAGCAGTTTTTGCAGCGTCTCATTGCTGATTTTCTGTGTGGCGCGCAGGTGATAAAGCTCACCCCGCTCGGCCCGCAATGCGGTCAGGCGGAAACGTCGTTCCAGGTTTTCCAGCGCCAGCGCGTTCTCGATGTCATCTTTGTTGGCAATACGCCGCCGCAGCGTACCAATCACCCGCGAACTGACCTCTTTCAGAATCTGTGGATCGAAGTTTTCTTCGGTGTCGGCGGCCAAGCGCTCTTCCATCTTGTTGATACTTTCGATCGCCACTTCCGCCACGATGGCAATGGCCATACGCTCTTCATCTTTGCTGACGCTTTTGTCAGCCATCTGCACACCACGCAGCAGCAATGGCAAGACCAGCACACCGATAATCAACGACAACAGAATCACACCGGTGGCAATAAACACCAGTTGATAACGGGCCGGGAAAGCGGTGCCATCGCTCAGTAACAGAGGGATAGAAAGCACACCCGCCAGCGTGATCGCCCCACGAACCCCGGCAAATGACGCCACCCACAGCTCACGCGTGCTGTAGTCACCAAATTGCAACGGACGTTTTTTCATAAAGCGTTTGCTGGCGTTTTTCATCAGCCATAGCCAAGTGAAACGCAGCATCAGTAGCGCAGCGTAGATAATTGCCACGTCGGTGAACAGATACCAGGTCTCAATGGTCGGATCCAGCTCAGCCTGCAGAATGGAGGTCTCGATAATGCCCGGCAGTTGCAGCCCCAACATGATGAACACCGTGCCGTTAAATACAAACTCGAGCATGGTCCAGACGCTGTTAGCTCGCAGGCGCATCGCCAGCGGCGCGTTGCGGATCACGCCAGACTGGCTGATAGTCATCCCAGCCGCGACCGCCGCCAAGATGCCGGAAACACCGATATGTTCGGCGATCAGATAAGAAGCGAACGGCAACAATAAGAGGAAGACGATCTGCGTTGCCGGATCATCACCGCTCCAGCGGCTCATCACCCGCAGCGATTTACTGTAAACCCAGGTCACCGCCACACCGGCCAGCAAACCGCCGATAGCCACCTTCAGGAACTCCATGGTGGCACCGCCCACGGTAAACACCATCGTACCCATGGCTACCGCGATGGCAAACTTCAGGGATACCAGGCCGGAAGCGTCGTTCATCAGCGCTTCACCTTCCAGCACGCCCATGATCGACTTCGGGATCCGCCCTTTGCCGACTATCCCCCCCAACGCCACGGCATCGGTGGGCGACAACACTGCCGCCAGAGCGAACGCTGCCACCAGCGGGATCCCTGGCACCATCAGATAAATGAGATACCCCACCCCAACCACGGTAATCAGCACCAGAACCAGCGCTAATCCGAGGATTTCGCGCCCATGATGCAAAAACTCACGCAGGGGGGTTTTCCAGCCATCAGCAAACAGCAGTGGAGGGATAAACAGCACCAGAAACAGCTCAGGATCAAAATCAACATGCAGGCCAAAATGCGGCCAGGCCAGCAAGGCCCCGATGACGATCTGCATTAACGGCAGCGGCACCTGGAACGGCAACATGCGCGTCACGACCCCAGAAAGGGAAACCACCAGGATCAAAATGAGGATTGTAAAAAAGATTTCCATGCTTTCCCTAGACTCTATGGTTCAGAACAGCGCCAAAATATGCCGAATAATAGATCACTTTTTTAGCAGTAGGAAAAGCTTGTTATGCCTTTCAAAACAAAGAATAGGAAGAAGGAGATTAATCTGAAGGAGAAAACGCCAAATATGCCCTCTCACGCAAGAGAGGGCATATAAATTATTAAATAGCCCAGCCACCGGCATAGAACGCCACCAGCGCGACCGCGATCAACACGGTACCGAGGTTCAGCCTGCGCCACTCGCCCGAGAAGATGCGGCCAATCACCAGGGAGCTGAAGCCCAGCATGATGCCGGTTACGATGTTGCAGGTCAGCACGATAAACACCGCACACAACAAGCCCGCCATCGCATCAACAAAATCGTCGAAATCCAGCTTGCTGACGTTGCTGAGCATCAGCAAACCCACGTACATCAGCGCTGGCGCAGTGGCATACACCGGCACCAGATAAGACAACGGTGACAGGAACAGGATCAGCAGGAACAGGATCCCGACCACGGTGGCCGTCAGGCCGGTTTTACCGCCCGCCGCCGTACCGGCCGCAGACTCGATATACACCGCCGCAGGAGCAGCGCCAACCAGCCCGGAGAAAATGCTGCTCAGGGAGTCTGACGTCAGCGCCTTGCCACCGTTGATTATCTGGCCGTCTTTATCCAGCAGGTTGGCCTGCCCGGCGACCGCACGGATGGTACCCGTGGCATCGAATACCGCAGTCATCACCAGCGCCAATACGCTCGGCAACACTACCGGCTGCAAGGCCCCCATGATATCCAGACTAAAAATCAGGGAATTGCCGTCAGCATCCGCCAGGCTAGGCATGGCGAACAGCCCTTGATACTTCACCGCTGGGTCAAAAATCAGGCCGATCACGGAAATGGCGATAATCACCAGCAGGATGCCACCCGGCACACGCAGCTTTTCCAAACCGAAAATCACGGCCAGCCCCAGCAGCGTCATCACTACCGGGAAAGAGGTGAATGCCCCCAGCGCCACCGGCAGGCCATCCAGCGGGTTCTTCACTACCAGACCGACACCGTTGGCGGCGATCAACAGCAGGAACAGGCCGATACCAATCCCGGTGCCGTGCGCAACGCCCATCGGCAAATTACGCAGGATCCAGGAACGAATGCCGGTCACGGAGATAATGGTAAACATCACCCCCATCAGGAATACCGCCCCCAGCGCCACAGGAATACTGATGTGCTGGCCCAGCACCAGGCTAAAGGCGGTAAAAGCGGTCAGGGAAATCGCACAACCAATCGCCATCGGCAGGTTGGCCCACAACCCCATCAGCAGAGAACCCAAACCCGCCACCAGGCAAGTCGCCACAAATACGGCGGTTGGCGGGAAGCCCGCTTTGCCCAACATGCTGGGCACCACGATCACCGAATAGACCATCGCCAGGAA
The DNA here is from genome assembly GCA_049288585.1 of Chania sp. GTDB lineage: Bacteria > Pseudomonadota > Gammaproteobacteria > Enterobacterales > Enterobacteriaceae > Chania. The sequence goes on from JBAQHZ010000538.1 coordinate 20,210, forward strand.
AGTGGTTAAACCGGCCACCACTTCCTGCCGCACGTTGGTACCCCGTGCTGAGAGTTTAAAATACGCATCAAGCCCGCCTTTAGGTTTCGCGGCGTTGTTCGCTTGAGAATTCGACATGTTGCTATCCCCTGTGTTTCATTGACATCTGGTATAAATATGGCTGGTTGTTCCACTCATGCATGGTCATTACGAAACCGTTTCCGTCACGTTCGCTGCCATACCCTTCTTGAACGCCATAAAAGACGCCGTGTAAAAAAGCAAACGTTTAACTCTTATTGTATGAAGTGGGTGATTGATGATGCTTTTTGCCTAACCGATCCCAAGCAAAGCCAACGGGGCTAAGGCTTGAAATGTGCAGGCACGATTTGAGGCAAACGATTATCTAGTCTTCTATGCTGTCTGATCAACTAAAGATCGCGACAATCGGCACGAAAAAGCATCGGGGCTCACCCAAGTATCTTCAGCGGCCCGCCCTGTTCCAGTGCCCGCTGATAGGCTGGCCGAGCGTGGATACGTTGCAGGTAGTCCTGCAATTTTGGGTAACATTCCAGCCCACCGCGCGCCGCCATGGCCTCCACCGGGAAGCTCATCTGAATATCCGCAGCGCTGAATTCATTGCCGACAAACCACAGGCTTTTATTTAAATGCTGCTCCAGATAAGCCCGATGGGTAGCGATCTGCTTATCCAGATATTCCTTCTGCACCCCTTTGCCGATTGCGCCAGCCACCGGGCGAATCAGCCACGGGATCGGCGGATGCCCTAAACGGCTGAACACCAGTTTCATCACCAGCAGCGGCATCAGCGAACCTTCGGCATAATGCAGCCAATAACGATACTCCTGGCGGGCATGAAAATCGGCGGGGGTGAATAACCCTTTTACATCATAGACTTCCTGCAGGTATTCGATAATGGCGCCGGATTCCGCAAGCGTCAGATCGCCATCGACAATAACCGGTGATTTCCCCAATGGGTGAATTTTTTTCAGTTCCTGCGGTGCCAGCATTGTGGTTTTATCACGCGCATAGCGCTGTACCTGATAGGGTACGCCTAGTTCTTCGAGGAACCACAAAATGCGCTGCGAGCGCGAGTTTTCCAGGTGATGGACGATTAGCATGCGTTTTCTCCGATAATAGTTCCGTTAAAGGTAGCGGTGATCTCAACACCCCGCCAACCAGGGGCTACGCCTAACGCATCATTTAGGGGGACCGACTTCGATTGAAGGAGGTTTAACAGAGTGACGAGTTTACATCATGCCGGAATTCTGTCTCTGAATGGATGGGGGGTTTGGGTTTGTATCATCAAAAATTTACGCTCTCAGATTACAACCTCAAATTTTATAGAAGAGTGTATTCGGAGCGATAGGAGACTGCACGAAACCAAAGTACTCATAGAATGCTCTTGCGTCATCATCTATCGCATGCACCATGATGGCTTTAATACCCACTTGCTCTGCCAGATTAGAAACACGCATCACGGCATCATTAAGAAGCCATTTGCCAAAACGCTGCCCCTGGGTACAGACATCGACAGCCAGACGCCCCAAAAGGACGACGGGTACGGGATCGGGCATGTTCTGGCGAAGGTTACGGCCTAAATCAACGTGACTAACTGAGCCGGTTGCAATGGAGTAATAACCCACCACTCGCTTTGTGCCGTCCAGACAGATAACGAAAGTACGGGAGGCATTCTGTAGCTGGTTTTTCATGGCTCGACGACGCAACCAGTCACTCAACACCTCATTTCCGCAGTCGAACGGCTGGAGAATATGTTCTTCTGTCAGCAGTTCCGGCGCGGTAATGATTATTTCCATTCAGGCTTCACATCCATTAAGCGTTTGCGCCCTTCTACGTTTTGCACAGGAGCTTCAAGTTGTTCAATGAATGCCTGATAGCGGGCGTCATCAAGGACGAATACACGCTGATCTAGAATGATGTTCTGTGCCTCATGAACAGCCTTCTCAATAATGAAGTCGGTGCGGCTCTTATTGATCAGACTCGCAGCGTAGTCGATTACTGCTCGCTCTTCTTCGGTCGCCCGGACATTAATTTGCTTATCACGAGTGGATTTACGAACGAAACTCTGCATAGCAGCCCCCTTATGGTAACAAAATGCTATACAAGAATAATAACCAAAAAGGTAACAGATTGCTATACGCAAATCACCATGACGGTAATGATGTTCGGTCCTGCTCATTTGGTGAAGGCCATATAATGCTAACTCGGCGCGCAGGAATAAACGCTGAAGGTATGGCAGCCCCCTTAGCTCTTTACTTTCCTTACGCAAAAAGCCCTGTAAAAACAGGGCTTTTATTTGAATGTCCTACGAAATCAGTCTCTGGTATTTTTTAGAACGGAATATCGTCATCAAAATCCATTGGTGGTTCATTGCTGCTGGCTGGTGCGCTGTTCTGTGCAGGACGAGCCGGAGCCGCCTGCTGGCCGCCGCTGAACTGGTTGCCACCCTGTGGCTGCTGAGGCTGACCCCAACCGCCCTGCTGGCCGCCTGCTGGCTGACCACCGCCTGCCGGAGCACCGCCGCCCTGACGGCCACCCAGCATCTGCATGGTGCCACCTACGTTAACCACGACTTCGGTGGTGTATTTTTCTACGCCAGCCTGATCGGTCCACTTACGGGTCTGCAAAGCACCTTCGATATAAACCTGAGAACCTTTACGCAGGTATTCACCCGCCACTTCCGCCAGCTTGCCGAACAGCACCACGCGGTGCCATTCCGTTTTTTCTTTCTGCTCGCCAGTAGCCTTGTCACGCCAGCTTTCGGAGGTCGCCAGGGTAATGTTGGCAACCGCGCCGCCATTAGGCATGTAACGGACCTCAGGGTCTTGGCCCAGATTCCCGACCAGAATTACTTTGTTTACGCCTCTGCTGGCCATGTTAGATCTCCTGATGAATCATTTAAGTGGGTTTAAACCACATTTTGCGTAGTCTAAACCACAAATTGTAGCATGCCACCTGCTTAGATTATACCTGCGAAGCACCCTGCAAAATTGTCTCCGCACTCGACCTTGTTGCATACATATACTGGATATTCATTCAGGTTATTTTGTGTCATAATTATGCGTTTCGTATTGGCTGTGCCGTTTTTTTGCGCTTCAGATCACATAATTGCCGACAAAAGAACCCAGACAAGCACGGTGTATCATCATGACGGGAAGTGTAAATGGACAATATTGAAGTTCGTGGTGCTCGAACCCATAATCTCAAAAACATTAACCTGACTATCCCGCGCGACAAGCTGATTGTCGTCACCGGTCTGTCGGGTTCCGGCAAATCTTCACTGGCTTTTGATACGCTGTATGCCGAAGGGCAGCGGCGTTACGTCGAGTCGCTTTCCGCCTACGCACGCCAGTTTCTTTCGTTGATGGAAAAACCGGATGTCGACCATATTGAAGGTCTGTCACCGGCGATCTCCATTGAACAGAAATCTACCTCGCACAACCCGCGTTCCACCGTCGGGACCATTACCGAGATCCACGATTACCTGCGCCTGCTGTTTGCCCGCGTTGGCGAACCACGCTGCCCGGATCATCACGTTCCGCTAGCGGCGCAGACGGTCAGTCAGATGGTGGATAACGTGCTCAACCAGCCAGAAGGCAAACGCCTGATGCTGCTGGCTCCGGTGGTGAAAGATCGTAAGGGCGAGCACACCAAGACGCTGGAAAACCTGGCAACTCAAGGTTACATCCGCGCGCGTATCGACGGTGAAGTGTGCGATCTCTCCGATCCTCCCAAGCTGGAACTGCAAAAAAAGCACACCATTGAAGTGGTGGTGGATCGTTTCAAGGTGCGTGACGATCTGGCACAACGCCTGGCGGAGTCGTTTGAAACCGCGCTGGAACTTTCCGGTGGCACAGCGGTAGTGGCCGATATGGACGACGCCAAAGCCGAAGAGCTGCTGTTTTCCGCCAACTTCGCCTGCCCGATCTGCGGCTACAGCATGCGCGAGCTGGAACCGCGCCTGTTCTCGTTCAACAACCCGGCGGGTGCCTGCCCAACCTGTGATGGGCTGGGTGTGCAGCAGTTCTTCGATACGGAACGCGTCGTGCAGAACCCCGAGCTTTCGCTGGCTGGCGGTGCGATCCGTGGCTGGGATCGCCGCAACTTCTATTACTTCCAGATGCTGCGCTCGCTGGCGGAGCATTACCAATTCGACGTGGAAGCGCCATTCAACAGCCTGGATGCCAGCGTGCAGAAAGCGGTGCTCAGCGGTTCCGGCAAAGAAACTATCGAATTCAAATACATCAACGATCGCGGTGACACCACCGTGCGCCGCCATCCGTTTGAAGGCGTGCTGCACAATATGGAACGCCGCTATAAAGAAACCGAGTCCAGCGCGGTGCGCGAAGAGCTGGCGAAGTTTATCAGCAATCGCCCTTGCACCTCGTGCAGCGGTACCCGCCTGCGCGAAGAAGCCCGTAACGTGTTTGTGGAAGACACCACCCTGCCGCAGATCTCCGATCTCAGCATCGGCCATGCGATGACCTTCTTCCAGAATATGAAGCTGAGCGGCCAGCGCGCCAAGATCGCCGAGAAGATCTTGAAAGAGATTGGCGATCGCCTGAAGTTCCTGGTCAACGTCGGGCTGAACTACCTGTCACTGTCACGCTCGGCTGAAACGCTGTCCGGCGGTGAAGCACAGCGTATCCGCCTGGCCAGCCAGATCGGCGCGGGCCTGGTGGGCGTGATGTACGTGCTGGATGAGCCTTCCATCGGCCTGCATCAGCGCGATAACGAACGCCTGCTGGAAACCCTGATCCACTTGCGTAACCTGGGTAACACGGTGATCGTGGTTGAACACGACGAAGATGCGATCCGCGCCGCAGACCATGTGATCGATATCGGCCCTGGTGCCGGTGTGCACGGCGGCCATGTGGTAGCAGAAGGCACCGTTGACGACATTATGGCAGAGCCAGGATCGCTGACTGGCCAGTTCCTCAGCGGCAAGCGTGAGATTGCTATCCCGGCGGAACGCGTGCCTGCGGATCCGACCAAGGTATTAAAACTGAGTGGTGCGCGCGGTAACAACCTGAAAGACGTTACGCTGACGCTGCCTGTTGGGCTGTTTACCTGCATCACCGGGGTTTCCGGCTCCGGTAAATCCACGCTGATCAACGACACCCTGTTCCCGATCGCTCAGCGCCAGTTGAATGGTGCCACCATTGCCGAACCGGCTCCTTACCGCGAAGTCACCGGGCTGGAGCATTTCGATAAGGTGATCGACATCGATCAGAGCCCGATTGGCCGTACACCGCGCTCTAACCCAGCGACCTACACCGGCATCTTTACGCCGGTGCGTGAGCTGTTTGCGGGCGTGCCAGAATCGCGCACCCGTGGTTATACGCCGGGCCGCTTCAGCTTTAACGTGAAAGGCGGCCGCTGCGAAGCTTGCCAGGGCGATGGCGTGATCAAGGTAGAAATGCACTTCCTGCCGGATATCTACGTGCCTTGCGATCAATGCAGAGGCAAGCGTTATAACCGCGAAACGCTGGAAGTGAAGTACAAGGGCAAAAGCATTCACGAAGTGCTGGAAATGACCATTGAAGAAGCTCGTGATTTCTTCGATGCGGTGCCAGCGCTGGCGCGCAAGCTGCAAACGCTGATGGATGTAGGGCTGTCTTACATTCGCCTCGGCCAGTCGGCCACCACCCTTTCCGGCGGCGAAGCACAGCGCGTGAAGCTGGCGCGTGAGCTGTCGAAACGTGGCACCGGCCAGACGCTGTATATCCTCGATGAACCCACCACCGGCCTGCACTTTGCCGATATTCAGCAGTTGCTGGCGGTGCTGCATCAGTTACGCGATCAGGGCAACACCATCGTGGTGATTGAGCACAACCTGGACGTGATTAAAACCGCAGATTGGATTGTCGATCTGGGGCCGGAAGGCGGCAGCGGCGGTGGTGAGATCCTAGTTTCCGGCACGCCAGAGACCGTCGCGAACTGCAAAGAGTCACATACCGCTCGCTTCCTGAAGCCAATGTTGGATAAAAAGTGATGGTTACCGCTCCTGTAGCAAGCAGGAGCGGTTTTTTACTCTCAGATACCCAGTTCCTGGCGCTTCTTGTTGGTTAATCCGGCCACCACCAGTTGATATGAAATATCGATCAACTGATAAAACTGTGAGTCCGGCAAGGCACCATCCAGATAGACGCTGTTCCAGTGCGCTTTATTCAAATAGTAACCGGGGATAATTTCCGCATGTTGCTCACGCAACTGCTCTGCCAGCTCAACGCCGCACTTTAACGAGATCACTGGCCGACCATAGGCTTCACCAAGGAGCGCAAACATTTTGTCACCGACTCTGAACCGATCGGCCTGCCAGTCACTCTGATAATCCTCTTCACTGCACGGTTTGGCCAGGCAGTAATCCAGCAGTTGCTGTTTGTTCACGGTTATCTCCTCTGATAAAGCCCCAGATCTCATTTATTGCACGGCAGCAAACGCCTCAGCCACTTGGCGAACGTTATTATGGTTCAGCCCCGCCACACACATGCGGCCGCTGTGGATCAGATAAACGCCGAACTCTTCACGCAGGCGGTCAACCTGTTCCGCAGTGAAACCGGTGTAGCTGAACATGCCACGCTGTTCCAACAGATAATCAAAGTTACGCTGTGGCAACGCACTTTTCAGTGACTCCACCAGCACTTGGCGCATCTCAAGGATACGGGTACGCATGGTTTCCACTTCTGCCAGCCATTGCGCTTTCAATTGCGCATCATTCAGCACCTTGGCGACCACCTGCGCACCAAAGTTCGGCGGGCTGGAGTAGTTACGGCGCACGGTCGCTTTCAATTGGCCCAGCACGCGCTCAGCAGCTTCGCTGCTTTCACACACCACCGAAAGCCCGCCGACACGCTCACCGTACAGCGAGAAAATTTTCGAGAACGAGTTGCTCACCAGGCACGGCAAGCCCGCAGCAGCGATAGCGCGGATGGCATAAACATCCTGATCGATACCACCACCGAACCCCTGATAGGCAATATCTAGGAACGGGATCAGATCACGCTCGGCAATCACTTTTACCACTTCATCCCATTGTGCCGCGGTGAGATCGGAACCGGTCGGGTTATGGCAGCAAGGGTGCAGCAGCGCGATGCTTTTGGCGGGCAGTTTTTTCAGCGCGTTCAGCATGGCATCAAACTTCACGCCCAGGCTTTCGCCGTCAAAGTACGGGTAGGTGTGGACCGTAAAACCGGCACCGCCAAAGATGGCGACGTGGTTTTCCCAGGTCGGGTCGCTGACCCATACCTGCGAATCAGGGAAATAGCGCTTCAGGAAATCGGCACCCACTTTCAACGCGCCGGAACCGCCCACGGTCTGAATGGTGGCAATACGCCCCTGCTGCAACATCGGGTGTTCGGCACCAAACAACAGTTGCTGGATCGCACTGCGGTAGGGTTGCAAGCCTTCCATCGGCAGATAGACCGATGCGCCGTGCTCTACGCTGTTGAGCTGCGCCTCTGCGGCGGCCACTGCCTGCATCTGTGGTATGATGCCCTGCTCGTTATAGTAAAGGCCGATGCTCAGGTTCACCTTGTGCGCACGGGGGTCTTTTTTGAATTTTTCCATCAGCGACAGGATCGGGTCACCGGCATAGGCATCAACATTCTGGAACACGGGTTGGTTCTCCTGATTTTAGGGGGGCGAGTTACAATATATACTCTTCGTCTTGTAAACTGCACTGTCGCTCTTAGCAGCCACCGTTTTATTTCGCCAACGGCAGTAAGCCATTTTCTTTGATGCGATTGAGCACCACTGCGGTTTTAATTCGCGCCACGCTGTTATGCCGCGAGAGCGTCTGGCTGATGAAATCACTGAGCGCAGGCAGATCGGCCACCGCCACTTTCAACAGATAGTCGGCATCACCGGTGGTTTTATAAGCGTCAAGGATAGCATCCACGTCTTCCAACATCTGATGAAAGCTGTCGATCTGTTCCTGCGTGTGGGTCAGCAGGCTCACCTCAATCAGGCTCACCAGCCCAAGCCCGACCGCTTCTGGAGCCAGCCGTGCGTGATAGCCCCTGATCAGCTGTGCCTGCTCCAAGCTGATACGCCGACGTGAACATTGCGAGGCCGAAAGCCCAACCAGTTCGCTCAGTTCCTGATTGGTCAGGCGGCCATTGGCCTGTAGCAGCGTCAGGATTTTCATATCAAAATCGTCAATGTTGTACATAACCACCTGTAAACTGTGTTAAGAAATGTTGACGTTACAGCCTATCAGTTTTTTTAGCGTTGAAACCATCGCCCCTAGCGGGTTGTGAGCTGCGCAGCAGCAAAGCCGAGATCTCCGCTCATCGATGGCATAAAAAACGGGTAAATTACGCAAACCAACAACAATCAACGGCTAAATAGTGCATAAAACCATTAATATAAGGATGTTTATGAAGAAAATACTCCCCTTCGCTTTGCTGGTTGCTACCGGGAGCGCCAGTGCTCAATCGCATCTGGATAAGGTGCTACAGCAAAAAACCCTCGACGTCTGCACCACCGGTGATTACAAGCCCTATACCTTCCTGAAGGAAGATGGCAGCTATGAAGGTATTGATATCGCCATGGCGGAGTCGCTGGCCAAGAGCCTGAATGCCAAAGTGAAATGGGTGAAAACCAGTTGGAAGACCCTAATGACTGATTTTGTCGCGGGGAAATGCGACATCGCCATGGGCGGCATCTCGGTGACGTTACCGCGCCAAAGACAGGTGTTTTTCGCCGAACGTCTGGATACCGATGGCAAGATCCCGCTGGTACGCTGTACCGACGTGAAGAAATATCGCACCGTTGAACAAATCAACAAGGCCTCGGTACGGTTGATCGAACCGGCTGGCGGCACCAACGAAGCCTTTGTCCGCGCTCATCTGCCGAAGGCCAACCTGACGCTGTCGCACGACAATATGGGGATTTTTCAGCAGTTGGTGGATCGCAAAGCCGACGTGATGATTACCGATGCCTCAGAAGCGCTGTATCAGCAGAAGCGCTATCCAAAACTCTGCGCGGTGAATCCGGACAAACCGATGCAGTACGGCGAGAAGGCTTACATGCTGCCGCGTGATGATATGAGCTGGAAGCTGTATGTGGATCAGTGGTTGCACTTGAGCAAAGCCACCGGCGAGTATCAGCAGATTATCGATCAGTGGCTGGCGGTGAAGAAGTAAGCTGACGAATGCCCCCTCACCCTACCCCTCTCCCACAGGGAGAGGGAACCGATCGATCGCGCTATCAGTCAGAAAACTTACCTGTTCACGGCATTCAATCAGCCTTATTTGCAAAGGGATACAGACCGAGTTGGACTGAAAGTCTAGGGATTCATCCTGAGCACCGACTATCTCATCTTAGGTTGCCAAGATTATCTGATTACTACCAAAAGAGCAGAGGCTATCAGCTCCCTCTCCCTGTGGGAGAGGGCTGGGGTGAGGGGACCTTACTCGCCGATATATTCCATCTCGACGCGCTGGGTGAGTTTAGTGATCAACTCATAGGCGCTGATGCCGCTACAGGCCGCAACCCGTTCAACCGGCAACGGGTTGCCCCACAGCACCACTTCGTCGCCCACTTTATCGGTAACATCCGGCCCCAAATCCACCGAGACCATGTCCATCGATACGCGGCCAACGATCGGCACTTCACGGCCATTCAGCCAGACCGGTGTGCCGGAAGGCGCACTGCGCGGATAGCCGTCGCCGTATCCAATCGCAACCACCCCCAAACGGGTATCGCGCTCGCTCACCCAGATGCCGCCGTAGCCCACCGGTTCACCGGCCTTATGCTCGCGTACCGCAATCAGGCTGGATTTCAGCGTCATCGCCGGTTGAAAACCAAAGTCAGCGGCACACGAGTTATCCATCGGCGAAGCGCCGTACAGAATGATGCCCGGCCGTACCCAGTCGCGATGTGCCTGCGGCCACAGCAGGATCCCGCCAGACGCGGCGATCGACTTCTGGCCCGGTTTATCATTGGCAAAATGCTCGAAACAGCTGATTTGCTTTGGTGTGGCATCAGACTGTGGCTCATCGGAACGGCTGAAGTGGCTCATGATATTGACCGGCTGCACCACATTGCGGCAGGCACACAGACGTTGATAAAACGCCTGGGCATGCTCTGGGCGCACGCCCAGGCGATGCATACCGCTATCCAGCTTCATCCACACCGGCACCGGATGCGCCAATTCGGCCTGCTCCAACGCTTCAAGCTGTTCAATACAGTGAACGGCGGTTTCGATGTTATTCGCCACCAGCACCGGTAAATCCTCAGCGCAGAAGAACCCTTCCAGCAGCAGGATCGGCTTGACGATACCGCCAGAACGCAGCATCAGGGCTTCGCCGATACGCGCTACGCCGTAGCAGTCGGCATCTTGCAGGGTGTGTGCTGTTTCCAGCAGGCCATGCCCATAAGCATTGGCTTTCACCACGGCAATCAGGCGGCTTTGCGGCGCCAGGCGGCGCACCTGTTGCAGATTATGGCGCAGAGCGCGGCGGTCAATAACCGCAGTTGCCGCTTTCATTGCAATTCCTTAGCTTATTATTCGTCATCATATTGTGGCCCCGCGTAGTTATCAAAACGCGACCACTGGCCGTTAAAGGTCAGGCGTACCGAGCCAATCGGGCCGTTACGCTGCTTACCCAGAATAATTTCAGCCACCCCTTTCAGATCGCTGTTCTCGTGATAAACCTCATCACGGTAGATGAACATAATCAGGTCAGCATCCTGTTCGATGGAGCCGGATTCACGCAGGTCGGAGTTAACCGGGCGCTTATCGGCGCGCTGCTCCAGGCTACGGTTCAACTGCGACAGCGCCACTACCGGCACCTGCAACTCTTTCGCCAGCGCTTTCAGAGAACGGGAAATTTCAGCAATTTCCAGCGTGCGGTTGTCGGACAATGCTGGTACGCGCATCAGTTGCAGGTAGTCGATCATGATCAGGCTTAACCCGTCATGTTCGCGGAAAATACGCCGCGCGCGGGAGCGCACTTCGGTAGGCGTCAGGCCGGAGGAGTCATCAATATACATATTGCGCTTCTCGAGCAGGATCCCCATGGTGCTGGAAATCCGCGCCCAATCCTCGTCGTCGAGCTGCCCGGTACGGATACGGGTTTGATCCACGCGCGACAGCGAAGCCAACATACGCATCATGATCTGGTTGCCGGGCATCTCGAGGCTGAAGATCAGCACCGGTTTATCCTGCGTCATCGCGGCATGTTCACACAGGTTCATCGCAAAGGTAGTTTTCCCCATCGACGGACGGGCAGCGACGATAATCAGGTCAGACTTTTGCAGGCCCGCCGTTTTCTTATTGAGATCGTGATAGCCGGTATCCACCCCGGTCACGCCGTCATGCGGCTGCTGATAGAGTTGCTCAATACGGGAAACGGTATCTTCCAGAATACGTTCAATGCCTTTCGGACCTTCGTCTTTGCTGGCCCGGTTCTCAGCGATCTGGAAAACGCGGGATTCGGCCAGATCGAGCAGATCTTCGCTGCTGCGCCCTTGCGGATCGTAACCAGCGTCGGCGATCTCGTTAGCCACGGAGATCATCTCACGCACCACCGCACGTTCACGCACAATATCGGCATAAGCGCCGATGTTGGCAGCACTTGGGGTGTTTTTCGACAGTTCCGCCAGATAAGCAAAACCACCAACCGACTCTAACTCCCCCTTCTGCTCGAGCGATTCGGACAGGGTGATCAAATCGATCGGCCGGTTCATTTCCAACAGGCGCTGCATCTCGGTAAAGATCAGGCGGTGCGGGCGGCTGAAGAAGTCATTGGAAACCACGCGTTCCGCCACGTTGTCCCAGCGTTCGTTATCCAGCATCAAACCGCCCAACACGGACTGTTCTGCCTCCAGCGAATGCGGTGGCATCTTCAGCCCTTCCATCTGGCGATCTCTGGGTTCGTTCGCGAATGTTTTGTTGGTTGGTTTTTTTCCTGCCATGAAGCGTATTCTTTATCCGGTGGCGAATGGAAGATCCTGACGCGAGAGTATACGTGATTTTCATCCATGATTCTTGCGCCATCACCATGGCAAAAAAGGATTAACTGCTGCGCTACAGGCTGGCTAGCCGATACGGTAAAGAGTAGGGTGGAGCCAAACATCTAGACGAGGTAATGACATGGCAAAGCGTATTCAATTCTCCGCCACCGGCGGCCCAGAAGTGTTGCAGTATGTTGATTTTACGCCTGTCGATCCGGCAGCGGGCGAAGTTCAGGTTGAAAACCGGGCCATCGGCATCAACTTTATCGATACCTACGTACGCAGCGGTTTGTATCCACCGGCCACCTTGCCGAGCGGCCTAGGCACTGAAGCGGCCGGTGTGGTGCTCAAAGTCGGGGCAGGCGTCAGCGCGCTGAAACCGGGCGATCGCGTGGTTTATGCTCAATCTGCACTCGGCGCTTACAGCGAGATCCACAACGTACCGCTGGAAAGGCTGGCGATCCTGCCGGATAACCTGAGTTTTGAACAAGGTGCCGCCGCTTTCCTCAAGGGCCTGACCGTGCACTATCTGCTGCGCCAGACCTATGAGGTCAAGCCCGGTGAGGTATTTCTGTTCCATGCCGCCGCCGGTGGCGTTGGGCTGATCGCCTGCCAGTGGGCCAAAGCCTTGGGTGCCAAGCTGATCGGCAGCGTCGGGTCTGATGAAAAGGCGGAGCTGGCCAAGCGTGCCGGTGCTTGGGCGACCATTAACTATCATCAGGAAAATATTGCCCAACGCGTAGCAGAACTGACCAACGGCGAGAAAGTCGGCGTAGTGTACGATTCCGTCGGTAAAAGCACCTGGCAGGATTCCCTGAACAGCCTGAAGCGTCGCGGATTGATGGTCAGCTTCGGTAATGCCTCCGGCCCGGTGACCGGGGTCGATCTGGGGCTGCTGAACCAGAAAGGTTCGCTGTATGTCACTCGCCCTTCGCTCTACGGCTATATCACCAACCGCCAGGAGTTGCAGTTCGCCAGTAATGAACTGTTCTCACTGATCGGCAGCGGCGCGATCAAGATCGAGGTGAAGGAGGAGCAGAAATTTGCGCTGGCGGAAGCGCAGAAGGCTCACCAAGTGCTGGAAAGCCGCAAAACCAGCGGTTCTTGCCTGTTGATTCCAGAGCGTTAAGCAAAAGAAAAGGGTCCCGCAAGGAACCCTTTCTTGCTACTGCATTTTGTAGGGGTAGAGCAGAGTCCGCAAGAAACACGGGGGGTTGCTTAAGCAACACTATATATTGTCTCTCGCGGTGATGAAATCATCGGCATCACTGCTGTTGGGAAGTATCCTAACAGCCGCTGAAAGTAAAACATACGTTTAACGTGCCGTATTCATCTCTAAAACATCAAGGTGTGATCTCTGCCGCATCGCGTAAGCAAACAGTGATGTAATTTTCAGTGTGACTGTCTGATAAATCAGCAAAAAATGTTAATAGCGACGTATCTGCGGTTTCTGCATTGAACGGTATATCCACACGCCAACCACCGCCAAAATCAGCCACGGCAGCAGTTTAATCACCATAGCGAACAACCCGCCCAACAGCATAAAGGCCGCAGCCACGAATAGCGCAGCGATGACGCCCAGCAGAGAAATACCGGTGACCAGCAGCATGACCACAAAACCAATAATAAAGAAGAGTTCTAACATGGGTGGCTCCTTGGCAAAACAATGTGTCTATCCCCGTCATACTTCAAGTTGTAGGTGCGTTGGCTTTCCTGCAACTCGAATTATTTAGGGCATACGTTGTTCTTTACAAGAAGCATGCCAACTTGGCAGGAAATTTAACCTATTGAAATACGGTGAAAAGAGTGCCAGCGCCTCTGGCACCCTTAGTCAAAAAGACCAAATTTTAGTCAAATAAATTAATAATTATGCCACTTCAGCGCGTGGCGCACGCACCAAGCTCAACGCCTGCTCGACCACTCGGGCATCAGCGCCTGGTTTATGGGCGTTTTCACTCAGATGACGACGCCACTGGCGCGCGCCCGGTACACCCTGGAACAGACCAAGAATATGGCGGGTGATATGACCAAGATAAGTCCCGTTGGCCAGTTCACGTTCGATGTACGGATACAGCGATTCGATAATCTCCACGCTGCTGAGCACACCGGCCGGGGAACCAAAAATTTCGCTGTCGACACGCGCCAGAATACCCGGATTCTGATACGCCTCACGGCCCATCATCACGCCATCCAGATGCTGCAAATGTTGCTGCGCTTCTTCCAGCGTTTTCACCCCGCCGTTAATCGCGATAGTGAGCTGTGGGAAATCACGCTTTAGCTGATAGACACGCGGATAGTCCAGCGGCGGCACTTCGCGGTTCTCCTTCGGGCTAAGCCCGGAAAGCCAGGCTTTACGCGCATGAATGGTGAACATATCGCATTCACCGCGCCCGGCAACCGTGCCGATAAAATCACACAAAAAGGCATAGCTGTCCTGCTCATCGATACCGATGCGGGTTTTCACCGTCACCGGGATCGAAACCACATCGCGCATCGCCTTGATGCAGTCGGCAACCAGCGCCGCCTGCCCCATCAGGCAGGCACCAAACATCCCGTTCTGCACCCGATCGGACGGGCAACCGACGTTGAGGTTGATCTCATCATAACCACGCTGCTCCGCCAGCTTGGCGCAGTGCGCCAGCGCCGCCGGATCGCTGCCGCCCAGTTGCAGCGCCACCGGATGCTCTTCTTCGCTGTAGGCCAGATAGTCACCTTTGCCATGGATAATCGCGCCGGTGGTCACCATCTCGGTGTACAGCAGCGTTTCCTTGGTCAGTAGGCGGTGAAAATAACGGCAATGACGATCGGTCCAGTCGAGCATTGGCGCGATGGAGAAACGATTGGCGGCGTATTGAGAGGCGTGGTTATCTGTCGTCATGCTGAATTACTGGCTACCTGAAATGTCTGGAGTTCAACAACCGGCGGTCTGTGCCAGTGTCGCAAACGGCTATTATAACGACAATCGGCGGTCTTGGGAAAACTGCCTAAAAAGAAATGAATAAATAGGCGTTCACAGGTGTTCTCTACTCAATGGCGTAACCCAGAACGCCTTACCCCACCGAGGAACACACCATGAACCGTTTCATCAAAAACCTGTTGCTGCCTGCCATCGCCAGCACCCTGTTGTTTTCTGGTTTTACCCATGCCATGGGCGACAACAGCCAGAGCACGCCAACCTGCCCGAAAGGCCAAATCTACGACAGTAAAACCAAAACCTGCACGGTGGAAAAAAGCAGTATGCTTAGCGACGGCGATCGAACTAACTATGCCTACATGCTGGCGAAAAGCGGCCGCTATCAGGAGGCCCTTGATGTCCTCAACACGTTACAGGATCCCAACACCGCCGTAGCGCTGAATTATCATGGTTATGCCACCCGCAAACTCGGCCGCACCGATGAAGGTATCAGCTACTATTTAAAATCAGTGGCACTGGATCCGAACTACCCGAAAGTCCGCGAATATCTGGGTGAAGCCTACATGATTAAAGGCCGCCCGGATCTGGCAAAACAGCAACTGACCGTGATCAAATCACTGTGCGGAACCGGATGTGAAGAGTATCGCGATCTGGCAGCGGCTATCGACCATCACCCTGAATCATGAGGTTGCCCCCTGGAGGCCGCTATCAGCAACGACGCGATTCGCAACGATGTCGGGCAATACCTTTCCCGCCTGTGGCGCTATGGCCTGGTGCTTTGCCACCGGCGGGATATTGCCGACGATTTGGTTCAGGCCACCTGCGTGCGGGCGCTTGAGCGTGCCGCACAGTTTACCGTGGGTACGCGCATGGATCGCTGGTTGTTCTCGATCCTGCACTCCATCTGGCTCAATGAAATGCGGGCGCAGCATATTCGCCAGGGGCAAGGTTTTGTCGAGGTGGATGAACTTGCTGATTCGGCTAGCAACGACGACCCGATCTGGGCCAATCAGGTGATGCAGCGCGTTAATCGGCTGCCTGAGGCCCAGCGTAATACGGTCTTTCTGGTGTATGTAGAGGAGCTTTCCTACCGGGAAGCGGCGCAAGTGCTTGGCGTGCCAATCGGCACCATCATGAGCCGCCTGGCAGCCGCACGCCTGAGGCTGGCGAACGACAGTGGGTTGCAAAACACACCCGTGCGGTCAAAAGGAGAAAAATCATGAGCGCTCATCGCGATATTGACGAACTGCTGGTCGCTTATCTGGATGACCAGTTGGAACGCTCACAACGACATCACCTGGAACAACGGCTCACCAGAGAGCCGGAGCTGGCCGCTCGCCTGGCCTTTCTGGCTGGCAGTAATCTGCCGTTCAAAGCTGCTTTTCAGCCACTGCTCGACGAAGCGCCGAAAAGACGGCTACAGGCAGGCCTGCAAACTCTCTTGCAACCTGCCTTACCCAGGATCACCCGCCGCAAGCTGATTGCAGCAGCGATGGGTTTACTGGCTTTAGGAGTAGCAGGCGACCGCGCCTTCCTGCGGTTCAACCAACCGGAAGAGAACTGGCGCGGCCTAGTGGCGCAATATATGGCGCTGTATACGCCAGAAACGCTGGCTGACAATTCCCTTTCCCCTCAGGAGCTCGCCGTTCAGTTGCAACATACCGGCGAACAGCTCGGCATCACCTTACTGCCACAGCAGTTGGCATTGCCAGGAGCGACGCTGAAAAATGCCCGGGTCTTGGCCTACGATGGCAAGCGCATCGCCCAACTGACCTATCTTGATGAACAATATGGGCCACTGGCATTGTGCATTATTCAACAGCCCGGTGAAGATGCGCCAGAGAATGAACAGCGCATGGGAATGAACCTGGTGTACTGGTCTGACGGCGATCACAGCTTTATGTTGATTGGCCATAATCCGCCCCAGCAGTTGAGCACGCTTGCCGATCAATTGCGGCAAGCGCTCACAAGCTAAAACGGTTATTCCAGCTCGCGGATCACCCGGCAGGGTTGCCCCAGCGCCAATACGTTAGCCGGGATATCCTCGGTAACCACGCTGCCTGCGCCAATAGTCGTGCCATCGCCGATAGTTACGCCCGGCAGGATCACCACGTTCCCGCCAATCCAGACGTTACTGCCGATAACCACCGGTTTGGCCGAGGTTTGAAATGGGAAATCAGGATTGCCGCTAAAGCGTTCGCTGGCCTTGAGCGGATGGCTTGGCGTATAGATTTGCGCGTTCGGGCCGATCAGCGTGTTATCGCCAATGGTAATGGTATTGCAGTCGAGAAACACCGCATTAACGTTGATGAAGCAGTTTTTACCGATGCTGATATGCTGGCCGTAATCACACCAGAATGGCAGCTCGATCCAGCTTTCATCCCCCCAACCAGCAAACAGTTCACGCAGCAGGCTTTTCTTCTCTTCCGCCTGATGCGAATCCAACGCAGCAAGCTGTTTGGTAAGGCCGCGCGCCTGGTGATACAGTGCGATCAGCTCTTCATCACGGCTGTTATAAACTTCGCCGCGCAGCAATTTTTCTCTTTCTGTCATGCTAAAGCTCCTGAGAAGCATCGTTCTTGCTGCGCGTTATACCGCTACCCCGCGCCAGAACCTACCCCAGAAAGCAGTAAAAGTGACCTATTCAGGTACAACTGCGATAAATCGTGATCTATTTCTCATTTCAAGCCATACCAACGCCCGCATGCTGTCGGCTAGTAACGCATTATGTGGGGAAAAGGGCACAACCCTCGGCGATTCCACTGAAACATGTTAAAATCAGCTTCTTTGCGCACCGGAATATCTGCTATGAACCCAACCAACCAGGAAAAGCTGCTCGCGCAGGCTGAACGACTCTGTCAGCAGCGTAACGTGCGACTGACCCCGCAACGGCTGGAAGTGTTACGCCTGATGGCGGAGCAACCCGGTGCCATCAGCGCCTACGATCTGCTCGATTTGCTGCGCGTCGCCGAACCCCAGGCTAAGCCCCCCACGGTGTACCGTGCGCTGGATTTTTTGTTGGAACAGGGATTTATCCACCGCGTCGAATCGGCTAACAGCTATGTGCTGTGCCATCACTTCGAACAGCCGATGCACACCTCTGCGCTGTTTATCTGCGATCGCTGCGGGCAGGTCACCGAGCGCACGACGGAAGGCGTGGAAGAAATGTTGCAGAAATTGGCCACAGAATCAGGATTTGCGCTGCGCCACAGCGTGGTTGAAGCCCATGGCCTGTGTTCTGCCTGCGTTGAGGTAGAAGCATGCGAAAACAAACAGGATTGCGATCATGACCACAGTATTGTGATCAAGAAGAAATAAGCGGTGCGGTAGCAATGCCGCAGCGTAGCGCCGCGCTCATCTGTTTTCAGAGGTTATGATTAGCCGGAAACCAGGTGCCGCGCACTTGATGGCGGTGCCAAATCCAACCCAGTGCCAACCCCCGCAAGGCCAGAAACACCATCAGAGCTAACCATAAGCCGTGGTTGCCCAACAACGGCAGCGTAAATAACGTCAATCCATAACCGACAGCGGCCACCGCCATGCTGTTGCGCATTTCTGCCCCGCGAGTCGCACCGATAAACATGCCGTCCAGCAGATAACACCAGACACCCACCAAAGGCAGCACCACCTGCCAAGGCAGGTAATGGTTCGCCAGCGCACGTAATTCGGGCAGCGAGGTTAACGCTGCCACGATGTGCTGCCCGGCAAGCACATAAATCATGGCAAAACCGAGCGCCACCAGGCACGCCTGCCTGCAAGCCGCACGCCATACTTTATGCAGTTGGCGATCGTCCCGCGCCCCGTAGGCGTGGCCAGAATGTGCCTCAACCGCATAGGCAAAACCA
>JBAQHZ010000539.1:0-8873 GCA_049288585.1 Chania sp.
CTATCAGTAGGACAAGTCGAGATTTCTTACACCCCCGCTCCAAACGGCGCGGGGGTGTTGCTTTGTGTTGTTTTTCCGAATTTATGGGCGCAGAAAGGGTGCCTTTTGATTTGACTGGAGAGTGGAATGACCAAACCAACCATTACCATTAATGAGCTGGATGCGGAACGCCTTGATGCACTGCTGGCGCAGCCTGCCTTTGCCAACACTGACGTCGCAGCCGCGCTGAATGCCGAACTGGATCGCGCTGACATCGTGCCGCCTTCCCAGATCCCGGCCAATGTCGTCACCATGAACAGCCGCGTGCGTTTCCGCGATCTGCACACCGCAGAAGAACACGTGCGCACGCTGGTGTATCCGGCTTCGCTCAAAGACAGCAACGAACAGCTTTCCGTGATGGCACCTCTGGGTGCAGCACTGCTGGGTATGCACGTGGGTAAGCGGATCAACTGGCAGTTGCCGAATGGCGAAGAAGCATGGATTGAAGTACTGGAACTGCTGTATCAGCCGGAAGCGGCAGGTGAATATCACCGCTGATAGCTTATGACGGAAGGCGGCGGGGATAAACGGGCGGCTTGGAAACACTTCCGCCCGTAGCTGGCAGTTAGCGGAACTTCTTATGATTGGTATCGCGGGTTTGCTTGAAATCCTGCGCGACTTTACGCGCCTCTTCCAGTTTGCCCTGACTCGCCAACGCCAGTGACTGGTCGATCTGCCCGATCAACGTGGTCATGCCGTGACGGAAATCTTTCATCTCAGCGCTGTCAGGCGCTTTACCTTCCAGCTTCGATGGCGTGCCTTGCTCTGCGCTTACTGCGGCAGCACGCATATTTTGCAGGCTTTGCTTAAACGTATCGGCAGAATCGGTTTTCAATACGGTTTTGTAATTGCTGGCGATGGTATCCATATCTGTTTCCAGATCGGACGCCATCAATGCCGAACTCGCGCCCAGCAGCGTCAATGCTGCTAATACTTTCCATGTTTTCTTCATGCTCACTCTCCCGTTGTTGTTTTATTTAACCCATAGATAACATAGGCAGAGAACGATAAATTCGAAACCTTATATTTGTAAGCAGGGTTAAAAAGAAGGCATGGCCGGCATAATACCGGCCGAAAGGCATATATTACTGACCGGCAATCTTCATTTCCGGCAACAGAACGGAACCGCATTGAATATTACTGCGAGTCTCGATATCACTGCCGATGCTGACAATATTACGCAGCATGTCTTTCAGGTTACCGGCAATGGTGATCTCACTGACCGGATACTGGATCTCACCATTTTCCACCCAGAAACCGGAGGCTCCGCGCGAGTAGTCACCGGTAATACCGCTGACCCCCTGCCCCATCAGTTCAGTTACCACTAAGCCGGTACCCAACTGCTTGAGCATCGCGGCAAAATCATTCCCCTGCCCGGCAATGCGCCAGTTGTGGATACCGCCCGCATGCCCGGTGCTGTGCATACCCAGCTTGCGCGCCGCGTAGCTGGTCAGCAACCAGGTTTGCAATACGCCATCTTTGACGATATCGCGGCGTTCGGTACGTACCCCTTCACTGTCGAACGGCGTAGAAGCCAAACCTTTCAGCAGATGCGGATGTTCTTCAATGGTCATCCATTCCGGCAGGATCTGTTTACCCAAGGAATCCAGCAGGAAGGTGGATTTGCGATAAACGCTGCTGCCGCTGATAGCACCCACCAGATGGCCAAACAAGCCGGTTGCCACTTCAGAAGCAAATAAAATCGGTGCCTTCATGGTGGCAAGCTTACGTGGCGAAAGGCGCGCCAGCGTGCGGCGAGCGCACTCCTGGCCAACCCACTCGGGGCTTGCCATATCTCCCATAGCACGGCCGATGGTATAGGCGTAGTCACGCTCCATATCACCGTTGTGCTCGGCAATAACGCTGCTGGAGAGGGAATGACGGCTGGAACAATAACTTTGCAGCATACCGTGGCTGTTACCGAACACCTTAATACCGTAATGGCTGTTGAAACTGCCGCCTTCGGTATTGGTAATGCGTTTATCTGCCGACAACGCTGCCTGCTCGGCGCGCGCCGCCAGCTCAATCCCGCGTTCGGCATCCAGTTCGGCCGGGTGGAACAGATCGAGATCCGGTGCCTCAAACGCCAGCAGATCTTTTTCTGCCGGGCCGGCATGAGGATCTGGCGAGGTATAGCGAGCAATATCCAGCGCCGCCTGCACGGTGCGAGAAATAGCATCCGGGCTCAGATCGGTGGAAGAGGCGCTGCCTTTACGCTGCTGGTAATAAACGGTGATACCCAACGCCCCGTCGCTGTTAAACTCGACGTTTTCCACC
This sequence comes from Chania sp., assembly GCA_049288585.1. Classification (GTDB taxonomy): domain Bacteria; phylum Pseudomonadota; class Gammaproteobacteria; order Enterobacterales; family Enterobacteriaceae; genus Chania. The sequence continues at coordinate 2,317 of JBAQHZ010000539.1, forward strand.
TCACCGAAGCGGGTGCTGACGCTGATACCGGTGGTTTTGGTCACGGCAACTTCTGCCGCATCGGAACCGGCACGCGCCAGTTCCAAAGCCTGTGAGACGGCTTGTTCCAGCGCTTTGCGCTGTTCTGCAACTTGAGTGACTACTTTCATCAATCTGCCATAATTAATCAGGAAATCGCTGAGAAAAGTGCCGTATCGGCGCAATGCCCGTCAGTTAAGCAGAAAAGTGCATCATCGGCGCCCCCTCTCCCTGTGGGAGAGGGCCGGGGTGAGGGGCTGTAGTTCGGTGATCTTCCCCTCACCCTAACCCTCTCCCCAAGGAGAGGGAATTGGTTAGTCTTAACTGACCTGCATCACGTATCGGCGTGGTTTTGCGCGGTATAACGCGCCAAAATAATCTTAGGCTGGAGCTACCCGCAACTGCGCAGAATACAGCCTAAACTGTTTTCGAGTCTAACAGGAACTGCGTGGAATTTCGCATATACCCTTCATACTTCGAGCCGCATGTGCGTTGGCTGCACTCGCTCACCCCAGTCACATAGTTATCTATGCTCCTGGGGATTCTCGAGCTTGCCGCCTTCCTGCAACTCGAATTATTTTGGGTACACAGCCAGCAACCTGTTAGGATTAGCCTCTTTTTGACGGAGCCTACCATGAACAAACAGCCTGAAGACTGGCTCGACGATGTCCCTGAGAACGAAAATGAGGACGATGACGAGATTATCTGGGTCAGTAAAAGTGAAATTAAGCGTGATGCTGAAGCGCTGAAAGACTTGGGGACCGAGTTGGTCGAACTGGGTAAAAATGCGCTAGAACGCATTCCGCTGGATGAAGATTTGCGTGCCGCCATCGAACTGGCGCAAAAGATCAAAAAAGAAGGCCGCCGCCGCCAGATCCAACTGATCGGCAAAATGCTGCGTGCCCGTGATGTTGAGCCGATCCAGACCGCGCTCGATAAGCTGAAGAACCGCCATAACCAACAGGTGTCGCTGTTCCACAAGCTGGAAGCACTGCGCGATCGCCTGGTGGCAGAAGGTGATGATGCGATCCCGTCCGTACTGGAACTCTATCCAGAGGCCGATCGCCAGCAGCTGCGTGCGCTGGTGCGTAACGCGCAAAAAGAACAGGCTGCTAACAAGCCGCCGAAATCGTTCCGCCAAATCTTCCAGTACTTACGCGATCTGGCCGAGGCGCAACAGTGATCGTCAGCAGCATCACGATGGGATGAACCTTGTTCATCCCCGGTGATGCACCGCTGCACCGCTGGCTTCACGAATATTGAACCGCAGGTCCCCCTCCAATTCTTCTTCCGCCTCTTCAAACAGCAGAATAATGGCACCAAAACGGCGTTTGCGGCGGGCGTTGAGATTGGCAAATTCAATCTCGACCGGCAGGCTGATATCGCCGGTAACCACATCCCACAGCGCGTCCAGATTGGCACCAAATCCTTCACCCAACGCGAACCGGTCGGCAAATTGCTGATAGAACGCTGGTAGATCGGGTATCTGGTTAAAATCGAACTCTATTTTCACCATCAACTCACTCCATCCGCATGAAGTTTTTATAATGGTCACGCGTGACGAAAATCAGACCGTCGCTGGAATACAGCAGGCGATCGGCCCCGCGTCGGCCGCATTGGTAATTGACGTCCGCCTCGCGCCATACCCGGTTGTTAGCCACCGGTAAACGCCCTTCACGGTTAGAGAAACGATCGCCGCCAATCGCCTTACCCGGCAAGGCCAGACACAGGTTGCCGTCAGCCGCATCCCAACCCTGCTCGCGCGCCTGTTTTTTGGTGAGGTAGTAATCCGGCAACCGCTGATGCTGTTGCAGATAGCGGGCAACGCGCTTGGGTTCCGTCAGCTTATCGATACTCTCAGCGGCAACGGTGGCAGCAGGCACAGGGGCGATCACCCGGTCAGTATCATTGCCGCGCAGCGCGCTAAAACCGGCGACCAAAATGGCGATCAGCATCGCCACAAGGGTACGTTTATTCATATTTTCCCTGAATGAGGCGAATGCCCCATGATGGCTAAACTTATAGCAAAGAATAGTGAATCAAAGATGACTGAAATGTAACCGTTTCATCTGCTGACCTTCATCCCGCGCAGCGTCTGCGCTCTTGCTATCAATCATGCCACTTTCCAGCGCCGCTGACACGCGGAACACGCCCCGATTTTCAGCCTAAAAGTGCTCAATCGATCAAGGCGTGGCGATAGAGATGCAGCATATCCGCCAAGCGTTTGACCGGCCCGGTCACGCTGAGTGGCGCGCTGTTATCCACCAGTTTCTGCTGGTATTCATTCATCTCTTTCAGCAGCCGATCGTAGTAATAAGCGCGTTTCCCATCGCTCTTGGCGGAGACCACGTGATCGGCGGTATTGCGGATCTGCTTATGGAACACCGACAGCTCTTCCTTGGCCGGGATCTCGGTCATCTGCATGCGCTGGTGAGCGATAATCAGGTTAAGCCCCAGGCGGTATTTGGCAATGTCGTTCGGGAACATCATCAGCAACTGATTCAAGCGCTGATACAGCGCTGGCAGGTGGTTTTCACGGCGACGCGCCGCCTGGGTGGTCAATGCCGAAACGGCGCTGCTGACCAGTTGGTTCATCAGCGTGCGGCCTGTGCGCTCGCGGGAGGTATCACGGATCAGGAACAGCACGATCATCGCGACAAAACAGCCGATGATCTGGCCGATGGCGCTGTCGATAAACGTCGTCACCGAAAAATGCATCGGGTTGCTCAACACGATGATATTAATGGTACTCGCCAAGGTGCCCAGCGAGCCCAGGCGGCGCTTCTGCACTTCAATACCGATGAAAAACGCCAGCGTGCCCAGGCTCAGACACAGCAGGAACATGCTTTGCTGGGTCTGTGGCAGGATAAACATATAGAACAGCGCCCCCATCGGGAAGGCGATCAGCACCCCCAACAGGAAATCGAACGCCATCATTTTTGGGTTCGGCGTACGCATCGCCAAGGCGGTCACCACGGCGATCATCACCATGCAGCCGCTGCCGGAGGTCCAACCGGTCCACAGCCAGAACAAACAGCCGATAGACGTGGCCGCCCAAGAACGCAGGCCGTTAATCAACGCATGATGACCTTCCGCCGAAGCCGTTTTCACCACCACTTCACTGGCCAGTATCTCGTTTTCAACGGCGTTGATGCCGCTATTGGTGTGCACCCCTTTCGCCACCAGCAGGTAGCGCGTCGCCGTACCCACCCAGGTACTGACCGTAACCAGGGTTTCATTGGTGAGGTTGGTGGCCAATACCTGACGTACCTGTTTCAAGTGCTGATGCACTTCCTGCGGCGTTTCAGCGGGCATCAGCAACAGCTCGCGAATGTTATCCTTCACCGCATTGGGGTAATTCAGCAGGATCAGGTAGGTTTCACAGGCCTGAGTAATCAGCGTCAGTGAAAGGGTATGCAGTACGCGTACCCGCTGGTTTACCCGCGGCCAACGCGAAGACTCCAACATCAGGTTGCTGCGCATCCCGTTCAAAGCGGTGGTGCTTTTCACCAGATCGCCCCAGGCACGGTCGATATCTTCTTTTTCTGCATTGCTGATACACATCTGCATCAGCCGGTATTGCCCTACCAGCAGTTGATCAACTACGCGATCGATATCCTGTTTGATCGAACGCGGCGAAAACAGCAGATCGGCCAACACCGCGCTGAGAATACCGAGCACAATCTCGCTACAGCGCTCAAGCGCGAACTGCGGCGCTTGCATCAGCGCAGAGGTGCTGCTGGCCGAGGTGACGATAATAATCAGCGCCGTATAGCCCGCCAGCCCCCAGGCATAGGAGTTCTCAACTCTGACCAGCGATGAAATCCAGGTACAGACTCCAAGCCAGACGCAGCACAGCATCAGCATCACCACGGGCGCGCGCGCGCAGGTGACGATAATCACCAGGCCGACAAAACAGCCCACAAAGGTGCCGATAATGCGCAGCCAGCCGCGATAACGGATCGCACCAGAAAACGGCTCACCCCCTGCGGCAAACGCAGGCCCGGCCACGACGATCGCTGCCGTCAGCACCGACCAGCGTGGGGTTTCCAAGTTAAGGTGAAAACCGACGAACAGGGCAAAAACAATCGCAAAGCTGAGTTTGCAGGCAAATCTCAGGCGAATAAAGGTTGGGCTCGTCATCAGCCAAACTCACGTAACCGGTGCATCAGCCGGATAAACGGCGAACCGTTGTCGTTGCTGTCGTTCTTGCCGGTAATCACCACGGTGGCGGTGGTTCCCGCCGGGTAGGGATGCTGCTGATCCTTCTCATCCAGCACAATTTTCACCGGCACGCGCTGCGCCAAGCGCACCCATTCCAGGTTGCTGTCGATCGACGCCAATCCCTTACTGTTAACGGTGCTGCTGTTGTTATTCACCGCCGCCGCCAGGCTGTCGACGGTGCCATGCATAATGCGGTTGCTGCCCAGCGGGGTGATTTCCACCCGATCGCCTTGCTGCAGGCCGTTCAGTTTGGTTTCTTCCAGATAGGCCAGAATGTAGAAGGTGTTTTTCTTCACCAACGCCACGGCGGTGGAGCCACGGGTGATAAATTCCCCAGCGTGCACGTTCAGGTTGGTTACCCAGCCGTCGTCGGGCGCACGTACCGTAGTGCGATCGAGATCCAACTGTGCCAGATCGCGGGTAGCCATCGCCTTGGCCAACTGGTGCTGCACGGTTTGCAATGAGTTGCTCGACTGATCGATCTCTTCCTGCGACATCGCCTGAATGCCCAAGCGCACGCGGCGGCCAGCCTCACGTTTCTTCTCTTCGGCCAGCGCCTGATAATAGGCGACATCGGCATTGGCTTGCGCCAGCGCCTGCTGGTAGCGTGGCTGATCGATCACAAACAGGATCTGGCCCTTCTTCACCAGTTGGTTGTCAGTAACCGGTATCTCGGTCAGCAGGCCGCTGACGTCTGGGGCAATCGCCACCACGTCGGCGGTGAATTTGGCATCACGCGTCCACGGCGATTCGGTGTAAAACGACCAGGACTTGAACACCGCAATGGCGGCCAGCACGACAAAAATCAACGTGATCGCGATTCGGGTTATTTGTATTGAAAAAGTTTTCACAGCCACCTCAAACAAAAAGACATGAAACCAGATAAAACAAGCAGCAATACAGCGCAGTATTGAACAGCGCGGGATGCCAGACAAAATCGTAAATCCCGGTCGGCAGCAGCAGGCGACGCATGACAAAAAACAGCACCAATGACGCCAACAGCTCAAAAAAAACCGGCGGGAACGACATCCCAAAAATGACCATAACCGGAAGCAAACTCATCACTTTTTCCTTAATTGTTTACTGCACCGGGGATCGCGCCCTGTTGATTTCACATTCTCTTTACATTTTGGCTAACGGACGCCAAACGTCGCACCTAGACAGTTGCCAGGCCACGAACCTGAAAAAAGGGTTAAACTACGAACTTAGACTCATGAAAGGGAATGCATGACAGACGACAATAAACCGCGACATTGCTGACCACGCTCAAGCGCTCAGAAGGATACACCCGACCCGGTTATATTAGCCTGCTTACTATAAGCTCATCTACAATATGTGATCTAAATCACTTTTAAGCCAGAGTGAACAATGGAAAGACTAAAACGGATGTCAGTGTTCGCCAAAGTTGTTGAGTGTGGGTCGTTTACTGCGGCGGCGCGCCAGCTCGATATGAGCGTTTCGTCCATCAGCCAGACAGTGTCCAAACTGGAAAATGATCTGCAAGTGAAGCTGCTTAACCGCAGCACGCGCAGTATCGGCCTGACCGAAGCGGGCAAGATCTACTATCAAGGTTGCCGCCGGATGCTGCAGGAAGCCACCGCAGTGCATGAACAACTGTATGCGCTGAACAATACCCCAATCGGCACCCTGCGCATTGGCAGTTCCTCCACCATGGCGCAAAACGTGCTGGCCACCATGACCGCCGAAATGTTGCAAGAGTACCCAGGCTTAACGGTGAATCTGGTTACCGGTATCCCGGCCCCCGATCTGATTACCGACGGATTGGATCTGGTGATCCGCACCGGTGCGTTGCAGGATTCCAGCCTGTTTTCCACGCGCTTGGGGTCGATGCCGATGGTGGTTTGCGCCGCCAAAAGCTACCTCAACCAACACGGCACGCCGCAAAAACCGAGCGATATGGTGAATTTCTCCTGGCTGGAATACAGCGTGCGGCCAGACAGCGAATTCGAGCTGATGGCCCCGGAAGGCATCAGTACGCGCATTTCCCCACAGGGGCGCTTCGTGACCAATGACTCGCAAACCATGGTCCGCTGGCTGAATGCCGGGGCTGGCATCGCTTATGTCCCGCTGATGTGGGTGATCGAAGAGATCAAACGCGGTGAGATCGAAATTCTGTTCAAGCGCTACCACTCAGATCCCCGCCCGGTATACGCCCTGTACACCAAGAAGGACAAGCTGCCGCTAAAAGTGCAAGTGTGTATTAACTACCTGACGGAATACTTTAAACGCGTGGCGGCGGCCTATCAGGGTAATCGCTGATTGATATTTTACCTGCTGCTTACTCGCTCAATGGC
>JBAQHZ010000540.1:0-2112 GCA_049288585.1 Chania sp.
CCATTGGGTTACTCCTGTTCAGACTGAGAGGATTGACGTTCTGCACGAATTCCACTTACTGTAGTTCGCTGTCCCAGCTTGCTTTGCAATTCTGTATCTGCGAGCTTACGAGTTTCCACAAAGGGAGGTTTGACATGTTTTGAAGCATCAAAACCATATTTCCCGTTAACCTCCTGCCACCCCGTTGGTCTAAATTCCAATTTAATGCCGTTGACTTCTTTACTAATAGCTTTACCACTGAGTTTCACTTCTTGCCCAATATCAGAAATTTTTTGCGCCAACTCACCCAAATTAATAATCACTTGCTCACCACCACCTGCAAGGTATTGCTTAGGTAAAGTAGTACCAAACTGCTCAGCAATTTTGCCATGCCACGCGTTCACATTAGGCATTCTGTTTGATAAATTATCCGGCAATTGCGCTATTACTATAAACCCATTTCCGTTCCATTCATCCAGTACAGCTGCTGGTATCCGCCACTCCTCTGCTGACCCTGGTGGCTTACCGTAACCCCAAAATGCGATAGCTCGTCCGCCAGCATAACTTTCAGCTGCGTTTGTCGAAGCAGGGCCAAAAACCCGATAAAGAGTACTACCGGCTAATTCATGCGCGTCCATTGCCGTTATTTTGCCACTAAATGACGCTATATGAGGAAAAACCTCAGTCTTTCCAAACGCAGGACTCTCACCCTCTTTTGCCAGTAAATCTGGGTAACCCGGTTTGGCATACTGCTGTTGTAGTTCTTGGCGTTTCGAAACTTCTGCTACGTTGCTTGGGAAACGTGTACCCTGCTTTGCTTGGTTATAGATTTCCCTCTCAAGCAAAACAGCCTCCGCTTCCCTACGCACCTGTGCGCGCCCCGCTCCGGTGGCAACCGTATGTATTTCGCCTTTGTAGACCAGCGCCTGCAGCACCCGCAGGTTTGCATCCAGCTCTTTCAATGCCTGCGGGATCATTTTCTCCGCCAGTGGCTGCAAGGCGGCAAAACCATCACGCACACTGATTAACCCTACCTGCCATTTTTCTGGTAATAGGCGTCCGATACGTGCTTTCAGGATCTGATTAATCGCAGTGATCACCGTGTGGCAAAAATCACTCATTTTCTCAATCAGTTGGGCCTGATACTGCACGACATTCAGTTTATTCAGCCATTTAACGGCATTACCCTCACCCATACGGTTGAGAAACTGAACCACATCACTGAGGACTTTCGCGTTTTCTGCCGCTTCCTTAGTCACCATGAGCGCCAGTCGCCCGACACCTTTGATCACCCCGCCAATCACCGGGATCAGCGCAAACAGCAAAATCACCAGAAACACCCATTCCGTGACGCTTTCCCGTTTTTTCGGCTCTTTCGCCAAGCCAATGGAAACAGCAAGCAGGTCACGCACCGCCGTCACATCGCCAACCAGTGGGATCATGCCGATTACTGCATCAACAATAATCTGGCTGATAGTCTGCTTTTCATTGAACGAGCCTTGAAGAGTACCCCAGATCCACTGCCCTGTTTCCAGGCTGGTTTCTTTAAACCACGCATAACCTGGCACACTCATTCCACACCTCCACTGTGTTTCGCAATCAGCGCATCAATATCGGATTCATCAGGCTTGGCACTGATAAATTGCTGATTATCCGTTTTATCTTTTCTCAGGTAACTCCGCGCATCGGCACCAAACTGCACCTGTACTCCCCCGGCAGGGATATCTTCCAGGTGTAAATAGCCTGAACCATCAAGGCTCCCGGTTCGTACCGAGCCATCCGCCAAGGTGGCAGTAAAGGGAGCACCCACCACCGGAGCATCATCGTGATACCGATATTGCATCAACGCATTAGCACTGTTTTTTACCGGGTCGGCCAGCCAGGGGATTTCAGGCTGTTGCGACGCCTTGCCCGCCTTCGCCGTGCGTTTTACCTTACGCACATACTGCGCCGTGGTGCCGTATTCAATCTTCCCCATCTCGATTTTCACGTAGCTGCCGCCACCTATCAGCGTGATGCGCTTCTTACCGGCGAACGAGATATCGTCGGCGGAGCTTAGGGTGAGTTTCTTCTCCGCAAACAACCGCAGGTTGCCGTTCTGCGCCTGCATCTCTATCGGCCCTTCACCGGACT
>JBAQHZ010000541.1:0-2212 GCA_049288585.1 Chania sp.
TCAGCTTGGCTGGGCAGCCGTGGTAGTGGGCATTGCGCTGGGCCTGCGCCAACTGGTGCAACAAGGGCTGGGGATTTTTGGCGGTGCCATTGCCGATCGTTTCGGTGCCAAACCGATGATTGTCACCGGTATGCTGTTGCGCGCCGCAGGCTTTGCCACTATGGCGATGGCGGATCAGCCTTGGCTGCTGTGGTTTTCCTGTGCGCTTTCGGCGATTGGCGGCACGCTGTTCGATCCGCCGCGTACCGCACTGGTGATCAAATTAACCCGTCCGCACGAACGTAGCCGCTTCTTTTCCCTGCTGATGATGCAAGACAGCGCCGGTGCGGTGGTCGGCGCGCTGATCGGCAGTTGGTTGCTGCAATACGATTTCCACTTTGTTTGCTGGACGGGGGCCGGGATTTTCGTGCTGGCCGCCGGTTGGAACGCCTGGTTACTGCCCGCCTATCGCATTTCCACCGTTCGTGCGCCAATGAAAGAAGGCATGATGCGCGTGTTGCGTGACCGCCGTTTCCTGACCTATGTACTGACCCTGACCGGTTATTACATGCTGTCGGTGCAGGTTATGCTGATGCTGCCAATCATTGTGAATGAAATTGCCGGTTCACCGGCGGCGGTGAAATGGATGTATGCCATTGAAGCGGCGCTGTCGCTGTCGCTGCTTTATCCTTTGGCGCGCTGGAGCGAAAAACACTTCCGGCTGGAACAACGCCTGATGGCCGGTTTGTTGCTGATGACCCTCAGCTTGATACCGGTAGGCCTGGCAACCAGTTTGCAGGCGGTATTTACCCTGATTTGCTGTTTCTATCTGGGTTCGATCATTGCCGAACCCGCGCGTGAAACCCTGAGCGCTTCGCTGGCCGATCCACGGGCGCGTGGCAGCTATATGGGTTTCAGCCGCTTAGGTCTGGCTTTGGGCGGTGCGCTGGGTTATACCGGCGGTGGCTGGATGTATGATACCGGCCATGCACTTGGCAGACCGGAATTACCCTGGTTCCTGCTGGGGTTGGTGGGATTCATCACGCTGTTTGCCTTATACTGGCAGTTCAACCCGCGCGCCATTGCTCCGGCACCCAGCGTGAATGAGGGCTAACTCATAACTCAACAGTGGCGGCCGTCCTGGTAGTGCAAAAACGAGCGCAAGAAAGTGCATATTAATGCATTATTTACCCAAAATAATTCGAGTTGCTTGTAGGCGACAGAGCGCAGCCAACACCCAAGCAACTTGAAGTATGAAGGGTATATAACAAGAACTTTGCGCGGCAGCCTACCTAGGCTGTGATAACTATTGCTGTTAAAACCTGATAACGGGAGCAAGCATGAAACTGTTTATTTATGATCATTGCCCATTCTGCGTGAAGGCCCGCATGATCTTCGGCCTAAAAAATCTATCAGTACGTCTGGTTACCCTACTCAGCGATGACGAAGCTACGCCCATAGGTATGATCGGCAAGAAAATGGCGCCCATCCTGCAAAAGGACGACGGAAGCTACATGCCAGAAAGCATGGATATTGTGCATTACGTCGATAACCTTGAGGAGAAACCGCTGCTGACCGGCAACACCAACCCGGCGATTGCCGACTGGTTGCAGCAGGCCAACAGCTATACCGGCAAACTGTTGCTGCCGCGTTTTGCCAATGCCGATTTCGAAGAGTTCGCCACTGACAATGCGCGCCGTTATTTCAGCGATAAAAAACAGGCAGCGATGGGCGATTTTGCCACCCATCTGGCAGACAGCGCGGATTTAATTGCTCAGTTGGAAAGCGATCTGGAAACCCTTGCTACGCTGATCCAGTCGCCTGACGCGGTTAATGGCACTCTATCTACCGATGATATCCACCTGTTCCCGCTGTTGCGTTCGCTGTCGATCGTCGCTGGCGTCACATTGCCAGACAACGTCGAGGCTTACCGTAACCGTATGGCGAAGCGCTGTGATATCCCGCTGTTGCTCGATATGGAACAGTAGCCCATCTCTAAGGCATGCCAGCATTTTTGGCATGCCTTTTTGCGCTAGGTTTCAGCGTTATCCGATAGGTCGCCCGCCCTTTCTGCCGCATCATCTGCTATTCTGCCGCCCGAGCAAACATTTCTTTGCTGGTAGCCAGTTGTTTATCATTATTATCTGTAGCATTTCCGTTAGCAGTTTTACGAGGCACAAATGAAGAAGATCCTGCTGGGCGTTACTGCCCTGATATTTGCCGGTATGCTTGC
>JBAQHZ010000542.1:0-12056 GCA_049288585.1 Chania sp.
CGCTTGCGCAGCCAACGACGCTACAGCTTCAAGTAATAAAGCAAATTTAAGGGAAATCGTACCCTTCTGGATGGATTAATGAAACCTCTGAAAGTGATAGCGACCAGTTGCATGTTGTTGACCACCAGCGGCTGCTCCAGTGTGATGAGCCACACCGGTGCCGATCAGGGATATTATGCTGGCACACGTGCCAACGTCGATATGATGAAAAAAGATGACACCAGTTGGACGATGATCCCACTGTTGGCGATTGACCTGCCGTTATCAGCGGCGATGGACACCCTGTTATTACCTTACGACTACCTGCGTTCAGACAGCGATAAAAAAGCAAAATCCCCCAAGGCACGCATCCAACAGGATGAAGAGCAAAATCAGGCCACCAGCGGAAACCCTGGCCAGGGTATGAACGCCCCTTCTCACTGATTGTGGGCCGTATGGCCCACATTTAGACTGTCACAGTAAAAATCTGGCGGAATCCCTCAACCTCGCGCATAAACGCCACCTGCTTACCGTCTGGCGAAAACACCACGGCATCACCCTGCGGCGGCTGTGAGGTTCGCGGCGTCAAACGTTGCATTTTACCGTCGCCCACGTCGCACAACATCACGCTGTTATCGCACACCAGTGCAATCTTGCCCCCCTGCGGATGCCAACTGAACGCCGACTGGATACTGTGTACCCCTTCCGTCACCTGATGCGGCTGACCACCGTTAGGCGAAATGGTCCACAATTGCACAACGCCACGATCGTCCTGCATCAGAAAGGCGATGGCATCACCCTCTGGAGAACTGCGCAGCCAGTGGCGCGGCGTCGTCGCTACCCCAGGATAGCGACGTTGGCCGGTAAACGTCAGCCGCCGCTGCTTTACGCCGAGCGGCGGTGCGGGCAATGTGCTGTCGGTGCCTTGCAGCGGCGCACTACCGGCTTTGGCGTAATCGGCATCGTTTTCCGGCAGATCGACGACAAACACTTCGGGCAGTTTTTCACCCTGCGTAGAAAGCGTATCGCCGATAAACGCCAATGCCCAGCGCTGGCGGCTACCATCGGTTTTGAGATAACCCCGTTGCCCAACCCAACCCTCTTCATAAGCACGATTGATCTGATCGCTGCCCGGCAGCGGAGTTGGCGTGGTTGAGCTGACCAGTACGCAATAGTGAGTGCCGTCGTACTCACGCGGATGCTGCTTGGGCGGATTCACGCCATGCAACGGCACCGCGACGCCAACGTTGCGCAAATCCAACGCCGGATCGCGTTCGTGCATCACGTGATCGTTATAGGTGAAACTCAGGCGGCTGCCATCCGGGCTGAACACATGCACATGCGTACCGCCGCGCAGGGCTCCCGGCGTGTAAGGGGCGGTAATATCCATCGCATCCAGGGTGATCGCCAGTTCGCGATCCGGCTCGCAGACAATCACGCCGCGACGATGGTGAAAATCGTAATGCCAATGGCTGTCCGGGTGTTCGGGCCCATGGATAAACGCGTAACGTGCCGGTGTATCCGGGCTGACCGTCACCACGCCCACATGCGCCCCGTGCTGTGCCCGATACACCACTTCAACTTCACCATTCACTGCATTCACGCGCTCAATGGTCAATCCGGTAAAGGAGGCACCGTTAGGGCGAACATCGTAGGCCAGCCACTGGCTGCATGGCGTCCAGACGTTAATGTTGGTTAGCTGATGATTGCGCGGAGCAAACGTCAGTTGTTGTTCCCGATGGCTCATGGCGTAGCCTCCTGTTTTTTCGCTATCTATTTCGGTCAAGCAAGATGAGCCCATTATCAGGCATCGCACAGACAACTTGAAGTATGATGGGTAGGTATTGAAAGTTTAAAGGAATCGGTATGAATAGTTTATTTGATGAGATTGTCTTGGCGCACCAATTGTTACGCCCACAGGTTCGCGTCACGCCTTTGGAGCGCAGCGTACTGCTTTCGCAACAACTGGGCTGTGAACTGTATCTGAAATGCGACCATTTGCAGCATACCGGCTCGTTTAAATTCCGTGGAGCGAGCAATAAGTTGCGCCTGCTGAACAATGAACAGCGTCAGCAAGGGGTCATCGCGGCGTCTACGGGCAACCATGGTCAGGCGGTAGCACTGGCGGGCAAGCTGATGGGCGTTAACGTCACGGTATATGCCCCTGAAAGCGCCGCCGCCATCAAGCTGGAAACCATTCGCGCACTCGGGGGCCAGGTGGAGCTGATCGCGGGTGATGCGTTGAATGCTGAACTGGCCGGGGAAAAAGCCGCCCGCGAACAGCATAAAACCTACATTTCTCCTTACAACGACCCCCAGGTCGTGGCCGGTCAGGGCACCTGCGGTATGGAAATGGTAGAGCAACAGCCCGATCTGGATGCGGTGTTCGTTGCCGTCGGTGGTGGTGGTTATATTGCCGGTATCGGTAGCGTACTGAAGCAATTGTCGCCGAAAACGCAGATTGTTGCATGTTGGCCGGAAAATGCCACCAGCATGTACAGTGCGCTGGAAGCCGGGCATATCTACCCGGTGGAAGAGCAGGAGACACTGTCTGACGGCACCGCTGGCGGCGTTGAGCCGGGTGCGATCACGTTCCCGTTGTGCCAGCAGGTGATCGACCGCAAAGTGCTGGTTAGCGAACAGGAGATCAAGCAGGCAATGCGCATGATTGCCGCCAGCGATCGCTGGATCATTGAAGGTGCTGCCGGTGTAGCATTAGCCGCGGCCTGCAAACTGGCCCCGGAGTTTCAGGGGAAAAAAGTGGCCGTGGTGCTGTGCGGTAAAAACATCGTACTGGAGAAATACCTGAAGGCCGTTAGCGATGAGAGTCAGCAATAATTGCCATGTTCAGGGCGGGGTGTAGCTGCTCACCCCAGCCCTCTCCCCGCGGGAGAGGGCGCTGACGGCAGGTTGCTTTGGCTATCTATTAAACATCCAGCACAAACTTTTCGATCGCGCGCGCCACGCCGTCTTCGGTGTTAGTGCTCGTCACAAACTGGGCGATCTCTTTCAGTTCAGGAATGGCGTTGCCCATCGCCACGCCAACCCCGGCATATTCGATCATTGCAATATCGTTGCCCTGATCGCCCAGCGCCATCACGTTTTGCTGTTTGATGCCGAGATGATCGGCCAGCATTTTCACCCCGGCGCCTTTATCCACTTGCTTGTGCAGAATCTCCAGATAGAAAGGCGCACTTTTCATAATGGTGTAACGCTCCAGCGCTTCAGCTGGCAAGCGGGCAATGGCACGCTCCAGCAACGCCGGTTCATCAATCATCATCACTTTCGGGAAGCGGATAGCGCGATCCATCTCTTCAACGCTGCGGTATTTCAACGGGATACCGGTCATGGCGGCTTCGTGGACCGTGTATTTGCCGATATCTCTGTTCGGCGTGTACAGGGTATCGAAATCAAACGCCTGGAAATGAACGCCAAACTCCCGCGCCATCTGTTCAAAATAGAGATAATCCTCAAAACCCAGCGTTTCCTGCAAAATGCAGGCACCATCCGCCGCTTGTAGCACTAAGGCGCCGTTATAGGTAATACAGAAATCACCACTGCCCTGAATATCTAACTGACGCAGATAGTCTCGCACGCCCACATAGGGCCGCCCGGTGGCTAACACCACATGCACCCCTTGGCTGCGTGCGGCGCTAATCGCCTGCTTTACCGCTGGCGTAATCTGGTGCTGCGGATCGAGCAGCGTACCATCCATATCAATTGCAATCAGTTCAATAGCCATTAAAGCCTCTCCCAGTAGTTTTCCTCATGCTATACCCGTCATACTTCAGCTTGCCATATCAGGGCTAAAAACGGCATAAAAAAATCCGCGCGAGTTGCCCGGCGCGGATTTTTAATCGCAAATTTTCGCGTTAGATATCGATATTCGCCGCTTTCAGCGCGTTTTCTTCGATAAAGGCACGACGTGGTTCAACCGCATCACCCATCAGGGTGGTGAACAGTTGGTCAGCCGCGATAGCGTCTTTCACGGTCACACGCAGCATACGGCGCTGCTCGGGATCCATGGTGGTTTCCCACAGCTGTTCCGGGTTCATTTCACCCAGACCTTTATAACGCTGCACCGACAGACCACGACGTGACTCTTTCACCAGCCATTCCAGCGCCTGTTCGAAGCTGTCTACCGGCTGACGGCGTTCGCCACGCTCAATATAGGCATCTTCCTCGAGCAGACCGCGCAGTTTTTCACCCAGCGCACAGAGCTTGCGATATTCACCGCCGTGGATGAAATCGAAGTCCAGGTCATAGTCGGTATCCACACCGTGGGTACGAATACGCAGCACTGGCTCAAAGATCTGACGCTCAAGGTTATCATTAATCACAAAGTCGTAGCTGCTGCCATGCTGTTCATTATCGTTCAGCAATTTCACCAGTGATTCAATCCACGCCTGCACTATGGCGCGATCGCCCAGATCGCCACCCTGCAGAGTAGGCTGGTAGATCAGGTTGTTCAGCAACGCGCGCGGGTAGCGACGCTCCATACGACCGATCAGTTTCTGAACGCTGTAGTGTTCAGCCACCAGTTTTTCCAATGGTTCACCTGCCAAAGCCGGGGCGACCGCATTGGTGTGCAGCGTAGCGCCGTCGAGCGCGATGGAGATCTGGTACTGGTCCATCGCTTCGTCGTCTTTGATGTACTGCTCTTGCTTGCCTTTTTTCACCTTATACAACGGTGGCTGGGCGATAAACACGTGGCCACGCTCGATGATTTCCGGCATCTGGCGATAGAAGAAGGTCAACAGCAGCGTACGGATGTGCGAGCCATCGACGTCGGCATCGGTCATGATGATGATGCTGTGATAGCGCAGCTTATCTGGGTTGTATTCATCACGGCCAATGCCGCAGCCCAGCGCGGTGATAAGCGTAGCCACTTCCTGCGAAGACAGCATTTTGTCGAAACGGGCTTTCTCAACGTTGAGGATTTTACCCTTCAACGGCAAGATCGCCTGGTTCTTACGGTTACGCCCCTGTTTTGCCGAGCCGCCCGCAGAGTCCCCTTCCACCAGGTACAGTTCAGACAGCGCCGGATCGCGCTCCTGGCAGTCCGCCAGTTTGCCCGGCAGGCCAGCCAGATCCAACGCGCCTTTACGGCGGGTCATTTCACGCGCTTTACGCGCTGCTTCACGAGCACGGGCAGCATCAATGATTTTACCGACAACGATTTTGGCATCTGATGGGTTTTCCATCAGGTAATCCACCAGCTTCTCGTTCACCAGCGATTCAACCGCCGTTTTCACTTCGGAAGACACCAGTTTGTCTTTGGTCTGTGAAGAAAACTTCGGATCCGGCACTTTCACCGAGACCACGGCAATCAGCCCTTCACGCGCATCATCACCGGTCGCGCTGATCTTGGACTTCTTGCTGTAGCCTTCTTTATCCATGTAGTTGTTCAGGGTACGGGTCATGGCGGCACGGAAACCGGCCAGGTGGGTGCCCCCATCACGCTGCGGGATGTTGTTGGTAAAGCAGTAGATGTTTTCCTGGAAACCATCGTTCCACTGTAATGCAACTTCCACACCGATATCGTCTTTCACGGTGGAGAAATAGAACACCGTTGGGTGGATCGGGGTTTTGTTCTTGTTCAGGTATTCGACAAAGGCTCTGATACCCCCTTCGTAATGGAAGTGGTCTTCTTTGCCATCGCGCTTGTCTTTCAGGCGAATAGAAACGCCGGAGTTCAGGAACGACAGCTCACGCAGGCGCCTGGCCAGAATTTCGTATTCGAATTCGATGTTATTGGTAAAGGTCTGGTAGCTCGGCCAAAAACGCACGGTGGTACCGGTTTTCTCGGAGTCACCCGTCACTTTCAGCGGGCCCTGCGGCTCGCCGTGACAGTAAGTCTGCTCGTGCACCTTGCCTTCACGGCGGATCACCAGCTCTAGCTTCTCGGACAAGGCGTTAACGACCGATACGCCCACGCCATGCAGGCCGCCGGAAACTTTATAGGAGTTGTCGTCAAATTTACCGCCAGCGTGCAACACGGTCATGATGACCTGCGCCGCAGACACCCCTTCCTCTTCGTGAATACCGGTTGGGATACCACGGCCATCATCCTGTACTGAAACGGAGTTATCGGCGTGGATTGTCACCTGAATGTCACTACAGTGGCCAGCGAGTGATTCGTCGATAGCGTTGTCCACAACCTCGAACACCATGTGGTGCAGACCGGTGCCGTCATCAGTATCGCCGATATACATGCCTGGGCGCTTACGCACGGCGTCCAGCCCTTTTAATACCTTGATACTTGAGGAGTCATAAGAATTCGACATCAACGTTTCTCGCTCATTTTAGTCCTGTGGTTGAACCTCTATTTTACCCTGTTCCACGCGGAACATCTTGCCCTTTTCACCCATCATGTCGGTTACTTGTTCAGCGCTGACTGCGCTGACAAAAACCTGAGCCTGGGTGGCTTTCAGGCGATCGGCCAGCAACCGGCGACGGCCGGTGTCCAGCTCGGAGGCAAAATCATCAATCAGATACAGGCAACGCCGCCCGCTCTGGCGGGTGAGAAACTCACCCTGCGCCAAGCGCAATGCGCACATCAGCAGCTTAAGCTGACCGCGCGATAACATATCCTCTACCGGCGTGCCTTCGGCACGAATACGGAAGTCCGCCTTATGCGGCCCCAGCGCGGTATAGGTTAACGCCCTGTCGCGCTCAAACTGGCGCTCCAGCAGCTCTCCGTAGTCGCTCTCTTTGTCCCAGCCGCGCTGGAAAGAGAAACTCAGGGCAAATTCGGGCAAAAACTGCGCGCAGGTCGCGGTGATATCCGCGGCAATTGCGCTGCTGTAGGATGCCCGCCACTCGCTGATGCGTTCGGCCAACGGGATCAGTTCCTGGTCCCAGGCGCGAATCTGCGCATAGCGGCTGACCTGGCGCAGCGCGGCATTGCGCTGCTTCAGTAACCTTTTCAGGTTGCTCCAGGCGGTGAAAAAACCGGGTTCATTGTGAAAACAGCCCCAGTCCAGGAAAGCGCGCCGATATTTCGGCCCGCCGTTTAGCAGAGTAAAACCTTCAGGGGTGATCAACTGCATCGGTAATAGCTGGGCGAGCTCAGCCACTTTGTGACCATCGCTGCCATCAATACGCACTTTGCTGTCACCCTGACGGCTCTTACTTAATCCCACCGATAATTCACGTTCTGTGCCTTCGATGATCCGGCCGTGTAATACGAACTCCGGCTGATCGTGGCGGATCACCCGCCCGGCCTGCAGGCTGCGAAACGCTCGCCCGTGGCCAAGCGTATACACCGCTTCCAATACGCTGGTCTTACCGCTGCCGTTGGGCCCCACCAGGAAGTTAAATCCTGGCGCGGGAGCCAGATCGGCAGCTTCAATATTACGGAAATCTTTAATCAGTAAACGCGTTAATGCCATGCCAATTCCATTACCAGGAAAACTACGCTCAATATAAGGGCGTTATAGGCGCAGGCAGTTTACGTGCGGCAAGCCGCACAGCAACCGGAGCGTACACAGAGTACGTTAGGATTGCGAGCACTGCCCAATCGTAAAATGGCAAGCAAGATAGCCCGAGCATAAATCACAACCGCATTGGCATGACGACGTAAGCTGCCGCCTTACTGGCACCGTCTTCGATCTGCACGCTGGAGACCGAGTCGGTCAGCAACAGACGCACATCTTCACACTTGAGCGCATTCAGCACATCCAGCACGTAACTGACGTTGAAACCAATCTCCATCTCGGTGCCGTCATAGCTGACATCGAGGATCTCTTCCGCCTCTTCCTGTTCTGGATTATTGGCGGTGATCTTGAGCTGGTTCTGGCTGACGTATAAACGCACGCCGCGGAACTTCTCGTTCGACAAAATAGCCGCACGGGCAAACGCCTGCTTGAGCAAGTCGCAGCCCGCTTCCAGCGTTTTATCCGGGTTCTTCGGCAATACGCGGCGATAATCCGGGAAACGGCCATCAACCAGCTTGGAGGTGAAAATAAAATCCCCCACGTGGGCACGAATATTGTTACTGCCAATCTGCACGCGCAGCAGCGTATCGCCGCCATCGAGCAGACGCACCAGCTCCATCACCCCTTTGCGCGGCACGATCACCGAATGGGTTGGCAACGGCTGGCCAATCGGCATCGAACACACCGCCAGGCGGTGACCGTCGGTAGCCACGGTGCGTAGTTCTTCCCCTTCGGTTTCAAACAGCATACCGTTCAGGTAGTAACGCACATCCTGATGCGCCATTGAGAACTGGGTGGCTTCGATCAGGCGCTTCAGCGTCGCCTGCGGCAGGGTGAATTCGACTTCGCTCTGCCAGTCATCAAGATTCGGGAAATCCACCGCTGGCAAGGTAGACAGCGAGAAACGGCTGCGGCCAGAACGCACCAGCATCCGCTCGCCTTCCAACTGCACGGTAATCTCGGCGCCTTCCGGCAGGCCACGGCAGATATCAAAAAATTTACGCGCGGGGACGGTGGTCGCGCCCACTTCATGGGGCTGAGACAGGGCAACGCGTGCCACCATCTCCATCTCCAGATCGGTTCCTGTCAGCAACAGGGAGCCTTCCGTCACCTGCAACAGCAGGTTACCCAGAATCGGCAGCGTTGGGCGGCCACCCAATGGGCTACTCACCTGTTGCAGCGGTTTTAGCAGATGCTCACGTTCAACGATAAATTTCATATGCGCTATGACGACAATGTTCTGATTAAATTGGAGAAATCTTCTTTGATGTCGTGACTTTCCTCACGCAACTGCTCAATCTTGCGGCAGGCGTGCAACACCGTGGTATGGTCGCGGCCACCAAACGCATCGCCGATTTCTGGCAGGCTGTGGTTGGTGAGCTCTTTTGCCAATGCCATCGCCATCTGGCGCGGGCGGGCAACCGAGCGCGAACGCCGTTTAGACAGCAAGTCCGCGATTTTGATTTTATAGTACTCCGCCACCGTCTTCTGAATATTGTCGATGGTGACCAGCTTTTCCTGCAATGCCAGCAGATCGCGCAGCGCTTCGCGCACGAAATCAATGGTAATGGCACGGCCGGTAAAGTTTGCGTTGGCAATCACCCGGTTAAGCGCCCCTTCGAGCTCACGCACATTGGAACGCAGGCGTTTGGCGATAAAGAACGCCACTTCGCCCGGCAGACGGATATCGTTCTCGTCGGCCTTTTTCATCAGGATCGCCACGCGGGTTTCCAGCTCCGGCGGCTCGATCGCCACCGTCAGGCCCCAGCCAAAGCGGGATTTCAGACGATCTTCAACGCCGTTGATCTCTTTGGGATAACGATCCGAGGTCAGGATGATCTGTTGATTGCCTTCGAGCAGGGCGTTGAAGGTGTGGAAAAACTCTTCCTGCGAACGCTCTTTGTTGGCAAAAAATTGAATGTCGTCGATCAGCAGCGCATCAACCGAGCGGTAGTAACGCTTGAACTCTTCAATGGCGTTGTTCTGCAATGCCTTAACCATGTCTTGCACAAAGCGTTCCGAGTGCATGTAGACCACTTTGGCATTTGCCTTACGCGCTATGATGCCGTTACCGACCGCATGCAACAGGTGGGTTTTACCCAAGCCAGTGCCACCATAAAGGAACAGTGGGTTATAAGCACCGCCGGGATTATCTGCCACCTGGCGGGCAGCCGCGCGCGCCAATTGGTTAGATTTACCCTCAACAAAGTTATCGAAGGTGTGCTTGGGATTCACGTTGGAACGGTATGACAGCTCAGGGGGCGGTGCCGCGTTGTCCCAACTGTGGCGCGACGGTGCAACCATGCGCACCACGGGGGCCACGGGCGCACTGCTGACGCTGGCCGTAACAGGCTGACTAATGGTTCGCGTCAGCGGTTTACTGCCCACTTCAAAACGCAGCAGCGGCGCATCAGTGCCGCAGAAGTCGTTTAGCAACCCATTGATATTGTTTAAGTATTTATCGCGAACCCAATCCAGCACAAAACGATTGGGCGCATACAGCGCCAGGGTATTGTCACTCAGTTCCGCCTGCAATGGGCGTATCCACATACTAAATTCTGTGGCAGGTAACTCATCCTGCAATCGGGCAAGACACTGCTGCCAAAGCGAAAGTGACACGGCGGACTCCACTCGAACAAGATCAATAAAAAGAAAAGAATCAGGCTACTTTTTTATAACTCATGATTTTTTGACACACGCCCGGCATCGGCCGAAAACCTGTGGGGCATGCGAACCGCCTTTCACGGTTTATGTCCCTGACGATCCCTCATTTGGGATCGCGATCGGAATGAAGGATCATAACGCAATATGCGCAAGAGATCCTCCCCTTCATCACAGATTAGATCCATTTTATCCACAGCCATTAGCGAGTGATTGTATTTTAGCCACTTGTAGCGCAACGCTGATGAGATCTGATCCCGCGGCAGCACGTTTTTACCACATAAACGAGTTATACCCTGTTATCCACGCAGGATCCTCGCTTTAAACACGCAGGATCGCACCGGGATCCTTGCGATTTCACCCCGAGTCCGTATAATCTTCGCCCTACGTGTGATGCCTGGTTCCTTAACGGTGAGTGATTTGCCAGACAGGATTCTGCGGTGACCACGGGCCAAGGCCGGGATTTTGTTCCGTATTTGGCAAGCAACCAGGTAGGGCTATGCCCAGCAGATCTCAAGGTGCAGGAAAGCTGTGACTCGAAATATGCAGGGTTGATGCGTGATGCGAATTGACTCAGGACTGTACAATTATTACAATCCCGCCTCTTTATATGCGATTGAGGCGTCGGTAGTCTTCACGCCGAGTAGCCAAACGCATTTGACTTCTCAGTAATTCATTTAAGTTTAGGTAGAAATCGCTATGAAACGCACTTTCCAACCGTCCGTACTGAAGCGTAACCGTAGCCACGGTTTCCGTGCCCGTATGGCCACCAAAAATGGTCGTCAAGTTCTGGCCCGCCGTCGTGCGAAAGGCCGTACTCGTCTGACTGTTTCTAAGTAATAAAAGCTAACCCGCTGAGTGGTTAAGCTCGCTTTTCCCAGGGAGTTACGTTTGTTAACTCCCACTCATTTCACTTTCGTCTTCCAGCAGCCACAACGGGCTGGCACGCCGCAAATCACCATCCTCGGCCGCCTGAACCAGCTGGGGCATCCCCGCATCGGTCTTACCGTCGCCAAAAAACACGTCAAACGCGCGCATGAACGCAACCGGATCAAACGCCTCACCCGCGAAAGCTTCCGTTTACGTCAGCACGAGTTACCGGCGATGGATTTTGTCGTGGTGGCTAAAAAAGGGATAGCGGATTTGGATAACCGCGCGCTGACGGAAGCTTTGGAAAAATTATGGCGTCGCCACTGTCGCCAGGCTCCCGCATCCTGATAGGGCTGGTACGGGCGTATCAGCTCGTTATCAGTCCGCTGCTTGGGCCTCGTTGTCGCTTCCAGCCGACATGCTCTCATTACGCAATTGAGGCATTAAGCAGGTTTGGCATGTTAAAAGGCAGTTGGTTAGCATTGAAACGCGTATTAAAATGCCACCCTTTGAACCCAGGTGGCGATGATCCCGTGCCGCCGAAAACCGACGATAACAGAGAACACTAACGATGGATTCGCAACGCAATCTTTTCCTCATCGCTCTGCTGTTCGTGTCTTTCATGATCTGGCAGACCTGGCAAACGGACAATGCTCCGCAACCAGCCGCTCAGACCACGCAACAGACTGCGAACACTGCTACCGGTGATGCTGCCAGCCAGGCTTTGCCAGCCAGTGGTCAGGGTAAACTGATTACTGTTAATACTGACGTACTGTCGCTGACCATCAATACCCGTGGTGGTGATATCGAACAGGCTAAATTGTTGGCCTACCCGGACTCTTTGGGTTCATCGACTCCATTCCAACTGCTGGAAACCACACCGGCGTTTGTCTATCAGGCACAAAGCGGCCTAACCGGCAGAAACGGCCCGGACAACCCGGCAAACGGCGAACGTCCTCTGTTTGAAGCCGCGCAAGATACCTTCACACTGGCAGATGGCCAGGATGAGCTGCGTATCCCGCTGACCTTTACCGGCAAAGACGGTTCGGTGTTTACCAAGACGTTTGTCCTCAAGCGTAATCACTACGGTGTTGGTGTGGATTACAC
>JBAQHZ010000543.1:0-28098 GCA_049288585.1 Chania sp.
CCCTGTTTTGCTCTGTACTTTCGCAGTAGAGCACAGAGCAAAACATAATAACCCCACCCTCTACAGGCTCGGGGATGCACGGTAAAAAACCGGCAAAATCAGGTCAAGGCATCGAAAGCGCCCCGAAAGGCGTTTAATTAGGAATACAAACTGATGTGTGGAATTGTAGGCGCAGTAGCGCAACGTGATATTGCAGAAATCCTGTTGGAAGGTTTACGTCGTTTGGAATACCGTGGTTATGACTCTGCGGGTTTAGCCGTGGTTGATGCCGAAGGTAACGTCAGCCGTTTACGCCGTGTCGGCAAGGTGCAAAAACTGGCCGAAGCGGCAGAACATCATGCTCTGCACGGGGGAACCGGTATTGCTCACACCCGTTGGGCAACGCACGGTGAACCTACCGAAGCGAATGCGCATCCTCATATTTCTGATTACATCACCGTGGTGCATAACGGCATCATCGAAAACCACGAACCGCTGCGTGAACTGCTGATCGAGCGCGGTTACCGCTTCAGCTCAGAAACCGATACCGAAGTGATTGCTCACTTGGTGCATTGGGAGCAGAAGCAGGGCGGTACATTGCTGGACGTGGTTCAGCGCGTGATCCCGCAACTGCGTGGCGCGTACGGCGCGGTGGTGATGGACAACCGCGATCCTAGCGTGCTGGTCGCCGCTCGTTCAGGCAGCCCGCTGGTGATTGGTCGTGGCGTAGGTGAAAACTTTATTGCTTCCGATCAACTGGCGTTACTGCCGGTGACTCGCCGCTTTATCTTCCTGGAAGAAGGCGACGTAGTGGAAGTAACCCGCCGCACGGTCAACATTTTTGACAAGCAGGGTAACGCCATTGAGCGCCCAGAGATTGAATCTCAGGTGCAATACGATGCCGGTGATAAAGGCGCCTACCGTCACTACATGCAGAAAGAGATTTTTGAACAGCCAATGGCGTTGAAAAACACCCTCGAGGGGCGTTTCAGCCATGGCCAGATCAACCTGAGCGAGTTGGGTCCGCGCGCTGATGAACTGCTGGCAAAAGTGCAGCACGTACAGATTATCGCCTGTGGTACCTCTTATCACTCCGGCATGGTGGCACGTTACTGGTTCGAATCGCTGGCTGGTGTGCCTTGTGACGTGGAAATCGCTTCTGAATTCCGTTATCGCAAATCCGCTGTGCGTCCTGGTAGCCTGATCGTCACCCTGTCTCAGTCCGGTGAAACCGCCGATACGCTGGCCGCGCTGCGTCTGTCGAAAGAAGTGGGCTACCTGGGTTCACTGGCGGTGTGTAACGTGGCTGGTTCTTCTCTGGTGCGTGAATCCGATCTGGCACTGATGACCAAAGCGGGTACTGAAATCGGTGTGGCATCAACCAAAGCCTTTACCACCCAGCTTGCCGTGTTGTTGATGCTGGTGGCGCGTATTGGCCGCCTGAAGGGTATGGCTGAAAGCGTTGAGCATGAAATTGTCCACGGCCTGCAGGCGTTGCCAGCACGTATCGAGCAGATGCTGTCGTTGGATAAGAGCATTGAAGCGCTGGCGGAAGGTTTCTCCGACAAGCATCACGCGCTGTTCCTTGGCCGTGGCGATCAATATCCGATCGCAATGGAAGGGGCGCTGAAGCTGAAAGAAATTTCCTATATCCATGCAGAAGCCTACGCTGCGGGTGAGTTGAAACACGGCCCGTTGGCACTGATCGATGCGGATATGCCGGTGATTGTGGTGGCCCCTAATAACGAACTGCTGGAAAAACTGAAATCCAACATCGAAGAGGTGCGCGCGCGCGGTGGTCAACTGTACGTGTTTGCCGATCAGGATGCGGGCTTTGTCAGCAGCGAAGGAATGACCATCATTCAGTTGCCGCACGTTGAAGAAATTGTGGCACCAATTTTCTACACCGTACCATTGCAGTTGCTGTCTTATTATGTGGCGCTGATTAAGGGTACCGACGTGGATCAGCCGCGTAACCTGGCGAAGTCCGTTACCGTAGAGTGATTGGGTTCTGCCAATAACGTCAAAAACCGGCCTGTGTGCCGGTTTTTTTATCAATTTATTCAGCTTAGCAAAAAGTTAGAACCTGTGATTTATCAGCTGTATCTTAGCTTTGTTAAGATATTTCTTGTTTTTTTGTTAATCATTCTGTTGTTTTTAACCCGATTACATCAGTATATTAATAACTATTCTTATCTTACTTACCTGCAATTTTATAAGATGCATTAACAATGCATTAATTTTGTAGAATCGCTTCATCAATAAAAATATCCTGATTTTTCTGTATGTTATTCAGGGTGGTCTTAGGGTTAAGAAAACGATATCACTTTTATATTGAAGGTGTTGGGCGTTGCTTGCCTTGATGATGCGATTAAAATATAAATGGCTTAATGATTAGGAAAAAACTTAGAATATGTTGTCGTAGCCTTAGTGCACAAATATCTATATGCTTTGTTAAGGTGCTGTATAATCTTAATTAGATAGAGTCAATGTGTAATTTGTATTTTTACTTGTGTTAGACTGAGTTTATTGCCTCTTTCTTGAAGTGACGTTTTATATTTAAAAGGAATTAAAGAAAATGTGGGCAGTGGAGATTAAAGGGATTTGCAAAAACTATTTATTGGGGCAGTCCAAGGTTGAGGCATTAAGAGATATTAATATAAAAATCGCCTCGCGACGTTTCACCGTATTATCTGGTCAATCTGGGAGTGGTAAAACGACCTTATTGAATGTTATTGGTGGGATTGATTGTCCCGATCAAGGCAGCCTGGTGATTGCCGGGCAGGAAATGTCACGCTTGAATGACGATCAACGCAGTGCATTTCGCGCCCGTAACCTTGGATTTATTTTTCAGAATTTTAATTTAATCCCCGTCTTGAGCGTTTGGGAAAACGTTGAGATCCCGCTTATCTTGCAAGGTACAACGGTTGCACAGCGGAAATCCGCCATCATGAATATGCTGGAAACCGTCGGTTTGGCTGAAAAAGCACGATCGTTACCAGGGCAACTCTCTGGTGGTCAACGCCAGCGTGTCGCAATTGCCCGGGCTCTTATTCATCGCCCTTCTCTGGTACTGGCCGATGAACCGACGGCTAATCTGGACAGCAAAACCGGCAACTCCATTTTGCAGTTATTGCGGCGTTTGCAGCAGGAACATTCGGTGACGGTGGTCTTTTCCTCCCATGACCCGCAGGTTATTGCAGAAGCCGACGATCTCTATCAGGTACATGATGGCAATGTTACCCGCATTGCAATGCAGTAAGTTTCCCGCTGGAGAAAAATCATTATGCAAACATTCAAGCTGGCCTTACGCAACTTACTGCGTAACAGACGGCGAACGCTATCGACCCTTTGTGCTATTACCGTTGGTGCCGTCGGCATTCTGTTATTTGGTGGCTATAACCGCTCTATTGAATACAGTCTGCAAACGACCTTTGTCCGTGATACTGGCCATCTGCAAATACAACATAAAGACTACTTGCTGAATGGTTCGGCCAACCCGGCAGAATATAGCATCAAAAACTACCAAAAAATCATGGCGCAGATTGAACAGGATCCCGAATTACGGCAGATGGTGGTAGTTAAAACCCCGGTGCTGATCCTGAATGGCATTGCCGGAAATTATGCCGCTGGCACTTCCCGCCCCGTATTGATTTATGGCAGCGAAGCGGCGGGCCAGGAAGCACTGAACAAATGGGATGAGTACCATCTCGGCAAAGGGAACCAGGAGAGGACCCTCAACGAACATGCCCCTGATGCTGCGATGATCGGCGCAGGCGTGGCGCGCATGTTGCAGTTATGTGATTTTATCGCTGACCAACCCTGTGGCAGTTCGGTGACCCCGGCAGAGAACAACACAACGGCTCTTCCTGACGATCTGATGCTACTCGCGCAGCAGGCGCGGGAGGAAAGGAAACCATCAACCGGGGATCAAATCGAGCTGTTGGCTGCTTCGGTGGGTGGAGCACCCAATATCATTCGTGTGCAGGTTGAGGCCGTCCAGCCGCAGGCCGCCAGAGAGTTGGATGATAGCTATGTTGGTATTCATCTGGCACAAGCCCAGCAACTGGTGTTTGGTCGTGACCAAGCGGGAGTCACGGCAATTACTCTGCAACTGCGTAATACGGAACAATTGGAAGCGGCTCGCGCTCGTTTGCAACAGTTATTCAAAACCACGTTGGCCGATGAACCTCTGGCTGTTTATGACTTTTCTCAGTTGCAGCCGTTGTACAACCAGATCCTGGATATGTTCGGCAAGATATTCCATTTTCTGCTGGCTCTCATCTTGTGCATTGCGCTGTTCACCATTGGCAACACCATGAGTATGGCGGTGCTGGAGCGCACGATTGAAATCGGTACGTTGCGGGCGGTGGGGCTGAAGCGTCAGGATATCCAGCGCCTGTTTCTGAATGAAGGCATTTTGCTGGGCATTATTGGTTGTCTGACAGGCATTATTCTTTCGCTGTTTCTGGCTTATCTCATCAATCGTTCCGGCCTGACCTGGCATCCGCCGGGGGTGATTGCACCAATCCCAATCAAGATACGGATCTGGGGGGAATGGACGATGCTGCTGAGCGTGTTGGCTATTCTGATGGTTGCCGCAGTCTCTTCATCCTGGTGGCCAGCCCGGCGAGCGGCAAACGTTCATATTGTACAAGCACTGCGCCATGCCTGATCCCATCACAATGGATGGTGGGAGGTTATTGTTTACTCACAAGGAAGATCCGCATGATGAGATTCTCATTGATCTCTGGCCTATTGTTTAGCCTGTTTGCCAGCACTCAGGCATTGGCCACGCTCAGCGCTCAGGACATTTTGAAAAAAAGCGATGAGGTGCGCAACCCGAGTCGCTCTTTCAGCTTGAGCACCACCCTGGTTAGCTATAAAAGCGGCAAGCAGCATGAGACCAGCACATTGCGCCTCTATTCTCGCGCCTATCCGAGCGGCCAGTTTCGTAGCTTGGTGAAGTTTGTCAGCCCACAACGGGATGCTGGTAAGCTAACGCTGAAAAGCGGCCGCGATCTGTGGCTTTATGATCCTGCCAGCCAGGCCAGCGTGCCTATTTCACCCCAGCAACGCCTGTTGGGGCAGGCCGCTAACGGTGACGTGGTGACGGCAAACTGGAGTTACGATTATCAGGCCACTTTAGTGGGTGAAGAACGGGTGCTGGACGGGGAGCGACAACAGCGGGATTGCTATCGCCTACATCTGGTGGCACAGCATCAGGACGCTGCCTATCCGTCTATGGAGCTCTGGGTGGATAAACAGGACTTCAAAAGCTGTAAAGCCGAGTTCTATGCCGTGAACGGCAATTTGCTCAAGACCACCTATTTCCGTCGTTACCAAACGGTGCTAGGGGGAAGCCGCCCAACGGAAGCGGTGATCATCGATGGGCTAAATTCGCAGTTGGTCACCGTACTCAAGCACCAGGATTTCGCCTGGTACGATGTTCCCGAAGCCTGGCTACAGCGTGATTACCTGCCGCATTTCAAGGATGACTGACGGATGAAGAAAGCGCGGTCATGGATGGTGGCATTATCAGTTCTGTATGGCCCATTTGCTCATGGAGAGGATGCCACGCTGGCGGCTCTGGATCTGGCTGATAACACCACGTTCTCGCTCGTTGAGGGGAGAAGAATCAAGATGTCGGCTGAAGCGGCAACCAGTCTGAATGAGAACGGCGGTAACCTGCAGCGAATCTCGCTCGATTTACGCTGGGATGCCCCTTTGACAGCGAATCCCTCTCAGGACTGGCGCTTTGTATTTGCTAACCGGGTTGACAGCCGTTTCTCCCCAGGTTTGCGCAGTGACAGCAACGTTAACTCGCTGAAAGAAGCTTATCTGACTTATAAAGTGACGCCGCGTTTACTGTTGGACGCCGGACGCGTCAACACGCGTTATGGTCTGGCATTCGGTTATAACCCTACCGATTTCCTTGGGCAGGGCACGGTGCGCTCCGTTACGTCTGCCGATCCAGAGGCGCTGAGAAATAACCGCTTGGGCAATGCCATGCTGCGTTGGCAGTATCTGTGGGATAAAGCGGCGTTGACGGCGATTTGGTCGCCCAAGCTTAGTGAACATCCAAGCCAGAAACGTGCCAGCCTGGATTGGGGAGCCAGTAATCCCAGGCAACGTATGTTGCTGGTGGGCAGCTATCAGTGGGCAGAAAACCTGAACCCACAGTGGCTGCTCCTGCTGGATCAAGGCCGCTCACCGCAGTTGGGTTTCAACCTTTCACGGGTCCTTTCCCATTCCATGCTGTTCTACACCGAGTGGGCCGGAGGGCTCCAACCTTACATGTGGCAAACCTCCTTGCCCGAGCAACAGCAGGAGAGCCGCTGGCGCAACCGTCTGGCCTACGGTCTGACCTGGAGTGGGGAGAATCGGTTAACGCTGCGCGCTGAGGGCCATTACAACGGCAGTGCTGATAATCAGCGTGCGTTGGATTTCCTTGCCAACCTACCCCCTTATGCCGTGGCACAAGGGGCAACCTCGCTCGGTGAGACCTCGTTGCAAGTACAGAACTGGCTGATGCCCCGTCGTTCCGTGCTGTTCCAGGCATACTGGAAAGATATTGTCGATAATTACGATGTTAATGCGATCTGGCAGCGCGATCTGCAACGGCAGAAGAATATGGGCTTTGCCGAGGTACGTCGTCATATCGGCCCGGTGGATCTGGCTTTGCAGTGGCAGAAAATCTATCGTCTGGAAGCATCGCAAGTGGAACAGGTGCGCCCAGAACGGCGTTGGCAGCTGTCGTTCAACTATTATTTCTAAACGTGAGCGCAATATCATCATGGCTGGCAGTGTTCAACTGCCAGAGGTTTTTTATCTTATTGATTTTAAAGTGGATTAATTTTTTTTCGTCGGTTGTAATATAACTGTCATATTTCGTACATTTTTCTGTCACTTAACTGTCCTATTTTCCCTCCTGCAACAATACTTACTCTGATGAAAACAACTCAAAGTTGATTTTTGAATATCCCATTAGGAGGGATTATGAAACTGATGCGTACCACCGTCGCCAGTATTGTGGCAGCGACTTTCTCCCTGGCCTCTGTGTCTGCGTTCGCTGCTGCTAGCCTGACCGGTGCAGGTGCGACATTCCCCGCTCCGGTTTACGCCAAGTGGGCAGATTCTTATCAGAAAGAAACTGGTAACAAAGTTAACTATCAGGGGATCGGCTCCTCTGGCGGCGTGAAGCAGATCATTGCTAACACCGTTGACTTTGGTGCCTCCGACGCACCCCTGTCTGACGACAAACTGGCCGCTGACGGCCTGTTCCAATTCCCAACCGTGATTGGCGGCGTGGTGTTGGCAGTGAACATTCCGGGCATCAAATCCGGTGAACTGACCCTGGATGGCCAAACTCTGGGTGATATTTATCTGGGTAACATCAAAAAATGGAATGACCCAGCGATCGTTAAGCTGAACCCAGGCGTGAAACTGCCGGATCAGAATATTGCTGTGGTTCGTCGCGCTGACGGTTCCGGCACCTCTTTCGTCTTCACCAGCTATCTGGCCAAAGCTAACGCGCAGTGGAAAGAGAAAATTGGCGCGGGCTCAACCGTTAACTGGCCAACCGGTCTGGGCGGCAAAGGTAACGACGGTATTGCCGCGTTCGTACAACGCTTGCCGGGTTCTATCGGTTATGTGGAATACGCTTACGCCAAGCAGAATAACCTGGCTTACACTAAACTGATCTCAGCAGACGGCCAACCGGTCAGCCCAACTGAAGAGAGCTTCAGCGCAGCGGCCAAAGGCGTGGACTGGAGTAAAACTTTTGCTCAGGACCTGACCAACCAGAAAGGCGACAACGTCTGGCCGATCACTTCCACTACCTTCATCCTGGTACACAAAGAGCAGAAGAAGCCCGAACAAGGCGCAGAAGTGCTGAAGTTCTTTGACTGGGCTTACAAAACCGGTGCCAAGCAAGCCAGCGAACTGGATTACGCCACATTGCCACATGAAGTGGTTGAGCAGATCCGCGCCGCCTGGAGAACCAATATTAAAGACAGTTCCGGTAAAGCCTTGTTCTAACTATGCAGGGGGTGCGGAATTTACCGCGCCTCAGCCTGATGTGTCAGGGCTCAGCGTGCTGGGCCCTCCAAGCTTTAAACAGAAGAGTAATCTATGGCTGGGTCTAAGCCGACCATTAAAGCACCAAGTAAAAATGGTGACATCATCTTCAGCGCGCTGGTTAAACTGGCAGCGCTGATTACCCTATTGCTGCTGGGCGGCATTATTGTTTCGCTGATTATCGCCTCCTGGCCAAGCATGCAGAAGTTCGGCTTCGCTTTCCTGTGGACCAAAGAGTGGGATGCCCCGGCTGAACAGTTTGGTGCGCTGGTGCCGATCTACGGCACGGTGGTGACTTCGCTGATCGCTTTGATCATCGCCGTACCGGTCAGTTTTGGTATCGCCCTGTTCCTGACCGAGTTGGCACCCAACTGGCTGAAGCGCCCGCTGGGCATCGCCATTGAGCTGCTGGCAGCGATCCCAAGCATTGTTTACGGCATGTGGGGCCTATTCGTGTTTGCCCCGCTGTTTGCCCAATATTTCCAGACCCCGCTCGGCAACGTGCTTTCCGGTATGCCGATTGTGGGTGAGCTGTTCTCCGGCCCGGCTTTTGGTATTGGGATTTTAGCCGCCGGGGTGATCCTGGCGATTATGATTATTCCCTACATTGCCGCAGTGATGCGCGACGTGTTCGAACAAACCCCGGTGATGATGAAAGAGTCGGCCTACGGCATTGGCTGCACCACTTGGGAAGTGATCTGGCGCATCGTGCTGCCGTTCACCAAAAACGGCGTGATTGGTGGTGTGATGCTCGGTTTAGGGCGTGCGCTGGGGGAAACCATGGCGGTGACCTTTATCATCGGCAACACCTACCAGCTCGACAGCTTCTCGCTGTTTATGCCGGGCAACAGTATTACCTCGGCGTTGGCTAACGAATTCGCGGAAGCGGAATCCGGGCTGCACACTTCTGCGTTGATGCAGTTGGGGCTGATCCTGTTTGTTATCACCTTTATCGTCTTGGCGCTGTCGAAGTTTATGGTGATGCGCCTAGCTAAGAACGAGGGACGCTAACGTGGCAACGATGGATATGCAAAACCCCGCAGCGCTGGCAGAAAGCCGCCGCAAAATGCAGGCCTGGCGCCGCCAGAAGAACCGCCTTGCGCTGTTCATGTCGATGGCGACCATGGTATTTGGCCTGTTCTGGCTGGTGTGGATCCTGTTTTCCACCGTGACCAAGGGCATCGACGGCATGTCGCTGGCGCTGTTCACTGAAATGACACCGCCGCCGAATACCGCCGGTGGCGGGCTGGCGAACGCTATCGCCGGTAGCGGCCTGCTGATCCTGTGGGCGACTATTTTCGGTACACCGTTGGGCATTATGGCGGGGATCTACCTGGCAGAATAC
Source organism: Chania sp. (assembly GCA_049288585.1). Taxonomy (GTDB): domain Bacteria; phylum Pseudomonadota; class Gammaproteobacteria; order Enterobacterales; family Enterobacteriaceae; genus Chania. Next base: position 9,404 of record JBAQHZ010000543.1, read on the forward strand.
GGCCGTAAATCCTGGCTGGCGGAAGTGATCCGCTTTATTAACGACATTCTGCTGTCTGCGCCGTCAATCGTGGTGGGCCTGTTCGTTTACACCGTGGTAGTGGCGAAAATGGAACACTTCTCCGGCTGGGCTGGGATTATTGCGTTGGCATTGTTGCAGATCCCGATCGTGATTCGCACCACCGAGAATATGCTCAAGCTGGTACCGGATACGCTGCGTGAAGCGGCATACGCCTTGGGCACGCCGAAATGGCGCATGATCTCGGCCATCACCTTGAAGGCCTCGGTTTCCGGCATTATCACCGGCGTGCTGCTGGCGATTGCGCGTATTGCGGGCGAAACCGCTCCGCTGCTGTTTACCTCGCTGTCGAACCAGTTCTGGAGCACGGATTTGATGCAGCCGATCGCCAACCTGCCGGTGACCATTTTCAAATTCGCCATGAGCCCGTTTGCCGAATGGCAACAGCTGGCTTGGGCTGGGGTGCTGTTGATCACCCTGTGCGTACTGTTACTGAATATCTTGGCGCGTGTGATTTTCGCCAAGAAAAAGCATTCATAAAAATTTAAGCGTCAGCCTGGCTGGCGCGGTGAAAAGAGAGAAGTCTTGATGAGCATTGTTGACTCCGCTTCTAGCAGCAAAATTCAGGTACGCGATCTGAACTTTTACTATGGCAAATTCCATGCGCTGAAAAACATCACGTTGGATATTGCCAAGAATAAAGTGACCGCATTTATCGGCCCGTCAGGCTGTGGTAAATCCACCCTGTTGCGTACCTTCAACAAGATGTATCAGCTGTACCCGGAACAGCGGGCTGAAGGCGATATCTTGCTGGATGGGCAAAACATTCTGACCGATAACCAGGACATTGCCCTGCTGCGCGCCAAAGTGGGCATGGTATTCCAGAAACCGACGCCGTTCCCGATGTCGATTTACGACAACATCGCTTTTGGCGTGCGCCTGTTCGAGAAGCTGTCCCGTGCCGATATGGACGAGCGCGTGCAGTGGGCGCTGACCAAAGCGGCGCTGTGGAACGAAACCAAAGACAAGCTGCACCAGAGCGGCTACAGCCTGTCCGGCGGCCAGCAGCAACGTTTGTGCATTGCGCGCGGTATCGCTATTCGCCCGGAAGTACTGTTGCTGGATGAGCCTTGCTCGGCGCTGGATCCGATCTCCACCGGTAAAATTGAAGAGCTGATCAGTGAACTGAAGTCTGACTACACCGTGGTGATTGTGACCCACAATATGCAGCAGGCGGCGCGCTGTTCTGATTCCACCGCATTTATGTATCTGGGTGAATTGATCGAGTTCAGTGATACTGACACTCTGTTCACTGCGCCGCAGAAAAAACAGACCGAAGATTACATTACTGGCCGTTATGGTTGATGAGGATGCATCATGGATAACCTGAATTTAAACAAACACATCTCCGGCCAGTTCAACGCAGAGCTTGAGCACATCCGCACCCAGGTGTTGACCATGGGCGGGCTGGTGGAACAGCAACTGACCGACGCGATCACCGCGATGCATAATCAGGACGGTGAGTTGGCCAAGCGCGTGATCGAAGGCGATGCCAAGGTCAATATGATGGAAGTGGCGATCGATGAAGCCTGCGTGCGCATCATTGCCAAACGCCAGCCAACCGCCAGCGACCTGCGCCTGGTGATGGCGATCATCAAAACCATTTCCGAACTGGAACGTATCGGTGATGTAGCGGACAAAATCTGCCGCACCGCGCTGGAAAAATTCTCCCACCAGCATCAGCCGCTATTGGTGAGCTTGGAGTCGCTTGGCCGCCACACCGTGCAGATGCTGCATGACGTGTTGGATGCCTTTGCGCGTATGGATCTGGATGAAGCGATCCGTATCTATCGCGAAGATAAAAAAGTCGACCAGGAATATGAAGGCATCGTGCGCCAACTGATGACCTACATGATGGAAGATTCACGCACCATTCCAAGCGTGCTGACCGCGCTGTTCTGCGCCCGCTCTATCGAGCGCATTGGCGACCGCTGCCAGAATATCTGCGAATTTATCTTCTACTTCGTTAAAGGCCAGGATTTCCGCCATTTGGGCGGCGATGCGCTGGAAACGCTGCTGTCTGAAACCAAAGACGAGAAGAAAGCGTAATTTCCCCAATGAGTTACCTATAAAGGCGCTGAATACAGCGCCTTTAGTACATTTGAACGCCGCAAAGTTAAAATGGTTATAAATATAGCTTTTAATATTATTTCCTGACCTAAGGGAGGGCTGATAGCTTGTTAGCCAGCACAACATCATCCCCTTAGGAGCCTCTTATGAAACAGCGCGTTCTCGCCTTAACCCTGTTAGCCAGCTTGACCAGCCTTGTTATGGGGGCTGCCCATGCCGATAAACTCGACGATATTAAAAAAGCCGGTGTGGTACGTATCGCGGTATTCGACAGTAACCCGCCGTTTGGTTACATCGACCCGCAAACGAAAAAGCTGGTGGGCTATGACGTGGATGTAGCGGACGCCATTGGCAAAGCGTTGGGCGTAAAAGTCGAACTGCGCGCGACTAACCCGGCAAACCGCATTCCTCTGTTGGTGTCCAACAAGGTTGATCTGATCGCCGCCAACTTCACCATCACCGATGAGCGTGCTAAAGAAGTGAACTTCAGCGTGCCGTATTTCGCCACCGGCCAGAAATTCATTGCTCACAAAGGCGTGCTGAAAACGCCGGAAGACATCAAGAAACTGCGTATTGGGGCAGATAAAGGCACGGTGCAGGAAATTACCCTGCGCGAGCATTACCCCACCGCTAAAGTGATCTCTTACGACGATACGCCGTTGGCGTTTGTCGCACTGCGCAACGGCAACGTACAGGCGATTACCCAAGATGACGCCAAGCTGGTTGGTCTGCTGGGCAACCTGCCCGCCGCGCAAAAAGCGGATTTCGAAATTTCTCCGTTCAGTATCACCAAAGAGTATCAGGGCGTCGGCATTCCTAAAGGTGAAGAGCGCCTGACCGCTACCATTAACGATACGCTGATCAAGCTGGAACAAGACGGTGAAGCGGTGAAGCTTTATGATCGCTGGTTCGGCCCGGAAACCCATTCTGCCCAACCGCGTGGCAGCTTCAAGATCGGCCCGTTGGATCAACAGCCTAAAGCCTAATCTCCCTTTGCCCTCTCCGGTTTGGGGAGGGCTGAGGTGAGGAGAAATACCGCAGATGAATTTGCAACAACTCTCAGATTGGCTGCTGGCGCCGCAATATCTGAGCTGGTTATGGCATGGCTTCCTGATGACGCTATGGTTATCGGCCTGCGCCGGGCTGGCAGCGACGCTGCTGGGATTTGCTCTGGCCGCCATGCGGGACAGCAGCGTGCGAGCGTTAAGCTGGCTGGCGGTGTCGTACGGCGCGTTATTTCGTAATACCCCCCTGCTGATACAACTGTTCTTCTGGTATTTTGCCGCTGGGCAAATCCTGCCCTCAGCCGCCATGCAGTGGCTGAATACCCCGCATGCATTGGGATGGATCGAGTGGCCATCGTTTGAGTTTCTGGCGGGTTTTTTTGGCCTGACGCTCTATTCCACCGCCTTTATTGCCGAAGAGATCCGCTCCGGTATTCGTGGCGTTGCCGGTGGGCAAAAGCACGCGGCCAACGCGTTAGGCCTGACCGGCTGGCAATCCATGCGTTATGTGGTATTGCCGCAGGCGCTGAAAATTGCTTTCCCGCCGTTGCTGGGGCAGTACATGAACCTGATCAAGAATTCCTCCCTGACCATGGCGATCGGCGTGGCAGAGCTGTCTTATGCTTCGCGCCAGGTAGAAACCGAAACCCTGCGCACCTTCCAGGCGTTTGGCGTGGCAACGGTGTTGTATATCGCCATTATTGCCCTGCTGGAAGGTTGGGGCATGTGGCGTCAACAGCGTAAACCGCTCGGGGGGCACTAAGATGGATTTCACCATTATCCAAGAAAACTTAAGCTACCTGCTGTGGGGCACTTTCCCCGACGGGCCACTGGGCGGCGCAGCACTGACGTTAGCGATCAGCCTGATGGCTGGGGTGGCCTCTGCAATTCTGGGCACGTTGCTGGGCGTAGCGCTGGCGATGTCGCGCGGTGTGCTGGCTGGGTTATTGGCGGCGGTGTTAGGGTTTTTCCGCGCCATTCCGGTGATTATGCTGATTTTCTGGACTTACTTCCTGCTGCCTATGGTGTTCGGTGTCGATATTCCGGAAATTACCACCGTGGTGTGCGCGCTGGCGCTGATCGCCTCGGCCTATTTGGCCCATGCGGTCAAAGCGGGGATCGTCGCCATCGGTACCGGGCAGTGGCAGGCGGGGCTTTCCTTGGGGCTGAACCGTTGGCAGGTGTTGCGGATGATCGTCTTGCCGCAGGCGCTGCGCATGATGGTGCCTTCATTTATCAACCAGTGGATCTCGTTGATTAAAGATACTTCGCTGGCTTATATCGTTGGCGTTGGTGAACTGACTTTCCTGGCCACCCAGGTGAATAACCGCAGTATGGTCTATCCGATGGAGGTGTTCCTGTTTGTGGCGCTGGTGTATTTCATCTTCTGCCTGACGCTGGATATCTTGGCAAACGCGTTAAACCAGCGCTTTAGCCCGCAGGCCAAAGCGCTGAAACGCAGTTGGCGCTGGCGGCGCAATCGGCCACCGTTACCGGCCAGTTAATCTCTCTGTAACACACAATGCCTTCGTCTCTGTAAGCAAGATGTAATGGGAATTGCCGTAAACAGAGCGCAATCCCATGAAACAAGAGTGAGCGGCAATTGCAGGGCCCAAGGCGGGGCCCTGCACCCGCGCCCACGCTTAACACGCCCTGCCCGCTGCGCGGGTACCTTCGCTGCACCCCCGTTGCCGGGTGGGTCGGCTACGACAGGCATCCCTTCCTGTCTCGCCTCAGCCTGCCGTCCATGGCAGGCTGACCCTGGCAACGGTGTCTTGCTCAGCAGGCCATGATGCGCTTATAGCCAAGTGAACAGAACATGCTTAGCGACCGAAACAATGACTCGAACCCCTTGTCTCAATATGTGAACATTACAGCAACTGCCCCAGATTGACGTATTTGGTTTCCATATACTCATCCAGACCCACGTCCGAGCCTTCGCGACCTAAGCCAGACTCTTTCACCCCACCGAAAGGCGCCACTTCGGTGGAAATAATCCCTTCGTTGATGCCAACCATGCCACTTTCCAGCGCTTGACTGACGCGGAAAGCACGTGCCAAATCACGGGTATACAGATAAGCCGCCAGCCCAAACGGTGTGGCATTGGCGCGTGTAATGGCCTCTTGCTCATCGGTGAAGCGGAAACAGGCGGCCAGCGGGCCGAAGGTTTCTTCATGGGCTAACTGCATTTTTTCGTTGGCATCGGCCAGTACGGTGGGCTGGAAGAACGAGCCACCCAGCGCATGGCGCTCACCGCCGCACATCAGTTTGGCACCTAGCTTTAGCGCGTTCTGCACGTGGGCTGCCACTTTCTCTGCCGCTTTCACATGGATCAACGGCCCCTGCTGTGCCCCTGGTGTCATACCCGGTGCCACTTTTAATGCTTGAGCGGCCTCGGTTAGCTTCTGGACAAAGCGGTCGTAAATACCGTCCTGAATGTAGAAACGGTTTACGCACACGCAGGTTTGCCCGCTGTTGCGGAATTTTGCCGCCATCGCACCAGCCACGGCAGCATCGAGATCCGCATCGTCAAACACGATAAACGGCGCATTGCCGCCCAGCTCCAGCGACAGCTTTTTCACCGTATCGGCCGCCTGGCGCATCAACAATTTACCGGTAGGCGTGGAGCCAGTGAAGGAGACTTTGCGCACCAGCGGGCTGGCCATTAAGGTTTCACCGATAGCGACGGTATCACCAGAAACGGCGTTGATGACACCCGCAGGAACGCCGGCCTGCTCCGCCAGCACGATCAGCGCGAAGGCCGAAAGCGGCGTTTCATTGGCCGGTTTTATTACCGCCGTACAGCCCGCGGCCAACGCTGGGCCAAGCTTGCGCGTTAGCATCGCCAGCGGGAAGTTCCACGGGGTGATGGCGGCAATGACCCCTACCGGTTGTTTAAACGTGAGGATCTGGTTGCCGTTTTTAGGGGCTGGGATGGTTTTACCGTAGGCGCGTTTGCCTTCTTCGGCAAACCACTCGATAAAACTTGCGGCATAGGCCACTTCGCCGGTCGCTTCGCTGAGCACTTTACCTTGCTCGGTGACCATCAGTTCCGCCAGCTCTTTTTGATGCTGCATAATCAGCTGGAACCAGCGTTGCAAGATTTCTGCACGTGCCTTGGCGGTTAGAGCGCGCCAAGCCGGGAGTGCAGCGGCCGCAGCGGTAATTGCCGCCGTGGTTTCTGCACTGCTTGCCAGTGCCACATCGGCCACCCTTTCGCCATTGGCCGGATTATCGACCGGATAAGTTTGGGCTGCGGTGTGCCATGCCCCGTTGCAATACCAACCGGTGCGCAACAGTGAAGAATAAGCCGTCATGCAATGTTCCTTTTTTCAACGTTATCCAGCGCGAATAAACCGCGCGCCGGGCGGCTTTCACGCGCAATGCGCTTACCGGCGGTGTAGTCGTTAATCACATCGCACGGGGTGTAATGGCGTTCCAGTTCATAGCGCTCGTCTTCGCTAAGTGGCGTGTTCAGTGCCGCCACTGCGCTGTCGATCTGTTGCACTGAGTCAGCGCCCACCAACATGCAATCCACACCAGGGTGGTTGATCACCCAAGCCTGGGCGATTTGCGCCGGAGGAACACCGCGCAGTTGCGCGACATGGCTGACCGATTGTGCAACGTTAAGCGAAGTTGCATCAGCATACATTTCCTGGGTGAAAAAGTCGGTTTTGTTGCGCACAGAATTGAAATCGCAGCTCAGCAACCCACGCGCCAGCGGGCTGAAGACCGAAACCCCCAGCCCTTGATCGCGGCAGAACGGGATCATCTCGCGTTCTTCTTCGCGGTAAGCGCAGTTGAGCTGTAGTTGCATGTTGATCGGTTTGACGTAGCCGTTACGCTCACAGCACCACAGGATCTTGGCCAACTGCCAGGTATACATGGTGGAAACCCCGACATAGCGCGCTTTGCCGGAGCGCACGATATCGTTCATGGCGGCCCAGGTTTCTTCGATCGGTGTATTGACGTCGAAATAGTGCAGCATATAGATATCCACGTAGTCGGTGCCCAGGCGGCGCAGGCTGGCGTCGATGCTCTCCATAATGTGCTTGCGTGAATGCCCCTGATTATTGAGGCCCGCGCCGATCGGGTAACCCACTTTGGTAGTCAGCACCAACTCGTCCCGGTTGGCGATGCGGTTAATTACCCGCCCAACCACTTCTTCCCCTGCGCCGCTGGAGTAAAAGTCGGCCAGATCGATAAAGTTAATCCCGCTCTCCAAAGCGTGGCGGATCAATGGCTCGCTCTGCGCTTCATCGAAAATCCACGGTTTCCACTGTTTGCTGCCCATATTCATGGTGCCCAGGCACAGGCGCGAGACTTTCAGGCCACATTGGCCCAAGTTGATGTATTCCATGGTGCTTTCCTCAGGCTTTTGGCGTATAGAACGGGTTACCCAACTGCGGCAGCGCTTGGGTTAACTGATGGCGCGTCGGTAATTTTTCCATCGCTGCGTAGATTGCCTGAGTACAAGCACGGTAGTTGTTGTGGTAAACCTCATCGATATCGTTACAACCTGGGTTCACCCAGTTGGCGGTGACGATGCACCATTCGTCTTCGGCTTGTGCTGGCAGAATGCCTTCCAGCAACGCCTCGGTCACCGCCTTGGCGATCGCCGCCTGCGATGCGCCCCAGGTGGCGTTGCCGTGCAGCTCACCGCTGATTTCCGCTTTGTTGACGTACAGCGTCATCGGTTTGGCGGGTACGTTAGGCTTGATCACCACCATAAACGGGCAATGGCCTTGGCTGGGCGAGGCCAGGCTGGCTGAGAACGCCTGGCCGACCACGCCATTACGCGGACCGATCATGATATTGATATGCGAGGCGTTCACGCCGTTGCCTGCAAAGCCTTCACCGATATACATTTCCACTAAAAGATCTCCTGTTTTTTAAGATGATGTTATTTCGCTGCGGTGGCCAATGTGTTCTGAGCCTCAGGCAGAGAACCCTGCGCGGCATCCACCAGCGTCAGGCCCTTGGTTTCCGGTGCCCAAGCAATGGAAACTATTGCGCCGATAATCAGAATCAACGCCAGAATGGCGGTGGTCGTTGGCATGCCGTAATGCACGATCGCCAGCGGCAGCAGACCGGTGCCGATGGCGGAACCCAAGCGGCTCATCGAGGTGGCAAAGCCCACACCCATGGAACGCACTTCGGTAGGGAAACTTTCGGCCGGGAAGACCCCCACCAGATTGCTGACCGCCGACATCACCAGCGTAAAGGCGGCAAAGAACGCGATCAGCCAAGCGGTTTGGTTGGCAGGAATAATGCTCAGCATCACCAGGCAAGCGGCGAGGAAAATGAAAGAGCCGATCAAGAACCCGCGACGCGAGCAGATCACCGTCAGCCCAATCCCCAGCAGTGCCCCGACGATCAGCAGGCCGTTAAGCAGCAGATCGGTAGAGAAGTTATTGTCCAGCCCCATCACGCTGAGAATGGAAGGCAGGAAGGTGTAGATCGCGAAGTACGGGATCACCAGACAGACGAAGAACAGGCTGTTGAAAGCTGTGCGGCGGCGGTATTTGGCACCGAATAGCGACAGAAAACGCTGTTTGGATATCACCGGCGCCTCGTCAATCAGCAGTACGTTCGGCCCGAAGTATTTATGGACGATCGCCATCGCCTGTTCGCGCTGGCCCTTGCCCATCAACCAGCGGGGGGATTCCGGCGTGCCGATGCGCATCAGCAGAATGGCGAGGGCTGGTAGCGCCGAAGAGGAGAGCAGCCAGCGCCAGGCATCGGGCCCCAATGCCGTCAGGAAATGCCCGGCGAAACCGGCAGCGACATAGCCAAAGGTCCAGATCACGCTGAACGATCCGAGCAGCACGCCACGGTGTTTGCGCGGTGAGAACTCGGCCAGCATGGTGTGCCCTACCGAGAAATCGCCGCCCAACCCAATGCCTACCATCACCCGTAGCAGAAACAATTGCTCCGGCGTCGTGGCGAAAAACTGTAGGGCAGAGGCAATAGTGATCACCACAAAGCTGAAACTGAAGATTTTCTGGCGGCCGATGTAGTCGGAAATCCAGCCGAGCACCAGGCTACCGATAAACAGCCCAATCAGCGCCGAGCTGCCGAGCATCCCTTCCCAGAAGGGGGTAAGACCCATTTGTGGTTTGATTTGTGCCAGAGCAAAGCCGATAACGCCCAGTACATAGCCATCGGTGAAGTGGGCACCGAAGGTTAGCCCGGCGATCTTGATATGAAAACGGTTTAACGGCACGTCATCCATACGGATGTGTTGTTGTGTTAGATGCTGCATTGACCTGTCCTCCTGTTGGAGCGGTATACCCGTCATATTTCAAGCTGCGAGTGCGTCGCCGCGTGACTCGGCCCAAGCTGGGCCTCGCCCCTTCGGGGCCAGCACAAGTGCTGTTCAAAAACGCGTTGCGTTTTTGTCCTGCAACTCGAACTATTTAGGGCATGTAGGTGTGTTGTTGGTTTTTTGTTTTTATCGCGTTAACAATGTGGCAGCGCAAGGAACGGTAGGCGAGTGCGTTTTAGTCATACCCCTCAGCCGAAAATGCATGTGATCTGCCTCTGGTTTTAGGGAGATAAATGCTGCGGGGAGGCATGAAATCCACCAAATTGGCAACATGTCCTTAACAACCCAATGCATGATGCAGAGGTCTGTGGATCGTGAGAAAGCTCCCATCGCTCAGTATGTTGCGCGTATTTGAAGAAACCTGCCGGACGCTGAGTTTCAGCAAAGCGGCTGAAGCGCTGTTTATCACTCAGAGTGCGGCCAGCCGCCAGATCAAACAGTTGGAGGAGTTTCTCGGTAAGTTGCTGTTTGTGCGCAGTCACAGTGGGTTAGCGCTGACTCAGGATGCGATGCTGTTACTGCCGGTGGTGCGGCAATCGCTGGATATTCTGGAAGAAGGGGTGCGCCACGTGCAGTTGCACAATCCTTTGCAGCACCTGCGGTTGCAGGTAGCCCCCACTTTCGCCACCCGTTGGTTGGCTCCGCGTTTAGTCACGCTGCGTCAGCGCAACAGCCAATTGCAGATCGCCCTGATCAGCGAAGCGCGGCAAAAGTATTGCGACTTTGACTGTGCGGTGCGCTTTGGTGAGTTGTCAGAGAGCTTCGGCGGTGAATGGTTATGCCATGAACAACTGGTGCTGGTGGGCAGCCCGTTGCTGATGATTAACGGCGTGTTCCCCCCGCTGAATACGCAGCCGCAACTGCATATTCTCAATGGGGATAGCCGCATGGATACCTGGCAGCGCTGGCTGGCGGCGGCTGGGCGTACAGAAGTGCAGGAGCAAGGAGGGTTGGAGTTCAGCACGCAGGATCAGGTGATCAACGCCTGTATTACCGGCGCGGGCTACGCGGTGCTGGATAAGATGATGATCCGCAATGAATTACAGAGTGGCCTGCTGGTGCTGCTGTCACCGCTGGAGCTGAAAAGCACCAACGGTTACTGGTTGGAGATCCCACCCGGTAAGCGGGAACTGCCGCGCGTGTGTTATTTCCACGATTGGCTGCGGGCAGAGATTGGTCGGGGGGAACCGACTGAGGCAGCCGTGGTTAACGCGTAAGCCGCCAGCCGCGCTGTTGCCACAGCGCGGGCAACTGAGCCAGATCGTCAAACGTGGTGACCAGCGGATGCGCGATCGGCTTATTGTGCGGATCGGCGCAAAAGTAAAATACCGGGATCCCGGCAGCGATACCCGCTTGAGCCCCAGCAGCAGAGTCATCCACCAGAATGCAGCGTTCCACCGGCACCTGCATCTGTTTTGCCGCGTGGAATACGATGGCCGGATCGGGCTTCCAGCGCTGAATATCGTAGCCGCTGAACAACCGGTCATCAAAATAGGACAGCATGCCGGTCAGCCCCAACGAGTGCTGCATTTTGCTCACCGGGCCGTTGGAAACGGTACACATTGGTGCGGTCATCTGCGCTAACAGTTCGCGGGCTCCGGCGATCGGCTGCAGTTCCGCATCAAACAGGCGTGCCACTTCCTGGCGGAAAATGGGCTCCAACTCACTGACCGGAAAACTCACACCCTGTTCGGTATTAATCTGCTCGATAATCTCGTAGAGTTTTATGCCTTTGAATCTCTTGAACACTTCTTCCAGCGAAAGCGTAATACCCACGTGCTCAAACATATGCACATACGCCTTGCTGCACAGCACTTCGCTGTCTACCAGCGTGCCATCACAATCAAACAAAACACATTCAACCTGATTCATTGGGGGATGGATCCTCAGTTAAGCCATGATTGTTGTCACTTTAACCGGATTGTGCAGGATTGCGACCCTTTAAACATTTATTGACGATGAATATCAATAAATACAATTCGTTGAAAAACTCAGCCCTAAATAGGGCGAAAAAAGCCGGTGAGCAAGGTTAAAACGGCAACATTTTGTTATAGGATAGCGCCCGACAGTCCATTCCCCTCTTCGGAATTCTGATAATGAGCAAACAAAACATCAGCCTTGATGTAAAGCAAGGCTTGCTTGAGCGCGTGTTTAAACTCAAGCAGCATGGCACAACGGTACGGACGGAAACGATTGCCGGTCTTACCACCTTTTTAACCATGGTGTACATCGTGTTCGTTAACCCCCAGATCCTGGGTGCGGCGGGCATGGATACTCAGGCGGTGTTTGTGACCACCTGCCTGATCGCCGCTTTTGGCAGTATCTTGATGGGGCTGCTGGCTAACCTGCCGGTCGCGCTGGCACCGGCGATGGGCCTGAACGCCTTCTTCGCGTTTGTGGTGGTCGGTGCGATGGGGATTTCATGGCAGGTCGGCATGGGGGCGATTTTCTGGGGCGCCGTTGGCTTACTGCTGCTGACCGTGTTCCGTATCCGCTACTGGATGATTGCCAATATCCCGCTGAGCCTGCGCGTGGGGATCACCAGCGGTATCGGCCTGTTTATCGCCATGATGGGGCTGAAAAATGCCGGTATCGTGGTGGCTAATCCTGATACGCTGGTGGCGGTCGGTAACCTGACGTCTCACAGTGTGCTGCTCGGAGCGCTGGGGTTCTTTATCATTGCGGTGCTGGCTTCGCGCAATATCCATGCGGCGGTGCTGGTTTCCATCGTGGTCACCACACTGATCGGCTGGATGTTGGGTGATGTGAAATATGGCGGCGTGTTCTCTATGCCACCGGATATCACGACCGTGGTAGGTCAGGTGGATTTGGCCGGTGCGCTGAATCTTGGCCTGGCTGGGGTGATCTTCTCCTTTATGCTGGTTAACCTGTTCGACTCTTCAGGCACATTGATCGGCGTGACCGACAAAGCCGGGTTGACGGATGATAAAGGCCAGTTCCCACGCATGAAGCAGGCGCTGTACGTTGACAGTATCAGTTCGGTGGCGGGTTCGTTTATCGGCACCTCTTCCGTGACGGCCTATATCGAGAGCTCCGCCGGTGTTTCCATCGGTGGCCGTACTGGCCTCACCGCCGTGGTGGTGGGTATTCTGTTCCTGCTGGTGATCTTCCTGTCGCCGTTGGCGGGAATGGTGCCGGCCTATGCCGCTGCGGGTGCGTTGATCTACGTGGGCGTGCTGATGACCTCCAGCCTGGCACGCGTGAAGTGGGAAGACATGACCGAAGCGGTTCCGGCTTTTGTTACCGCCGCCATGATGCCTTTCAGCTTCTCGATTACCGAAGGCATTGCTTTGGGCTTTATCTCTTACTGTGTGATGAAGCTCGGTACCGGCCGCTGGCGCGAGATCAGCCCATGCGTGATCGTGGTGGCGCTGCTGTTTGTGCTTAAAATCGCGTTTGTTGACGCGCATTGATAGAGAAAGGGGCCCATCGGTGGTAATGCCGGTCAGTTAAGCGCAAAGCTGCATAATTATGCAATAGGTGCTAAAGGTGTGGCCTCCCTCTCCGTGTGGGAGAGGGCCGGGGTGAGGGGCTTTAGTTCAGTGATATTCCCCTCACCTTAACGGGTTAGCCTTAACTGACAAGCATTACCCATCTGTGGCCCCTTTTTTACCTCATAATCCCGGCGACGCATCCGCAGTTTTGCCCATTACCCAGCGCAATGGCTGGTTAAAACGTGCCTGCCAGCCACCGATCTCATCTTCTCCTTGGGCAAAATGCTCAATCTCGACCTGGTTCCTTTCGTTGAACAGATCGGCGAAATACAGTGCCAAAGCCTGATCGTCGAAATTCTGTCGATCGTAATAGGCGATCATAATCCGCTTTTTTTCTGCCAACGATTGTTGGGCCGGCGTGATTTCACCGCTCGGTGCAATCAGCATGGCACCAGCATAAAACTGTGGGTATTTTGCCATCAGGTTGGCACCGTGCAGAGCGCCTTGCCCGCGTGCGGTCAGAAACACCTGCTCGGGATTTAGTTTCAATACCGGAGTTAGGGAGCGTAGAGCACGTTCAATCGCGCTCTGGGTACTCTCATCGCTGTAATTGGACCAGCGGAAGTTGTTCTCTGCCAGCATCTGGGTGCCATTCAGCTCAATGTAGGCGACACCGGCTTCTGCAAACAGCATTCGGTCTTGTGGATTAATAACCGCAGCCTGACCATAAGCGTGCAGATAGATGATGGTTGGCCAACCTCCTGGCGGTGGTTCTCCGCTGGGGACCGCATACTGGGCTTTACCTTCAAACTGCGAAGCGTATTGCTGATGGCGGGCCTTGGTTTCGGCGAGGATGGAACGGTAGGCTTCACCTTGCTGAATACTGTTGAATGCGCTGTCTTCCAGCAGATTGTAGTAATACCACAATCCGCGTTTGGCACTCAGTTGCAGATAACGCTCTGCAAGCTCGGTCTGGCCCTTTTTTGCCGAAGAGGCTGCCAGTTGATAGGGTGCCCAGACGTTGCGTTCGTCTTCGCGCATCAGGGTCAGATACAGCGACATGGCTTCGGTCTTTTTATCTTCCTGGCTATAGGCTAGCCGAGGCAATTGGGCATTCAGCGGGTGGTGCGTGGGGAGGTCTACCGGCTCTTCTCCGGCAGGGTAGCGCATTTTTGCAGCAAACAGTGAACTGGTGGTGAAAGCCATGATTATGGCTAAAATAAAAAAACGCATAATAGTGTTACTTTGTTTTCTACTATACCCAAAATAATTCAAGTTGCTTGTAGGCGGCAACTGAACGAAGCCCCAGGAGCTTACTCAAGTAAGTGACTGGGGTGAGTGAAGGCAGCCAACACCCAAGCGACTTGAAGTATGAAGGGTATACATTAAATGGTGCGATTTCTTCCATGAGCGGTGCCTTTTTGTCTTAAGACGCCGAAAGGAAAGTTACTTCACGCGACGAATATAATCGCTGAATGCAGATAACTGGCCGGTCAGAAAATCCAGCGTACCTTGATCGACCAATTCCCCCGCTTGTTCATCAACCTTGTTCTGGATCACGCCCCCCATAAATTCGGGCTTGTTTATGACCATGGCATCAAGGAATACCAGGATCTGGCGCAGATGATATTGGCAACGTGCGCCGCCAATCGGCCCCATAGAACTGGTCTGAATGGCGACCGGTTTACCGGCTAGAGGCTGATTGGGCACGCGGGAAAGCCAGTCAATGGCATTTTTCAGGCCGCCGGGAACCGAATAGTTATATTCTGGCGTAACGATAATGACCCCGTCAGCCTGGCGGATTTGTTCCGCAATGGCCTCAACCGTGGCAGGAAAGCCGTCTTCTTGTTGCCGATCTGCGTCGTAAAGAGGGATATCGCGAATCGAGGGAAGTGCTTCGATGGTTACGCCACGCGGTGCCAGTTTGGGTAAGCTGCGGGCGACCATGGCGTTATAAGAACCTTTACGCAGGCTGCCCAGTAAAGTGACGATTTTTAGTGCTTGCTCTGACATAGGATGATTTTCCCTTGCTAGTAAACAGATTCAGCTTGTACCTACAGATTTTAGCTTGTAGCCGGAGGACTCTACCGCCTGAAAAGTGAGGCTATAAAACAACCGACAAATAGTAGGGCAAACTTTCAACAGATAATAGGCTGGTTCTGCATATTTATCTGTTTTTACAATTCTGTGTAGGAATTAATTTGTTTAAAAAAGTTTTATTTCAGATATTTTCGCTATGAGCAGGCATTAATCGGTAATTATCGTGCAGACAGGCTGGTCAGTTTCAGAAAGTGCGTTGAAGGGGGTGGGCGGCGTGATGATATTTCACTGCTTTTCCGCAACCCTAGCCGATCGTCATATTGCCAGCAAATCAGGCGTTCTAATCCCGGTGTGCGAGCGCAAGCCCAGCTCAGATACTCCCCGGCGTCGCTCATCACTTGCACATGTGGTGTAGCGCTGGAGCGTAAATGCCCGGAAAAGGGATGCAGATGCAACGTTCCCTGCTCATCGTTACTCAGACCACAAAGCTTCAACACGCACTGGCGAATACTCCATAGTTGAGTTTCAGCTTCCAGCCGATCATGCTGCGCTTCAATCCAGGCATGCTCGGTAACGGATTGGTATTGCTGCTGCAGATTGCGGCCGCGCGCGCGCATCACTTCAATATCCAACCCGACTTTGCCTTCCAGGCTCAGCAAGGCACCTACCGTGTTGCCCGCATAAGCCAGGCTGAAATCAGGTAAGTGGGGATCGACAAAGTGGGGCCGCCCGGTAGGCGTGGTGGTGATGGGGGGCAAAATGGGCAGGCGATACAGATAGAACATCATTTCAGCCAGCAGGATCCGGCCCTGTAGAAAACGCCTGCGGCGCTTAATAGAGAAATTTAGCGTATTTTCAATAAGATCGCTGGATAACCGATGGGTGTTCAACATCCCTGAGGTGGTATCCCATCGGATAAAGTGGCAAGCCATTACTCACTCCATGATCGAGGCTGACAAAAAGCTGGAATGCTAGATTAAGCATAACGCCAGGATGTTTCATCAAAAAACAGTATGCGTATTATCTTATTTATTTGAATTTGGAATGTGTTTCAGTAGAAGGTATGCGTAGAGTGTGGAATAAAAACCCCACAAAACAACCCGTCATGTGGGATTTATAGAAATGGTAGGGTATTTAGCGAGGTGGGCTTATTTACCGATACAAAAACTGGAGAAAATACGCCCCAGTAGATCGTCGGAAGTGAATTCACCAGTGATTTCGCTCAACGCCTGCTGCGCTAAGCGTAGTTCTTCGGCTAACAGTTCCCCCGCGTAAGCGCTCACTAACTGTTCTTTACCCTGCACTAGATGCTGGGCCGCCTGTTCTAAAGCTTGCAAATGGCGGCGGCGAGCCAGGAAGCCCCCCTCCATATTGCTGGTGAAACCCATGCTCTGTTTCAGGTGATCGCGCAGCAGGTCGATGCCTTCGCCGGTACGTGCTGACAGGCGAATAAGTGAGTGGCCATTCACTTCGGTCATACCCAGTGTTTCGCCGGTGATATCGGCTTTATTACGCACCACGGTAATTGGCAGATTGCTGGGCAGGCGGGCCATAAACTCCGGCCAGATTTCGCTGGGTTCGGTGGCGGCTGTGGTGGTTCCATCTACCATAAACAGCACGCGGTCAGCCTGTTCGATCTCATTCCACGCACGTTCGATACCAATCCGCTCCACTTCATCGCTGGCTTCGCGCAGGCCTGCGGTATCGATAATATGCAGCGGCATGCCGTCGATATGAATATGTTCACGCAGCACGTCGCGCGTGGTGCCAGCGATATCGGTGACGATCGCCGCTTCACGCCCGGCCAACTCATTGAGCAAGCTGGATTTCCCGGCGTTGGGCCGCCCGGCAATCACCACTTTCATCCCTTCACGCAGCAGGCTGCCCTGGCGCGCTTCGGTACGCACGTTGTCCAGATCGGCCATCACGCCATTGAGCTGTGCTTCGATTTTGCCGTCGGAAAGGAAGTCGATCTCTTCATCGGGGAAGTCGATCGCCGCTTCTACATAGATGCGCAGGTGAGTAAGCGCTTCCACAAGCTGGTGGATGCGCATGGAAAATGCGCCCTGTAGCGAATTCATCGCCGAACGGGCTGCTTGTTCGGAACTGGCATCGATCAGGTCGGCAATCGCTTCAGCCTGCGCCAGATCCAGCTTATCGTTGAGAAATGCACGTTCAGAGAATTCACCTGGCCGCGCAATGCGTACGCCGGGCAGCGCCAGCACGCGTTTCAGCAGCAGATCGAGGATCACCGGCCCACCGTGGCCCTGTAGTTCCAGCACGTCTTCACCGGTGAAGGAGTTCGGGCCGGGGAACCATAAGGCGATACCTTGATCGAGAACCGCACCTGCGGCATCGCGGAACGGCAGGTAATCGGCGTAGCGCGGCTTTGGCAGTTTGCCGAGCAACGCCTGAGCGACATCTTTCGCATTGCGGCCGGAAATGCGCAGAATGCCGACGCCGCCGCGTCCCGGCGGGGTGGCAAGGGCAGCGATAGTATCGGTGGTGCTCATAACAGGTTATCTCTCTGACAATATGCAAAAAGGCGGTCGAATGACCGCCTTTGAGTTTCGCAGAAGGGGCGCAAACTGCAACCCCTTGGCTACGCCTTAGGACTTCTTCTTGTCGCGGCTGTGTAAGCCACGTTTTTCCAGCCCGCGATAAATAATCTGCTGCTGGAGGATAGTCACCAGGTTACTGACGATATAGTACAGCACCAGACCAGACGGGAACCACAGGAAGAACACGGTGAAAATCACCGGCATGAAGGTCATGATCTTCTGCTGCATCGGGTCGGTCACGGTGGTCGGTGACATCTTCTGGATGAAGTACATGGTCACACCCATCAGGATCGGCAGGATGTAGTACGGGTCCTGCGCTGACAGATCGTGGATCCACAGGATGAACGGCGCATGACGCAGTTCAACCGAGCTCATCAGCATATAGTACAACGCCAGGAAGATCGGCATCTGGATGATCAACGGCAGACAGCCACCCAGCGGGTTCACTTTCTCTGCCTTGTACAGCGCCATCATTTCTTGGCTCATGCGCTGCTTGTCGTCACCGATACGTTCACGCATCGCCTGCAGTTTTGGCTGCAGCAAACGCATTTTGGCCATCGAGGTGTACTGCGCTTTGGTCAGCGGGTACATGATGCCACGCACGATAAAGGTGATGATGATGATCGAGAAGCCCCAGTTACCGATAAAGCCGTGGATAAACTTCAACAGTTTGAACAGCGGCTGGGAAATGAACCACAGCCAGCCGTAATCCACGGTCAGATCGAGATGCGGTGCCAGTTCGGCCATCTTATCCTGCAACTCTGGGCCAACCCACAAGGTGGCACTCAGTTGCTGTTGCGCACCCGGTTGCACCACCACCGGAGTCGACTTAAAGCCGATAGCGGAGAGATTATCGCCAGGTTTTGCGGTATAGAAGGTGTTTTTGCCCTGAGTCTGCGGCACCCACGCGGTTGCGAAATACTGCTGCAACATGGCAACCCAGCCGCCCTGCGTGGTGATATCCAGGTTCTCGTCCTTATCGAACGCATACTTCTGGTATTTATTGTCACTGGAGGAATAAGCCGCACCACGGAAGGTGTGCAGCGCAAAGTTATTGCTGCCGGTGTCACGGTGCTTTGGCAACTCGCTGCTTTGCTTGAGCTGGCCAAACAGCGTCAGTTCCAGAGGCGCTTCACTTTTGTTGAGGATGGTGTAATCC
>JBAQHZ010000544.1:0-12547 GCA_049288585.1 Chania sp.
GCCGCCTGGCGCGCGCTGGCCTGGGGATCGCTGGCGTTGGCCGGGGGGCTGATCCTGTTGTTTGCTGGGGTATTGCTCTATGCGAGTGCGCAGCCGGAATTTGGCGGTGGCATTCGTCCTTTCGCCCGTTAGCAGGCATAAAAAAACGCTGCATGTGCAGCGTTTTTCTTGTTAGTTCAGTAAGTTGAACCTGCCATCTTAGCGCTTCAGCGCTTCACTCAGTTCTTCACGCATGGCTGAAAGCAGAGATTTCACTACGCGTGGGTTACCAGCGACAATGTTGCCAGAACTGTAGTGGTTGTGGCCGCCAACAAAGTCGGTCACCAGGCCGCCTGATTCGCGTACCAGCAGCTCACCTGCGGCAAAATCCCAAGGCTTCAGGCCGATTTCAAAGAAACCATCAACGCGGCCAGCAGCCACGTAAGCCAGATCCAGCGCAGCAGAACCGGTGCGGCGGAAGTCGGCACACTGGGTGAACAGTTTACCCAGCACGTTGATGTAGGCTGGAGCATGCTGTTTGACTTTGAACGGGAAGCCGGTGGCCAGGATGGTGCCATCCAGATCTTTGGCATTGGTGCCACGTAGGCGGTAACCGTTAAGCTGTGCGCCTTGACCACGGGTCGCGGTGAACAGTTCGTTGCGCATTGGATCGTAAACTACCGCTACTTCGGTGCGGCCTTTGATGCGCACGGCGATAGAAACCGAGAAGTGTGGAAAACGTTTGATGAAGTTGGAGGTGCCATCCAGTGGATCGATCACCCATTGTACGTCCTGATCAACGCCGGCCAACTCACCACATTCTTCACCAATGATGGTGTGTTGTGGGTAAGATTTACGGATGATGTCGATGATCAGATGCTCTGCATCGCGATCGACGTTAGTGACAAAGTCGTTTGACCCTTTTTGTGTCGCTTCTACAGCGTCTGGGGTTTCGTAATTTTTGACAATCAGGTTACCGGCCTTGCGCGCAGCGCGCACGGCGATAGTCAGCATCGGATGCATGGGTATCTTCCACAGGATGTTAAAGAACAGGAAACGGCGCGAAGTGTAGCAGGTATTCGACAAAATGCCTAATCCCCTTCATCCTTCAAGCTGCATCTTTGTTGGCATCCTTGTTCACCCCAGTCACTTACTTGTGTAAGCTCCTGGGGCTTCACTGCGTTGCCGCCTTGATGCAACTCGAATGATTTTGGGGATATAGCTGTGTTAGAATGCTACGATTTTCCGCTACGCTCAGAGTTTGTATGCTGCACAATATCCGCATTGTCCTGGTCGAAACCTCCCATACCGGTAACATGGGCTCTACTGCCCGTGCCATGAAAACCATGGGATTAACCAATCTTTACCTGGTTAATCCGTTGGTAAGGCCTGATTCACAGGCGATCGCTCTGGCGGCCGGTGCCAGCGATGTTATCGGTAATGCCACTATTGTTGATACCTTTGATGAAGCGATTGCCGGTTGTAGCCTGGTGGTGGGCACCAGTGCGCGTTCGCGTACTTTGCCCTGGCCGATGCTGGAGCCTCGTGAATGTGGGGTGCGCGCAATACAGGAAGGGGAACAGGGGCCGGTTGCCTTAGTGTTTGGCCGCGAGCGCGTTGGTTTAACTAATGATGAATTGCAAAAATGTCATTATCATGTCGCCATTCCTGCCAACCCGGATTACAGCTCGTTGAATCTGGCGATGGCGGTGCAGATCCTGGCGTATGAAGTGCGCGTTGCCTATCTCGATCGCCAGCAGCACGGTGTTCAGCCACAGGAAGAGACACCTTATCCGCTGGTGGACGATCTTGAGCGTTTTTATCAGCATCTGGAGCAAACGCTGTTGCATACCGGCTTTATCCGTGCGGCACATCCGGGGCAGGTCATGAGCCGTTTACGGCGTTTATTTACCCGGGCGCGCCCAGAAGCGCAAGAGCTGAATATTTTGCGTGGGATGCTGACGTCGATCGAAAAACAGGATAAACATCAGGGTAACTAATCGTGATGTTGTCTGGTAGCTACGGGCAATAGCATTATTTATCCGGTAGTTATAAGATGTATTTTATATGCATTGGATGGAGTAAAGCACGAAATGTGCTAATAGTTGAGTAAATTAGTAGGTTAAATAGTTGACTGTATTACTCGGGAATGTCAAACTTTCGGCCATGTTTGACCAACAGGTAACCATTTAGCTATGAGACTGACATCCAAAGGCCGTTATGCCGTAACTGCTATGCTCGACGTAGCATTGCATTCCCAGGAAGGGCCGGTACCATTGGCGGATATTTCCGAACGCCAGGGTATCTCGCTCTCTTATCTGGAACAATTATTCTCCCGTCTGCGCAAGAATGGCCTGGTGGCCAGCGTGCGTGGGCCGGGTGGTGGTTATCTGCTGGGCAAAAACGCGGGTGAGATCGCGGTAGGTGCGGTGATCTCGGCCGTCGATGAGTCGGTAGATGCCACCCGTTGCCAAGGCAAAGAAGGCTGCCAGGGCGGCGATCGTTGTCTGACCCATACCCTGTGGCGCGATCTGAGCGAGCGCATCAGCGGGTTCCTGAATAACATTACGCTGGCTGAACTGGTCAACAACCAGGAAGTGCTGGACGTGGCGGATCGTCAAAATAACGATACGCGCCGCACGGCCAATGGCCGAGCGCAAGAAACGATCAACGTTAATCTGCGCGCATAAGCAGCTGGCGATAAATTTATTCGTTTTTGGAAGTGATGTACGGAGCACAAGAGCAATGAAATTACCGATTTATCTGGACTACTCGGCAACGACTCCGGTCGATCCACGTGTCGCCGAGAGGATGATGCAGTTTTTGACCCTGGACGGTACTTTCGGCAACCCGGCTTCCCGTTCCCACCGTTTCGGGTGGCAGGCGGAAGAAGCGGTCGATATCGCCCGCAACCAGATCGCCGAACTGGTTGGCGCTGACCCGCGTGAAATCGTGTTCACTTCTGGGGCCACTGAATCAGACAACCTGGCGATTAAAGGCGCAGCCAATTTCTATCAGAAGAAAGGCAAGCACGTCATCACCAGCAAAACCGAACATAAAGCCGTGCTGGACACCTGTCGCCAGCTCGAGCGCGAAGGCTTTGAAGTCACCTACCTGGCGCCGCAGAGCAACGGGATTATCGACCTCAAAGAACTCGAAGCCGCCATGCGCGAAGACACCATTCTGGTTTCTATCATGCATGTGAATAATGAAATTGGCGTGGTGCAGGATATCGAAGCGATCGGCGAAATGTGCCGTGCACGCGGTATCATCTACCATGTGGATGCCACTCAGAGCGTGGGTAAGTTACCTATCGATCTGAGCAAATTGAAAGTCGATCTGATGTCTTTCTCTGCCCACAAGATTTATGGCCCGAAAGGTATTGGTGCGATGTACGTGCGTCGTAAGCCGCGTATCCGCATCGAGGCCCAGATCCACGGTGGCGGCCATGAGCGCGGCATGCGTTCCGGTACTCTGCCGGTTCACCAGATCGTCGGCATGGGCGAAGCCTATCGCATTGCCAAAGAAGAAATGGCGAGCGAAATGGCGCGCTTGCGTATTTTGCGCGATCGTCTGTGGAACGGCGTGAAAGATATGGAAGAAGTGTATCTGAACGGCGATCTGGAGCATGGTGCTCCGAACATTCTCAACGTCAGCTTCAACTATGTTGAAGGTGAGTCGCTGATCATGGCGTTGAAAGATCTGGCGGTTTCTTCAGGTTCTGCCTGTACCTCTGCCAGCCTTGAACCTTCCTATGTACTGCGTGCATTGGGGATGAGTGATGAGTTAGCGCACAGCTCGATCCGTTTCTCCCTGGGGCGTTTCACCACAGAAGAAGAGATCGATTACACCATTTCGCTGGTGCGTAAATCCATCGGCCGTCTGCGCGACCTTTCTCCGCTGTGGGAAATGTTCAAGCAGGGTGTGGATATCAGCAGCATCGAATGGGCACATCATTAATTCTCAGGATTCAGGAGCAACATCATGGCTTATAGCGAAAAAGTAATCGATCACTACGAAAACCCACGCAACGTCGGATCTTTTGATAACGAAGATCCTACCGTTGGCAGCGGTATGGTAGGGGCACCGGCCTGTGGCGACGTGATGAAGCTGCAAATCAAGGTCAACAATGAAGGGATTATCGAAGATGCCCGCTTCAAGACCTACGGTTGCGGTTCTGCTATCGCGTCCAGCTCGTTGGTCACCGAGTGGATGAAAGGTAAGTCGCTTGATCAGGCTGAAGCGATCAAAAATACCCAGATCGCCGAAGAGCTGGAATTGCCGCCGGTTAAAATTCACTGCTCGATTCTGGCCGAAGACGCCATTAAAGCAGCAATTGCCGACTATAAAAGCAAACACAGCGCCAAGTAATTTTTTCAGTGATACCCGATAGATTTTCAGCCACTGCCAACCGCGCCGTAGAGCGAAAGATAAAGGGTATATTGAGTGTGAGGTTGTTATGTCGATTACTATGAGCGACAGCGCTGCACAGCGTGTTCAGGCGTTTTTGAATCACCGCGGCAAAGGTCTTGGTTTGCGTCTGGGAGTGCGAACTTCTGGCTGTTCCGGGATGGCGTATGTGCTCGAATTTGTTGATGAAACGAACGATGACGACATCGTTTTTGAAGACAAAGGCGTTAAGGTGATCATTGATGGCAAGAGCCTGGTCTACCTTGATGGCACGGAACTTGATTTCGTTAAAGAAGGCCTGAACGAAGGCTTCAAGTTCAACAACCCGAACGTCTCAAGCGAGTGTGGCTGCGGCGAAAGTTTTAACGTCTGACAGTCCATCGTGCTCCCCCGCAATACGCGGGGGAACCTTAACCATCACGATAACGCCCAGAGCACGCTATGGATTACTTTACTTTATTCGGGCTACCGGTTCGCTATAACGTGGACGGCAGCTTGCTTACCTCGCGCTATCAGGATTTGCAGCGTCAATTTCACCCCGATCGCCATGCTCTCCAGCCTGAACGTGAACGCCTGATGGCGTTGCAGCAGGCAGCCACTATCAATGAAGCCTATCAGTCGCTGAAGCACCCGTTAAAACGCGCGGAGTATATGTTATCTTTGCACGGTTTTGATTTGCGCAACGAGCAACACACTATGCGTGACACCGCGTTCCTGATGGAACAGTTGGAACTGCGTGAAGAGCTGGATGCCATTGAGCGCAAGCCCGATGCAGAAAGCGCGCTTGCCGCTTTTACTGCGCGCCTGAACAATACATTTAAGCAGCGTAGTGCACAGATGGTGCAGGAACTGGGTAGCCAGCAGTGGCCGCAAGCCGCGGACACCGTTCGTAAATTACGTTTTTTGGACAAACTTCAGCAGCAAGTTGAACAACTCGAAGAAAAATTGCTGGGTTTTGAGTAATACATTTTGATTGTGGAAGCCCTAACATGGCCTTATTACAAATTAGTGAACCTGGTCTCAGCGCCGCGCCACACCAGCGCCGTCTGGCTGCCGGGATCGATTTAGGCACCACCAATTCGCTGGTTGCTACCGTGCGCAGCGGGCAGGCCGAAACGCTAGCCGACGAGCAGGGGCGCGATCTGCTGCCTTCGGTCGTGCATTATCAGGCCGAAGAACATCATGTAGGCTGGGCCGCACGCGCACAGGCAGCACAGGACCCGGCTAATACCATCAGTTCGGTCAAACGCATGATGGGCCGTTCTCTGGCCGATGTGCAGCAACGCTACCCAAACCTGCCGTATCAGTTTCAGGCCAGCGATAATGGCCTGCCGATGATGATGACGGCCGCTGGCCTGGTTAATCCGGTCGGTGTGTCTGCCGATATCCTCAAGGCACTTTCTGCACGGGCAACTGCTGCATTAGAAGGCGAACTCGATGGTGTGGTGATCACCGTTCCGGCTTATTTCGACGATGCACAGCGCCAGGGCACCAAAGACGCCGCGCGTTTGGCTGGTCTGCACGTGTTGCGCCTGCTGAATGAACCCACCGCCGCGGCGATCGCCTACGGGTTAGACTCGGGTCAGGAAGGGGTGATTGCCGTTTACGATCTGGGTGGCGGCACCTTTGATATTTCCATTCTGCGCCTCAGCCGTGGCGTGTTTGAAGTGCTGGCTACCGGTGGTGATTCCGCGCTGGGTGGCGATGATTTCGATCATCTGCTGGCCGATTGGCTGCGTGAGCAAGCGGGCGTAGCCTCACGCCACGATCACGGCGTGCAGCGCCAACTGCTGGATGCGGCGATCGCTGCCAAAATCGCCCTGAGCGATGCGTCAAGCACCCAGGTTGAGGTTGCTGGCTGGCAAGGCGAAGTGACCCGTGAACAATTCGAATCGCTGATCGCTGCCTTGGTAAAACGCACCCTGATGGCCTGCCGCCGTACGCTGAAAGATGCTGCCGTCAGTGCCGACGAGGTGCTGGAAGTGGTGATGGTTGGCGGTTCTACCCGCGTGCCGCTGGTGCGTGAGCAGGTGGGCGAGTTTTTTGGCCGCACGCCGCTGACCTCTATCGATCCCGATAAAGTGGTAGCCATCGGCGCTGCGATCCAGGCGGACATTCTGGTAGGTAACAAGCCGGACAGCGAAATGCTGCTGCTGGATGTGATCCCGCTGTCGCTCGGCCTGGAAACCATGGGCGGCCTGGTGGAAAAAGTGATCCCGCGTAACACCACCATTCCTGTGGCGCGTGCGCAAGAGTTCACCACCTTCAAAGACGGCCAGAATGCGATGATGATCCATGTGCTGCAAGGGGAACGCGAACTGGTGCCAGATTGCCGCTCTTTAGCACGTTTCACGCTGCGTGGTTTGCCGCCGTTGCCTGCGGGCGGGGCACATATTCGTGTCACCTTCCAGGTCGATGCCGATGGCCTGCTGAGCGTGACGGCGATGGAAAAATCCACCGGCGTTGAGGCCTCTATTCAGGTGAAGCCCTCTTATGGGCTTTCTGATGCCGAAATTGCCAGCATGATCAAAGACTCCATGGCTAACGCACAAGGCGATATCGGCGCGCGCATGCTGGCTGAACAGCGGGTTGATGCTTCACGCGTGCTGGAAAGCCTGCAAGGGGCTTTGGCGAGCGATGCCGCGCTGCTGAGCGATGAAGAAAGTCAGGCAATCAATACTGCGGTAGAAAACCTACAGCAAACGATGCAGGGCACCGATCCTGCGGCGATCGAAGCCGCCATAAAAGCAGTTGATGCAACAACCCAAGATTTTGCCGCGCGCCGCATGGATGCCTCCATTCGCCGCGCGCTGGCTGGCCATTCTGTGGATGAGGTTTAACCATGCCAAAAATTGTTTTCCTGCCCCATCAAGATTTATGCCCAGAGGGAGCAGTACTGGAAGCGAAAAAAGGGGAAACTATCCTCGACGTCGCGCTGCGTAACGGCATTGAAATCGAACACGCCTGCGAGAAATCCTGTGCCTGTACCACCTGCCACTGCATCGTGCGTGAAGGGTTTGACTCACTGGACGAAAGCAGCGAGCTGGAAGATGACATGCTGGATAAAGCCTGGGGCCTGGAACCTGAAAGCCGCCTGAGCTGCCAGGCGCGCGTCACCGATGAAGATCTGGTGGTTGAGATGCCGCGCTATACCATTAATCACGCGCGTGAGCACTAGAAAGTACATCATTAGGCTACTGCGCTCAGCATTTTAGCCTAGGGCAGTGCTCGGAATCCTCACGTACTATGTGTACGCTCCGGTTCCTCCGCGCTGTCCATGGCAAAACTGCTTTCGCTCGCTACGCCTACTGAAGCACTTTCTCTGAGGAGGTTATTATAATGGGACTAAAGTGGACCGACAGCCGTGAAATCGGCGAAGCTCTTTACGATCAATACCCTGATACCGATCCGAAAACCGTACGTTTTACCGATATGCACCAGTGGATCTGCGATCTGGAAGAATTCGACGATGATCCACAGGCTTCCAACGAGAAAATACTGGAAGCGATCCTGCTGGTCTGGTTAGATGAAGCGGAATAAATAGCATAACGGGCTGCCATTGGCGGCCCGTTTATATTGTATCCAATACGATTAATAAAAGAATAATCCGGACTGGAGTAAGGCTATGACAACTGAAATCATGCAGATCACGCTGTCCCACGACGCCGCCGATGCGCGCTGGGGTGAAAAAGCACTGCTGAGTACCAACAACGACGGCATGACTATCCATCTGACCGGTCATGGCAAACTGGGCGCTATCCAGCGTGCCGCGCGCAAGATTGACGGCCAGGGCATCAAGAAAGTGAAACTGGCCGGTGAGGGCTGGGGCCTGGAGCAAAGCTGGGCCTTCTGGCAAGGATTCCGTGGGCCAAAAGGCCAACGCAGCGTTGAATGGGCTGAATTGCCAGCAGCAGAGCGTAACGAACTGGATCAACGCCTGAAGATCGTCGACTGGGTGCGTGACACCATCAATCTGCCAGCAGAAGAACTCGGGCCAGAGCAACTGGCGACTCGCGCGGTCGATCTGATGTGTGACGTTGGCGGTGCTGCGGTCAACTACCGCATCACCAAGGGCGAAGATCTGCGCGAACAAAACTATGCCGGTATCCATACCGTTGGCCGCGGTTCCGATCGTTCGCCGGTGCTGCTGGCGCTGGATTTCAACCCAACCGGCAATCCGGATGCTCCGGTGTTTGCCTGCCTGGTAGGCAAAGGCATTACTTTTGACTCCGGTGGTTACAGCCTGAAGCAAAGCGCATTTATGGATTCGATGAAATCCGATATGGGTGGTGCGGCGACGATCACCGGTGCGCTGGCGCTG
Source organism: Chania sp. (assembly GCA_049288585.1). Classification (GTDB taxonomy): domain Bacteria; phylum Pseudomonadota; class Gammaproteobacteria; order Enterobacterales; family Enterobacteriaceae; genus Chania. Next base: position 8,711 of record JBAQHZ010000544.1, read on the forward strand.
GCGGTGGCTCGTGGCCTTAAACAGCGCGTAAAACTGTTCCTGTGCTGTGCAGATAATATGGTTAGCGGCAACGCGTTCAAGCTGGGTGATATCATCCGCTATCGCAATGGCAAAACCGTTGAAGTGATGAATACCGATGCCGAAGGGCGGCTGGTGCTGGCCGATGGTCTGATCGATGCCAGTGCGCAGAACCCAGAACTGATTATCGATTGCGCGACCTTGACCGGTGCGGCAAAAACGGCGCTGGGTAATGATTATCACGCCCTGTTCAGTTTTGATGACGCTTTGGCGCAAGAACTGCTGGCCAGTGCCGACGATGAGCATGAACCCTTCTGGCGCCTGCCGCTGGCAGAATTCCACCGCAGCCAGTTGCCATCGAACTTTGCTGAATTGAACAACGTAGCCGGTGCGGCGCATAGCGCGGGGGCCAGTACCGCAGCGGCCTTCCTGTCGCACTTTGTGAAGAACTACCAGAAAGGTTGGTTGCATATCGATTGCTCCGCCACCTACCGCAAAGGTGCTGTCGAGCAGTGGTCTGCCGGTGCCACCGGCCTGGGCGTGCGCACGCTGGCTAATCTGCTGCTGAGTAAAGCCAAATAATTGCCTGGTTTTAAAATGACGTTTTCCCTAAGGGTTCAGCATGCTGAACCCTTAATACATTGGAGTAAGCAATGAGTTCCCACCACCATGATGACGATGCCGTTCCGGGCGAAAATGAACTTGAGCACCTTCTGAAACTGGCGGTATCGGAACCGGCACATCGCCCGGCATTTTTCCGCGTGTTACTGGATTCGACGGTTTACATTCTGGGCGACAGCGAGCAGGTGCAACAGCAAGGTGACATCACGCTGAATGCCGAGACCCCGGTGAATATTCAGCATTGGGAAAAGCAGGATGGCAGCAGTGTTGTGCCGTTCTTCTCTTCGCTGGCAACGCTGCAAAAAGCGGTGGAAGATGAACAACCCTTTATCGCCATGCCAGCACGCGTGTTGTTTGAAATCACTCAGGGCGCTGAGCTGTTCCTTAACCCGAAAGCTGAATACGGTAAAGAGTTTTTCCCGGATGAGATCGCCATGTTGTTAGCCACCGGCGGGGTAGTGAAACCGGCGGAGCACTACGTCGATAAAGACAGCCAAATTCTGCTGGGCCAGCCTGAAACCTATCCTTCGGCGATGGTGAATGCGTTAACTACATTGTTTAGCCAACGCAAACCGGTACGCCGCGCGTTTCTGGCGCTGATGCACGATCGGGCGGTGGATGAGAAACCTAATCTGTTGATCGGCCTGGAAGTGGATGGCGAATCGGCTGAGATCGATGGGCTGATCAATGAAGCGGGCAGCGTTGCCAGCGCCACCGCCCCGAATGACGATCCGGTTGATTTTTGCCTGGTGTCTGAAAAGGAGCGTGGCGTAAGCCACTATCTGATTACCCATACGCAGCCGTTCTATCAGCGCCGCTGGGGCAGTTGGCTGCGTAATCTCATTCCTTCGACGGATACAACGCAATAAGCATCCCCTTGGGGAGTTCGTTGGCCGAGGTAAGAAGCTCCGTCACAGAACATGGGGAATTGAGAGGTTTTTTTTAATGAAATGTTGATTTTCCCGTAGGCAAGCGTTAACGGCACACATATAATCTGCGCCACTTGAGAAGGCCGGCACTCCAATTTTGTCCGGCCTGTTTTGGATCATATAGAGGCCACCATGACCGTAGAACGTACCTTTTCCATCATTAAACCAAACGCAGTAGCTAACAATGACATCGGCGCAATCTATGCTCGTTTCGAGCGTGCGGGTTTCAAAATCATCGCTTCCAAAATGCTGCGCCTGACTCGCGAACAAGCCGAAGGCTTCTACGCTGAGCACAAAGGCCGTCCTTTCTTCGACGGTCTGGTTGAGTTCATGACCTCTGGCCCGATCGTGGTTCAGGTGCTGGAAGCTGAAAATGCCGTACAGCGTAACCGTGACATCATGGGCGCAACCAACCCAGACAACGCGCTGGCTGGTACCCTGCGTGCTGATTATGCCGACAGCTTCACCGCTAACGCGGTGCACGGTTCTGACGCAGTAGAATCTGCCCAGCGTGAAATCGCTTACTTCTTCAACGAAAGCGAAATCTGCCCACGTTAATGGCGGCTGTTTTCCTGCTGAAGCAGGCTATTTACCGGTAGATACAATAAAAATGCCGTGAAAGCCGTTCAAGCGTGGAAACCTGCTACCAAAATTTGTACAATGCCGCGCCCCAGGTAAGCCATCTTATCTGGGGCGTGTTTTTAGCGCCTCTCTTTGCGGCCTGAATGACACACTTACTTTCCATTCTTTCGAGCCATAACGTGTAACAACGAGGCCAAGAGATCATTATGTTAGAACCCATCGCGTCTGAAAATAATTCATTAACTGATTCTGCCGTTCAAACGGAACAACCGGCTGTGGCCAAAATTAACCTGCTGGATTTGAACCGTCAGCAAATGCGCGAGTTTTTCGCCAATATGGGGGAGAAACCGTTCCGTGCCGATCAGGTAATGAAGTGGATGTACCACTACTGCTGTGACGATTTCGAGCAGATGACCGACATCAACAAGGTTCTGCGCAACAAGTTGCACAGCGTCGCTGAAATTCGTGCGCCGGAAGTAGCGGAAGAGCAGCGTTCGACTGATGGCACTATCAAGTGGGCTATCAGAGTCGGCGATCAGCAGGTTGAGACCGTGTATATCCCGGACGGCGATCGCGCCACGCTGTGCGTTTCTTCACAGGTGGGTTGCGCGCTGGAGTGCAAATTCTGTTCGACCGCGCAGCAGGGCTTTAACCGCAACCTGCGCGTGTCGGAAATCATTGGCCAGGTATGGCGTGCGGCCAAAATCCTCGGCGCGATGAAAGTCACCGGCCAGCGCCCAATCACCAACGTGGTGATGATGGGGATGGGAGAGCCGTTGCTCAACCTGAACAACGTGGTGCCTGCGATGGAAATCATGTTGGATGACTTTGGTTTTGGCCTGTCAAAACGCCGTGTGACGCTATCTACTTCTGGTGTCGTTCCTGCATTGGATAAACTCGGTGACATGATCGACGTCGCGCTGGCGATCTCGCTGCATGCACCGAACGACAAGATCCGCGATGAGATCGTGCCGATCAACCGTAAATACAATATCGAAACCTTCCTGGCTGCGGTGCGTCGTTACCTGGATAAATCCAATGCCAATCAGGGGCGCGTCACCGTTGAGTACGTGATGTTGGATCACATCAACGATAGCACCGACGATGCGCATCAGTTGGCGGAACTGCTGAAAGATACGCCTTGCAAGATCAACCTGATCCCATGGAACCCGTTCCCAGGCGCGCCTTATGGCCGCAGTTCCAACAGCCGCGTAGACCGTTTCTCCAAGGTGTTGATGGAATACGGCTTTACGACTATTGTTCGTAAAACCCGCGGCGACGACATAGATGCTGCCTGCGGGCAGTTGGCGGGTGAAGTGATCGATCGTACTAAGCGTACCCTGAAAAAGAGAATGGCCGGGGAACCTATCAACGTACGGGCGGTCTGAACCTTATAGCATGATTTTTTTGTTATCTAACAGCCTGTTATGTGAGCAGCAATCCTTCAGGCGATCGGGTAACATCAGATAAGGAATGAGTGCAAGCATGAAGCTGAAACTGTGGGGTGTGTTATTGGCAGCCGGTTTGCTGGCGGGCTGCTCAAGTTCGGTGCCGGATAAAAGTGAACCGGCGGCGGGTCAAACGCGTTTGCAACTGGGTCTGGAATATCTTAATCAAGGTGATATGCAGGCCGCAAAACAGAATCTGGAAAAAGCAGCAGACGCCGCCCCACAGGATTATCGTACCC
>JBAQHZ010000545.1:0-13429 GCA_049288585.1 Chania sp.
CTTCTGCGCTGATTCAATGCAACAACCTGAAGGAAAATACCATGGGTTACAATCTGGCAGAGCTTTCCAAAGATGAGATGGACAAAGTGAACGTTGATCTCGCCGCCTCGGGTGTGGCGTTCAAAGAACGCTACAACATGCCGGTGATCCCTGAGATGTTAGAGCGTGAACAGCCCGCACATCTGCGGGATTACTTTCGTGAACGTGTGGCGTATTATCGTGCTGAATCGCACAAGTTCTCCCGCCTGCCGTATGAGCCTAAAGTGAAGTAGAAAAGCCCACCGATATGGCAGGCTTCCTGGTCAGTTACTTGCCAGCAAAGCGATCGGTAGCCAACATCAAACGGTGCAGAATACCCGGTTCATCCGTTGCATGCCCAGCACCTTCGACAATATGCAGTTCTGCCTCTGGCCAGGCTTTCGCCAAATCCCAGGCATTTTGTAGCTGGCAGGCCATATCGTAGCGGCCATGGACAATGACCGCCGGGATATGGCGGATCAAGGGTACGTTTTTCAGCAGTTGGTCATCACTGTCGAGAAAACCCAGATGGGTAAAGTAGTGATTTTCGATACGGGCGAAGGCCAGCGCAAAATTATCCTCACCGAAAGAAGCCGACGCATCGTTCGGCAAAAGCGTGACCGTTTCACCTTCCCACACGCTCCACAGTTTAGCGGCTTCGAGCTGTACCTGGAGATCTGGCGACGTCAAACGCTGGCGATAAGCGGTGATAACGTCTTTACGCTCTTCTTCTGACAGAATAGACAACACGCGTTCCCATTTATCGGGGAAGAAACGTGAAGCGCCATCCTGGTAATACCAACTGAGCTCCTGCTTGCGCAGCGTGAATATGCCACGCAACACCATCTCACTGACGGATTGCGGATGTGTTTGTGCATAAGCCAACGCCAGTGTGGATCCCCAAGAGCCGCCGAACACCAGCCATTGTTCCACACCGATCATCTTCCGCAGCCGTTCGATATCTGCGACCAGATGCCAAGTGGTGTTATTGTCCAGGCTGGCATGCGGCTTGGAACGGCCGCAGCCGCGTTGATCGAACAGCAGCACCTGATAGCGCTCAGGGTCGAACAACTGCCGATGGTAGGGAGCAATCCCACCACCAGGGCCACCGTGGAGAAATACGGCAGGTTTGCCGTTTGGATTACCACTCAGTTCCCAGTAGATCCGGTGACCATCCCCGGTGCCCAGCCAACCGCTATCATAAGCTGCTAATGGCGGGTACAAACCTCGTAATTGTTCCATGGCGCTTCCGTCTCTGTGAGTCATTCATTCATCAAAGCCGAAGCCGCGCATCAGGTCAACGTCAAAACAAGAAAATACTTAATTACACCAACATATTAGCGGGAATTTGCTTAAAATGACGTCGATTTACTTTTGCGCAAATGCGGTTCACGCATCTCTTGTGCCGTTTTAGCCTCAATACCCAATTCCGCCGTCGGGCGTAATAACAAGCGCCCCAAACCGATAGGTTCCCCCGTTTCCAGGCAGTAGCCGTAATCACCATTTTCTAGCCGCGCTAATGCGGCAGTCATCTTCGGTAACAGGCGGCTTTCTCGATCCAACTGACGGAACAGCAACCGCAGATCTTCTTCACGCGCAGCTTTATCAGCCTCATCACCACTCACGTCACCGCTATCGATATCTCGCTTCAGCACGTCAATGTGCTGCCAGAGTTTTTGTTGTTCTTCCAGCAAACGCTGACGGAAAAACGCCCGCTGCTCAGCATTCATGTAATCAGATTCCGGCATCGCTAGCAGTTGCTGCTCGCTTAACAACGTCATTACAGTCATGGAAATCTCCGATATGCATTTTTGTTATATTGTAACACTTTTAGCTTATGGAATGTTAGTAATTAATAATCATCGGATTAACAACGCGTTAATGTCAGTTCACTCTTTGCTGCTTGCATATGATTGCCGTTATGGGGTTAATAGGACAGCAACCGACCCAACCATAGGTAACTGAGAGGCCATAATGAGTAAGGGAATGGATAGCAAGAAAAATGCAAAGAAGAAGCCGTTAAAAACCCCAGCAGAAAAACGTGCCGGTAAGCGTGCCAAGAAAGATCAACACTCTGGTGAATAAGCGTACTTCCAAGCATAGTTAAACCCGCCAAGGCGGGTTTTTTGTTGTCTGAAAACACCAGTGTCACGTATCGTTATGCTAAAACAAGAGACTGTCACCGAGAAGAACATGAGCTTACGTGTAATAGATACCGAAACCTGCGGGTTGGATGGCGGCGTGGTGGAAGTGGCCTCTGTCGATGTGATCGATGGGCGTATCACCAACCCGATGAGCGACCTGATCAGCCCCGATCGACCGATTGGCCTGGATGCCATGGCCATTCACCATATCACCGAACAGATGGTTGAAGGCAAGCCACGCATCGCAGTGGCAATTGGTCGCTATCAGGGCAGTGAATATTATGTGGCGCACAATGCGGCGTTCGATCGCGGAGTATTGCCAGAAATGAATGGTGCCTGGATCTGTACCGTCAAGCTGGCGCGAACGCTCTACCCAGACATCAAATATGGCAACCAATACCTGCGCTATGCCCTGAACCTGGATGTCCAACTGCCGCAGGACACCACGCTCTACCCACATAGAGCGCTGTATGACTGCTACGTGACCGCGGCACTGCTGCAACGCATTATGCAGGACTCAGGCTGGACGCCAGAGCAGATGGTGCAGATCACCGAGCAACCGGTGTTGCTGAAAAAATTCAAATTCGGTAAGTATCGCGGCCAAGAGATTGAACGTGTGGCGCAGGACGATCCTGGCTATCTGCGTTGGATGCTGAAATCCATCGACGATCTCAGCCCGGATATGAAACATACGCTGAAGTATTATCTGATCGGATAACAGCGCGGGCAGCTTGCACCGCCCGCGTTTTTACTACTCAGCCAGCGAAAGAATAAACGCATACTCCAACGCTATATCCTCATAGGCTTTAAAGCGGCCGGATTTACCACCGTGGCCTGCATCCATATCGGTATGCAGCAGCAACTGATGATCGTCAGTCTTAAGTTCGCGCAGCTTCGCCACCCATTTGGCAGGTTCCCAGTATTGCACCTGTGAATCATGCAATCCGGTTGTCACCAGCATATGCGGGTAATCCTGCGCTTTCACCTGATCGTAAGGGCTGTACTGCTTGATATAGTCGTAGTAGGCCTTGTCGTTCGGGTTGCCCCATTCATCATACTCACCGGTCGTCAGCGGGATCGTCTCATCCAGCATAGTAGTGACTACGTCAACAAACGGCACCTGCGCGACCACACCGTGATACAACTGCGGTGCCTGATTGATGATAGCTCCCATCAATAGCCCCCCAGCACTGCCCCCCATGGCGAACACGCGTTGGTTATCGCCATAACCCTGTGCCACCAGCGTTTCGGTCACGTCGATAAAGTCGTTGAAGGTATTCTGCTTTTTAAACAATTTACCGTCTTCATACCACAGCTGGCCTAGATCAGCACCGCCGCGAATGTGTGCCAGAGCGAAAACAAAACCACGATCCAGCAGGCTAAGGCGGCTAGCACTGAACGCCGGATCCATGCTGCTACCGTACGAGCCATAAGCGTAAACCAATAGCGGATTCGCGCCGTGAGCAAAACGATCGGGACGGTAAACCAGCGATACCGGTACCTCAACGCCGTCACGCGCCGTCACCCACACCCGCTCGCTGCGATAATCTTCCGCAGTGAAGTTTTTCACTTCCTGCTGCTTGAGTTGTACGCGCTCACCGCTGTCCAGATTCAATTCATACAGCGTGCTGGGGGTCGTCATGGAAGAGTAACCATAGCGCAGCAGGGCAGTTTCTGGCTGCGGGTTGTATGCCAGCCAGGTGACATAGGTTGGATCGTCGAAGGCAATGCTCTTGTCTTCTCCAGTGCGCCAATGGATTTGGCGTAACTGCGTCAAGCCAGCAATACGTTCCTCCACCACCAGCCAGTCGCGGAACAGACTGAAACCCTCCAGCATCACCTCGGCTCGTGGCGCGATCAGCGCCTGCCATTGCGCCTCATCGGCTTGCTCGCTCTGGTAAAGACCAAAGTTCTTGCCGTCTTTGTTAGAGCGAATGTAAAAATCCTGATGATAATGGTCAACGGCATATTCGTGATCTTTACGGCGCGGTACAAACATCTGCGGGGTGCTATCGGCATTATCCGCATCCAACAGCAGAATTTCCGATGTCGTGGTGCTGCTGAGATGGATCAGGATAAAACGCTCTGAGGTGGTTTTTTCCAGGCTGACGTAGAAGGTGTCATCCTGTTCTTCATAGACCAGCACGTCTTGCTGCGGATCGCTGCCAACCACGTGTCGATAGACCTGATATGGCAGCAGCGTTTTAGCATGTTTGCGGACGTAATAGACGGTAGAGGAATCGTTAACCCACTCGAAATTGCCGGACGTGTTCTCCAGCACTTCTTCAAGCCAGCTATTATCATGCAGGTTTTTAAAACGAATATCGTACTGACGACGTGACAGGAAATCTTCCGCCACCGCCAGGCGCTGGTTGTCGGGACTCACCTCCAACCCGCCCAGCGTGTAAAATTCGTGCCCTTCGGCCCGCAGATTACCATCGATCAAGGTGCTCCACTGTTCACTTGCCGCTTCTGGCTGGCGTACATGGAGCGCATATTCATTACCGGGCTCGTAGCGGGTCTGATAGCGAAAACCGCGCTTAACGTATGGCACGGAATGTTCCTGCTGCGGGATACGCGCCACCATCTCCTGATACAGCGTTTCACGTAGCGCCTGCTGCGGCTTCAACTGTGCATCAGTGTAGGCATTTTCTGCCTGCAAGTAGTCTAGTACCTGGGGATCTGTGCGATCGTCATCACGCAACCAGTAATAGTCATCTATACGAGTGTCACCGTGAGTGGTGATCGGATAAGGACGTTTTTCTGCCTTAGGGGGTGTCATCATTGCTAAATCATCCGCTTACCTTGATTAAGGCAAGAGTGACACGATCCCCACCAGATTAACAAGCCGCAGGGCTACGCCAAATCGCGTTTTTTCTCGTGAACGTCACTTTCGATGCCCTGCTTGACGTCAGCCGGAATTTTCAGCGATTGTGCCAACGCATCAAGGTAGCTACGCTCCATAAAGTGATCGACATCAATCACCATGCAGCTCAGGTAATACACTTCTAACGCTTCATCTTCATTTTTCACGCTTTGCGCGATGAGATCGGGATTCAGCGGTTGGTCGATGGCTTGCTGCACCCAACTTTGAGCCTCATCCCCCACCTGCAGTTGCTCCAGGCTATGGTCGATAGCTTGCTTTTCTTCTGCGTCAATGTGGCCGTCGCTTTTGGCGGCAAACACCAGCGCTTGTACCAGCCGTTTAGCACGCAAATCCGCTGGCGTACTCTGCAAGCCAAACTGCGCTTCTTCCTGGTGTGTTTCTTTGACGCGCTGCTTGTATTTGTTCCACAGCACGGCACCTAACGCGGCACTGCCACCGATAATCAACGCATTTTTACCAAACTTGCCCACCATCTTGTGGGAAGACTTGTTGGCTAATAGAACGCCTACCAGACCGCCCAGCGCGGTCGGGGCCAGTAATTTACCAATGCCTTCTGTACTGCCCATTGAGCTGGCTTTGTCACCCAGCATGGATTGAATCTGTTGCATCCAGTTATTTTTCATTGTCTACCTCTGCGTAGGTGAAATTCAGGCGTGCTGGCACGTCAAGGCCAGATCGCCGATCAATCTTCAGATTAAGGGATTATTTGTCAATAAATGTATGAAAGATGCAAATCTGTGTCGTGGAGTCATTAAATACTCAGCCAGGCAAGGAATTAACGTTTACTGAAGGCAATCACAAACAGCTCATCCAACCCTGGATAGATCTGTTTGATCACCTGTTTCAGTTCGCTCAACGTCATATTCTCCTGCTGGGCATGCGCTTCGGTCAACGCCCCTAAACGTATCGGCGTGACCGATTGCACTTCAATAAAGCAGAAAAATACGCCGTCTTCATTACGGCTCACGCGCAACACCTCACCGGGATGGAAATGGGATTCACTGGCATCCCGAATGGTGATGGTTTTGCGCCCGGCCATAATGTCTTGCTCAAAGCGGCTGAAGAAGGTTATTTCACGGACCATTCCACTTCCTTGTCCATCATGAGGCTGTTGCATGACTGATTATGCAGCCTGCTGTTCTGACTCGGAGGTGGATTCTTCTTTCAGGATAGCGACTGGTTTTTCAGCTTTGGCTTTAGCCGGCTTTTTCACTGCTTCCTGTGGCGCTGCACCGCGCAGGATCTGCGCTAACGCATCTTTATTCTCTGCCAGGAAGAAGCTCAGCCCTTCACGCTGCTCATCTTCAAGGGTAATCGGTGCCTGTTGCAGCCACTCACCGAGGCTGTCGGCCAGATCCAGCATTTTGTCGTAGGCATCGGCATCTTTCTTATTAGCGAAAGTCATTTTTTCCTCACCGTTTCTTACTACTACATATTTCACTTCAACAGCCATTTGCGCATTCCTCAAAGGTTAGAATACTGTAATTTTATACAGTATAATATCATATCGAGCAGGAGCACAAGCGCTCCGCCGTTTATTATTTCAGCAGCCGCGCTTTGCAGCTTTTGCCTTTGATTTTGCCCTGCTGAAGCTGTTGCAGCGCCTTGCGTGCGCTGGCCTTGCGGATCGCCACGTAAGCATGCACCGGGAACATATCTATTTTGCCCACATCAGCTGCCGTCAACCCGGCATCGCCGGTCAGCGCACCGAGAATATCGCCAGGGCGGATTTTCGCCTTGCGGCCGCCATCGATACACAAGGTGACCATTTCAGCCTCCAACGAGGCACTTGACGCACCGCTCAGCTCTGAAACCGGCACCCAGTTGGCGGTTATTTGCAGATACTCTTCGATCGCATGTACGCGCGCCATTTCCTGTGGCGTACAGAGGCTGATAGCCAGCCCGCTCAAACCAGCACGGCCAGTACGGCCAATGCGGTGTACGTGCACTTCCGGGTCAAAGGCCAGTTCGTAGTTCACCACCAGTTCCAGATCTTTGATATCCAGACCACGGGCCGCGACGTCGGTTGCTACCAGTACGCGGCAACTGCGGTTGGCGAAACGCACTAATACCTGATCGCGATCGCGCTGTTCAAGATCGCCATGCAGCGCCAGCACGCTGATACCGCGCGCTTCCAGCGCTTCAAACACGCTCTGGCAGTCACGCTTGGTGTTGCAGAACACCACGCAGGATGCGGGTTGATAATGGCGAATCGCCGCCACCAGCACTGCCGGGCGTTGATCGCGCGTGGTTTCATAGAAACGCTGTTCGATGGTGGTGGGCTCATCCCCTTCATCCACTTCGACATTCAGCGGTTCATGCTGCACGCGGGCGCTGATGCGCTCAATGCCTGCCGGATAGGTAGCGGAAAACAGCAATGTCTGGCGTTGCGGCGGCGTATAGCTGATCACATCGTCGATATCATCGGCAAAACCCATGTCCAGCATGCGATCGGCCTCATCCAGCACCAACACCTTCAAGTCGTCCAGAACTAGCGTTTTTTTACGCAGATGCTCCTGGATGCGCCCCGGTGTCCCTACCACGATATGCGGCGCATGCACCAATGAATCGATCTGTGGTCCTACCGGTTGGCCGCCGCACAGGGTCAGGATTTTGATATTCTGGGTGAAACGCGCCAAACGGCGCAGCTCTTTGCTGACCTGATCGGCCAGCTCACGCGTCGGGCAAAGGATCAGCGCCTGAGCCGCCACTTGGGCAACGTTGATTTTATCCAGCAGACCGATACCGAACGCCGCCGTCTTGCCGCTGCCGGTTTTCGCTTTGGCACGAACGTCCTGCCCTTTCAGGATAGCGGGCAGCGCTGCGGCCTGTACCGGCGTCATTTCGGCATACCCCAGTTCGTTGAGGTTGGCCAACTGTTCGGCTGGCAGCGGCAGGGAAGAAAAGGAAACTGTGCTCACGGCAATAACTCTTATAGCAAGTGGAAAGGCGGCGCGCCCGTGGGCTGGCACCGAATCAGGCGCAGATGATAACAGAGTTAGTGTGGATTCCGGATTTCAGCGGTAAAAAAACTGTTCCCAGCGGCAGGTTTCCCGGCCTTGTTATCTCACCCTCTGCACACGCAATCGTTTTCGTATATAATGCGTGCCTGTTATCAGACCGTATTGGTACGAAACTATGTTGACTATTGGAACCGCCCTACGCCCATCCGCCACCCGCGTTATGCTGCTCGGCTCCGGCGAGTTAGGCAAAGAAGTTGCCATTGAATGCCAGCGTTTAGGGCTGGAAGTGATTGCTGTCGATCGGTACAAAGACGCTCCTGCCATGCATGTGGCTCATCGCAGCCATGTGATCAATATGCTGGATGGTCAGGCGTTGAAAGCGGTAATTGAGCTGGAGCGCCCTGATTATATCGTGCCGGAAATTGAAGCCATCGCTACCAGCATGCTGGTCGAGTTGGAACAGCAAGGGCACAACGTGGTGCCCTGCGCCGAAGCTACGCGCCTGACCATGAACCGCGAAGGCATCCGCCGTCTGGCGGCAGAAACTCTGGGTTTGCCAACCTCAAGTTATCGCTTTGCCGACAGCGAAGAGGGCTTCCGTGCGGCAGTGGCAGAAATTGGCTATCCATGCATCATCAAGCCGGTAATGAGTTCATCTGGCAAAGGGCAAAGCCTGATCCGCAGCGAACAACAGCTTGGCAGCGCATGGGAATACGCCCAGCAAGGCGGCCGCGCCGGTGGTGGCCGGGTGATCGTGGAAGGATTAGTGAAATTTGATTTCGAGATCACTTTGCTGACCATCAATGCCGTTGATGGCATGCACTTCTGTGCCCCGATCGGCCATCGTCAGGAAGACGGCGACTACCGTGAATCCTGGCAACCGCAGCAGATGTCTGAGTTGGCATTAAGCCGTGCGCAGGCGATTGCAGAAAATGTGGTTACCGCATTGGGGGGCTTTGGTTTATTTGGCGTCGAGCTGTTTGTTTGCGGTGATGAGGTCATTTTCAGTGAAGTGTCACCGCGCCCGCACGACACCGGCATGGTTACGCTAATCTCGCAGGATCTGTCCGAGTTCGCGCTGCACGTACGTGCTTTCCTTGGGTTGCCAATCGGTAGCATCCGCCAGTTCGGGCCTTCGGCTTCAGCGGTGATCCTGCCGGAATTGAGCAGCGAAAACCTACGCTTCAGTGGGTTGGATCGGGCGTTAAGCGGCCATAATCAGGTACGTTTATTCGGCAAGCCGGACATCAGCGGCAAACGCCGTCTGGGTGTAGCACTGGCCACAGCACAAGACGTTGATCAGGCGGTAGAATTGGCTAAGCAGGCAGCTGCCGCGGTGACAGTTCAAGGCTGATAACCTTGGGGTTCGGCATGCCGAACCCCGGTAATCTCAATAATTCTCGTCGTCTTCAGCGTCGTCTTCCAGATACTCGGTCGGCTCTTCCTGCGGTTCTTCCTCTTCATCATCATCGAACAGGGCTGTCACCCGATCCCCTTGATGCTTTTCGCGGATTTCCTGTGCGACGCGCGCGATGGCTTCACCACTGCTCATGCCCTGCGCCATCAGATGATGGATACGTTCAGCAGCTTCCTGCTGTTCTTGATGACTCAGTGACGGCATACCTGCAAGCATGTGTTTCTCCCCAGCAAAATGGACGTGGATTATACGCCTTAAAACCGTGGAACCCTACGCCTGTTATTCTGGGGCCCGCAACGGGCAACGGCTGTTGCTCCGCCACTGCTTCAGACGATGTCGCCACAACCTGACCTGCCATATCTGTTTGATACCGCGCATGTTGGCGATCATGGCTTGATCGATACCACGCCGATAGAATTCTTCAGTGATCTGCTGCTGTGCCTGTAACTCAGGTTCGCGGCGAATGCTGTGGCAGATCCCCAACGCTTCGCGAGTGATTTGCCAGTGAAATGCCGAGCAAAGCAGGATTTTCTGGCCGTAGCGCTGATTCAACGCCACCAGCATCTCCACGATCTGCATGTAATGACGCTGGTATTCAACGTTGGCCTGCCCGGTGCGGCGGCGATTGCTAATCGACCGATCGTGAACACGCTGGCGATACAGTGGCTTGCTGAGGTATTTCACCCGCTGGGCGTTAAACATCACTTCGGTAGTCCAAGGAATGTCCTGATGATGCAGACCCGGTTCAAAATAGAGCTGATGCTGCCTGATAAAATCAAGACGGTAAACCGCCAGCCACACCACGTGAATAAAACGTCGGGATTTCAGCGCCTTTTCCAGCCATTGGCTGCCGCTGATCACCGCAGTGTCTTTCAATCGCTGCTGGGGAATGATCGGCTGCAACTCATCATTACTGGCGAAATAACGTTCGCCATTGCACTGCATCACATCTAATTGATACCGTTCCGCCTGTGCAATCAGCGTTGAATACATTTCTGGCGCCAATAAGTCATCAGCATCAGGAAATGCGACATATTTCCCACGCGCGACGGCCAATCCGGCGTTACGCGCACTGGATACGCCTGCATTCGCTTGATCGATCACGCTAATGTGCTGATGCTGAGCGGCATAACGGTGAGCAATATCTCCTGAACCATCGGTAGAGCCATCGTTCACAATAATCACTTCAAGCAGTTGTTCCTGCTGCGCAAGCAGAGACTCCAGAAAAGGGATGAACAGTTCCCCAACATTATGCAGAGGGACAATAACACTCAGTTTTAATGACATATACGGCTCTTTGCTGGCAGAAGTAAAAGTATTTAACTATTTCAATAAATTCAAGGTGCTGCTTTGCTGCAAGGTAATGAACTACAAGACTGACTGGGTGATTTTATTGAGTAATTTTGATATCCACAATCCATGTTCAGAATTAAATAACATGTCGCCTCAGAAATATGGCAATAAAGAAATAATAACCATTCGTAATTAATAATAGAATGTTATTATATGTTCGCAAGTTTAGTAACACTATGATCTCTATTTGCTAGCATCAAGGCTTCTTGCGTTTTTACATTTAGAAGAGGTGTAAAAGTCGCAAAAAACACTTGGTTTACTTTTCGCCTGGAGCCATGTGGGCTGCGCGCGCGCGCAGAATATGGCAGAATAACCAGCCAAAACGCCATTCCTGTCAGCCAGGTCGATTGAAACCCATGAGTGCAACCGCCCCAAACCTTAAATCTTTGCCCTATGCCGGTGAATCACTGCTGGAGCTGTTTGCTCCATTGGCGCAGCAGCCCTGGGCTATGTTGCTACACTCCGGGTTTGCCGAGCACTCCCATAATCGCTTTGATATTCTGGTCGCCGAACCGCGTATCACTTTAACCACTCGTGGCTCTAACACCGAAGTTTGCCATGGCGCTGAGAGCAAGAGCTCATCAGAAGATCCGTTCCTGCTGTTGCAACAGCAACTAGAGGCGCTACACCTACGCCCGAGACCGAATACGAACCTTCCCTTTCAGGGCGGTGCGTTAGGGCTGTTCGGCTACGATTTAGGGCGGCGAGTAGAAACACTGCCGCAGTTGGCTCAGGCAGATATTGCCCTACCAGATATGGCGGTTGGTATTTATGACTGGGCGTTGATTGCCGATCATCAGCAGCAGACCTTGACGCTGCTCAGCTATGGCGATGTTGAACAGCGCTGGCGCTGGCTTAGCCAGCAACAGACCCCGTCTTGTGCGCCTTTTGCCCTGACCGGCAACTGGCAGGCGAATATGACGCGCCAGCAATATGGTGAGAAATTTCGCCGTATCCAGGAATACCTACGCAGCGGTGACTGTTACCAAATCAATCTGGCACAGCGCTTTTCCGCGCCTTATCAAGGCGACGAATGGCAGGCTTTCTGCCAATTGAACGCCAGCAACCGTGCACCGTTCTCTGCTTTTCTGCGGTTGCCGCAAAACAGCGTGTTGAGCGTTTCGCCGGAGCGTTTTCTGTGGCTGGAGAATCAACGGATCCAGACCCGGCCGATAAAAGGCACACTGCCACGCTTGGCCGATGCAGCGGAAGATGCTGCGCAGGCAGAGAAATTGGCTAACTCAGCGAAAGATCGCGCTGAAAACCTGATGATTGTCGATCTGCTGCGCAATGATATCGGCCGCGTGGCGCAACCGGGTAGCGTGCGCGTACCCGAGCTGTTTGTGGTTGAGCCATTCCCGGCGGTGCATCACCTGGTCAGTACCATCACCGCGGTGCTTCCCACTACCACGCCAGCCACCGAACTGCTGCGAGCCTGTTTCCCTGGCGGTTCCATCACTGGGGCCCCCAAAGTACGCGCCATGGCGATCATCGAAGAGTTGGAACCACAGCGGCGTAATGCCTATTGTGGCAGCATTGGCTATATCAGCACCTGCGGTACCATGGATACCAATATCACTATCCGGACGCTGACCACCGAAAACGGCCGCATCTATTGTTCCGCAGGCGGTGGCATCGTTGCCGACAGCCAGGAACAGGCGGAATATCAGGAAACCTTTGATAAGGTAGGCCGCATCTTGCCACAGTTGGGGGAGTTTACCGTTTCGTGAAATATCCGGACCATTCGGCGTCACTGGCCGCTTTCATCAGCCGTTTTCAATTGCAGCTGCCACAGGCCACCCAGGCCTCGCATAACGTGCGCCCGGCTGCGGTACTCATCCCGATTATCTGCCGGCCGGAACCGACCTTGCTGCTCACCCGCCGGGCTGATTCATTGCGTAAACACGCAGGCCAGGTGGCCTTTCCCGGGGGCAAAACCGATGCCGAAGATGGCTCAGCGATCGTGACAGCCTTACGTGAAGCGCAGGAAGAAGTGGCGATCCCGCCGCAGGCGGTGCACGTACTGGGGCAACTGGCTCCGCTCGACAGCAACACCGGTTTTCAAGTCACGCCGATCGTTGGCCTGCTTCCGCCAGATATCAAATTCTATGCCAATGCCGAGGAAGTGGCGGAGGTGTTTGAAATGCCGCTGCACGAAGCACTGACGCTATCACGCTATTACCCGCTGGATATTCACCGCAACGGCCATTCACACCGGCTCTACCTTTCCTGGTATCAAAACCAGTTTGTTTGGGGGCTAACCGCCGCCATCATCCGTCGTCTGGCGCAGCAAGTAGGCATTTAAGGCCGCCTAATTCTGCGACTAACATCACAATTTAATGTTTATCTCTTACAGTTTTCACCTGTAAAGCGATCGCTATCACTTCATGGCCATTTTTTTTCAACTACTGTTCACCGCATCAGTCTTTTAAAAAAACCGTAAATACTCTCTTATGCCTTATGAAATACCTGTAAAATACCAACATCCGGAATAAACCACTAATACCATAGGGTTTAAACCCAGGAGCAACGCCACAGTCAGTTGCTGTAAAAAAGCTACCTGAGCCTAATGCCGGTCAGTTAAGCGCAATTGCGCATAATCATGCGCAATTGCTAAAGGGGTCGCCCCCTCTCCCTGTGGGAGAGG
>JBAQHZ010000546.1:0-1626 GCA_049288585.1 Chania sp.
GCCATGCCCCAACGCCTGATAAGATCACCCCAACGATAAATAACAATACCGGCAAGAGATTAACCTGCTGTGACAAATAGTTATCCCAGAAGGAGAAGACTTTCCGGGTGCGAGTACTTTCATTTGACCGTGGAGGTGCCATATAGCGTCATATTCCCTATAAACAGCAATAGCTCAAGCATAGCCGTATTACTATGTGATTCAAGGTGGTGCAGACGCTTTGTTTAACGGAAGTGATAACCCTGCACAGGGCTGTAACGGCTGGAATGGCAGGGGCGATCGACTATCGGTGGTGACAACCTCAAATCTCTGGGTTAGGCTAGGTGCGTTTACCAACGTCTTTTAGTCTAGGTTAAACCGATAAATTATTTAAAATCATAGCATTAGCAGAGCATCCGCGAGCATTCAGGATTTATAAATTTAACAATAAATCAATAGGTAAGTGTATTGATACAAGAACACCGCCTCTCATTAGTCTGCGCCCTCAGTAAATGGGTTGAAACTCACCTCGGGCGAGTGATCCACTTGGAAGAACTGGCTGAGTATTCAGGCTACTCTCTGTGGCATATGCAGAAGCTGTTTAAAGAAGCGACAGGGATCTCGCTGGGCAAATATATTCGTGAACGCCGTCTTGCCGGAGCGGTGTACCAACTGCGCAGCAGTGAAGCTTCCATTTTTGACATCGCGCTGGATTTTGGCTTTGGTTCCCAGTCGCATTTCACTTACATGTTCAGAAAACGTTTCGATATCACTCCGTATGATTTCCGCCAGGATCTGAGCGTGGATCTGCATATTGAGCCACCCTTGCACGTCATTCATCAGAAAATGGCCTGAACCACGCTTCAGGCGCGATAATACGCCACCAATAATGCCAGTATGGCCACCAGTGCTGGCAATGCCTGAACCCAGAGAATTTTGCGGCTGGCGGTCAAACCGCCGAAAACGCCCGCGACCAGCACACAGCCCAGAAAAAACAGTTGGGTAGGCACATCCTGCCGCCACATTCCCCACAGCAAACCGGCGGCAAGAAAACCGTTATACAGCCCTTGGTTTGCCGCCAATACTCGCGTAGCGGCGGCAAACTCTGCCGTTGTGCCAAAAGCACGCCTTCCTGCTGGCGTTTGCCAGAGAAAGACCTCCAGAACAAGAATGTAAATATGTAAGAGCGCAACGAAGAGAATCAGTATGGCGGCAATAAGTATCATGTTTTATCGGCTTATTCTTGGGCATGAATATAAAGTATAAACTTGCTCTCTGACCTGCCTATGCCAAGGCGTAAAAAAATCCGCCGAAGCGGATTTTTAATTAACTATTTAGGGTTAGTTTAGCATCACCGAAACCAACGCAGCAATTGAAAGCCAGAATAGCGCCGTTGCAATCACAATATGATATAGCCTTGTACAAGAGAGTAATTGGTTCATAGCAACCTCACAACGTCAACGAACCGACAGACCAAATTCACCCATTAAGATCAACCTTAGTTCAGCATGATTTTTTTTATTTGCGGCAGATCACTTTTTCACTAAATGATAGTCTTTCAGCAAAAAAGATCTTTTAACCAGGCAAAACTCTTTCGCTACCTATATTTAGCTATACCCAAAATAATTCGAGTTGCTTGTAGGCGGC
>JBAQHZ010000547.1:0-66347 GCA_049288585.1 Chania sp.
TGTTGGCTGCCTTCGTTCACCCTAGTCACATAGTTTATCTATGCTCCTAGGGCCTCTCTCAGTTGCCGCCTACAAGCAACTCGAATTATTTTGGGTATAGTTGGGGCTGCCATAGCACCGCGGTCAATGGTGAGGTTCTACTGGAAGCGATAGGCGCATATTTCATGTGTGAACAGTACTCAAATTAAAGCCTGCGCTTTTCAGCCGCTTCTGTAAAGCTGATGTTTAAATTACCTGCCGCAATAGTTCTGAATCGCACCTGCCTGAGCAGGTCAGTTTATTTTATGAATCACCTGCTTGCCGCATTCCAGGCGAATTTCGCTGATCAAATGTTTGGCTAGCGGGGTCAAAGACGCATCTTGACGATAAAGTAGGCTGTATTGGCCATGAGGGAATTTTTCTTTCACAGGGATGATGCAAAATCGATCCTTCATATAATCGATATCGAGCATCGCCAGCGGAGCAATTACCAGATAATCTGCCTCCAGCACCAGTCGTTCACCGACAGTAAAGGAATCCCCCTTCAGTATCATGTTTTCAGGCCCCTTCCCTGAGGGAAAAAGTATCGCTTCAAGATGGCTGTAATACCCGGCATCGGCTACGGGGAGATACCACTTGGCGTTGCGTAATTCTTCGAGTGAAGCGCAGTGCGCCAAGGGGTGCCCTTTCCTGGCAACAACACCAAATGGGCAAGTCATCAAGGGCTCTTCGATAAATTCGCCCAAAGATATCTCTTCGGAAATGATGCCGATAAAAAAGTCCAGTCTACCCACGCGCAGCGAGGGTAATAGCTCAGACTGTTGCCCCTCAAAAAGAGAAATTTGGGCTTTGGGATAGGTTTTATTAATGCGCTGCATAACACTAGGAATAATCCTCAGTGTCTTGAGATGTGAACACCCGAATGAAACGGTTCCATGCTGTGATTGATTAATTTGTTTTATTTCGTCTACAGCACGCTCCAACTCATATAACACTAACTTCATCCGTTTTTCGAAGATCCTTCCGGCATCAGTCAGGACTATACCGCGGGTGCCTCTGACCATTAAGGTTGCGCCGAGCGTTGCTTCAAGCTCCTGGAGAGTACGCGTTATACCAGGCTGTGTCTGGTTCAGGGCTTTTGCGGCAGCGCGGATGCTGCCGTGCAGAATAATGGCTTCGAAGACTTTCAGATGATTTATCTTGGGTAGGTATGGCATAAGGCACCTTCCGCATCGTTTAAGAAGAAAACAATGAAGCATCCGTGCGCCCACACCCCGCTAAAAACGGGGGAATATGCCAAAAGTATAGCAGGGAACTGTTTTGATCGGAGGATTTGCCTGTGGCGAAAAAGCCCTTAATTCATAAACTCCCCTTCCAACGCCGCAAATGCACCGCGAATCTCTTCCTCGGGCAAGTCGACTCCAATAAATACCAGCGTGCTTTGGCGCGGTTCGTCCGGTAACCACTCGCGATCCCAATCGGCGTTATACAAGCGCTGTACGCCCTGGAACAGTAAGCGACGTGATTCATCTTTAATCGACAATATACCTTTATAGCGCAGCAGGTTATCAGCGAATTTCAGCAGCAAACTTTCCATCACGGCGGAAATTTGCATCAGTTCCAGCGGTTGGTCGTGATACACCACAATCGACCGGATATTATTCTGTGGCTGCGGGATACGCCGAAACAGCGGTGCCGGAGGAGCCACGTTCAGGCGATCGTTAAGCACAAAACCTTCAATATCGAATAAGACAGCCAGATCGATATCACCCTGGGTGACGTTATAAATCGGTGCGCGGGCGTTCATTAACTGCAAACGCTGGATCAGTGCTTCGTTGTTGGGGGCAACATCGGTTTTGGTCAGCAAAATGCGGTCGGCATAGCCTACCTGTGCCTGCGAGATGGTGAACTGGTTCAGTTGCTGATCGGCATGCACCGCATCCACTAGCGTGATGATGCCGTCCAGCAGAAAACGTTCGCAGATGACGTCGTGCGAGAAGAAAGTCTGAGTAATCGGGCAGGGGTCGGCCATGCCGGTACATTCGATGATCAGCCGGTTAAACTCCAGTTGGCCTTGATCAAGCGCATCCAGCAAGTCCAGCAGCGCATCCGCCAACTCGTTGGATTTGCTGCAACAGATGCAGCCGTTGCTGAGGGTGGTGATACGGCTGGCGCGATCGCCAATCAGGGCGTTGTCGATCGGTACTTCACCGAATTCGTTTTCGATGACGGCAATCTTGTAACCGTGGTTTTCGTTCAGAATGTGGCGCAGCAGGGTGGTTTTACCCGCGCCCAAAAAGCCCGTCAGGATGGTGACTGCGATGGGTTTCATCTTTTGTCCTTATTGATGTTCACTAACAGCAGCGCATGCCACCTTTGCCATTGCCACCGTAGCGGGCCTCCTGGCGTTCACGGAAGAACTCTTTGTAAGTCATCATCGGTTTATCTGGATGATTGTCTTTCATGTGCTGGACATAGGTATCGTAGTCAGGCACGCCCACTAACATGCGTGCTGCCTGCCCGAGATATTTACCTGCCTGGCCAAGGTTGCCGAACATGCTTCTTCTCCAAAGAAAAATACCCTATACCCTTCGTCTTTCAAACCACAGCGTTGTTGACTGCGTTCGTGAACCCCAGTCACTGACCTGAGTCAGCTCCTGGGGATTAACGATCTTGTCGCCTAGCTGTGGCTTGAAATCCATTGAGTATTAATTAGCTTTCATTATGCAGGGTATCGATTAAATCACCATCAGTGGTGCGACGAAACTTTGACGCCACCCTCAGGAACCGGAACGTATGGCGTTTCCTGATCGGTACGTTGCGGGTTTTTGTACGCTGCCATGGCGGTTTTGATGCCAAAGAAGATGATGCTGTAGACCACCAGCAGGAACAGAATGCTCAAACCGGCGTTGGTGTAGTTGTTCACCACGATATGGTTCATGTTGGCAATCTGCTGAGCGGTCAGTTCAGTACCGCCCTCGGCGATTTTGTTTTTGTACAGGCTGGCCTGGAAGAAGAAGCCTTCCAACTGCGGGTTGTCGCTGAACAGCTTCAGACCCAGCGCGTAGGTGGTACAGATCAGCAGCCAAACGGCTGGGATCACGGTCACCCAGATGTACTTGGTGCGCTTCATCTTGATCAATACCACAGTGCTCAGGACCAGCGCTACGGCAGCCAACATCTGGTTGGAGATGCCGAACAGCGGCCACAGGCTTTTAACGCCGCCGAGCGGATCGACCACGCCTTGATACAGTAGGTAACCCCACAAGCCAACGCAGCCCGCAGTACCGGCAATACCGGCCACCAGCGAATCGGTTTTCTTCAGGAACGGGACGAAGTTACCCAACAAGTCTTGCAGCATAAAGCGGCCGGAACGGGTGCCCGCATCGAGAGCGGTCAGGATGAACAGCGCTTCGAACAGAATACCGAAGTGATACCAGAAGCCCATATTCGCACCAGGGATGACCTGGTGGAACACGTGAGCGATACCAACTGCCAGAGTGGGTGCGCCACCGGCACGGTTCAGTACCGAAGGTTCGCCGATGTCTTTGGCGGTTTGCAGGATCTGCTCTGGGGTAATCACAAAGCCCCAGGAGCTGACGGTAGCCGCTGCATGGGCGGTTACGTCACGCAGAGAGGCCATGATCATTGGCGCATCTTCGGTCCCCAAGCGGTGCAGGTCTGGCATGGTGATGCCGAGCGCAGCCGGTGGAGTGTTCATGGCAAAATACAGGCCAGGCTCGATGATTGAAGCCGCTACCAGCGCCATAATCGCGACAAAGGACTCCATCAGCATCGCGCCGTAACCAATGAAACGCGCATGGGTTTCGCTGGCCAGCAGCTTAGGTGTGGTACCGGAAGCGATCAGCGCGTGGAAGCCAGAAACGGCGCCGCAGGCAATGGTAATAAACAGGAACGGGAACAGGGTGCCTTTCCACACCGGGCCAGTGCCGTCAATGAACTGCGTCACCGCAGGCATTTTCAGCTCAGGGTTGAGGATCACGATACCGATCGCCAGCCCGACGATCACGCCGATTTTCAGGAAAGTCGCCAGATAATCACGCGGCGCCAGGATCAGCCACACCGGCAGCAGAGCAGAAACGAAGGCATAACCAATCAGCGTATAGGTGATGGTGGTGTCTTTAAAGGTCAGCGCCGGGCCCCAGTAGGGGTCTTGGGCGATCACGCCGCCAAACCAGATGGAGGCGATCAACAGCACGATACCGATGATCGACACTTCACCCACCTTACCAGGGCGCAGGAAGCGCATATACACGCCCATAAACAGCGCGATTGGCACGGTGGAACAGACGGTGAATACGCCCCACGGGCTTTCTGCCAGGGCTTTCACTACGATCAGCGCCAATACCGCCAGGATGATGATCATAATCAGGAAACAGCCAAACAGCGCGATGGTGCCAGGTATTGGGCCCATTTCCTTTTTGATGATCTCGCCCAAAGAAGCACCGTTACGGCGCGAGGAGATAAACAGCACCATAAAGTCCTGTACCGCCCCCGCCAACACCACGCCGCCTAGCAGCCACAGCGTGCCAGGCAGGTAGCCGACCTGTGCCGCCAGCACCGGGCCAACCAGCGGGCCAGCACCGGCGATCGCCGCAAAGTGGTGGCCGAACAGCACGTTCTTGTTGGTTGGCACATAGTTGAGGCCATCGTTATTCACCACCGCCGGTGTGGCGCGGGTGGCGTCCAGTTGCATCACCTTGGTGGCGATGTAGAGGCTGTAGTAGCGATACGCCACCAGATACACCGCCACCGAAGCCACGATGATCCACAGCGCACTGATGCTCTCGCCACGGCGCAATGCCACTACGCCCAGGCAGGAAGCACCCAGTATTCCTAATAATATCCATGGGATATGTTTTAAAATTCCCTCGCGTTTCATGAGGTGTCCTTATTCCAATCTGCAAAAAATGAGTGATAAATCCGGTTATTTGTTGTTGCAGGCAAACAGCCGCCTGTTATCGGACATCGGTGTTGTAACGTCTTCCCCTGGTAGGGGCAGGTTTAGGAACAGCTCATCATCACTGGCCTGGAGGGGGGAATACATCTGATTTTCAGTCAGTGGTTTAATACGCGGATGAACGGTTGGAATCGGAAGGTGAGCGGTTAGGTAATGTTGACTTGGGGGCATATTCTGCCCCATAGATGCGCTACGCCACGCTTGGTAGGTTACGGCAACCGCACCTCATCCCAGCTTAAACCTCAGGGCTGTAATAATCGGGAATAGAGATTAACGACGTTCAGCATGATTTTTGCGGTGTTCTTTCCCTTCACCACCTTTATGGCGACCTTTCTTGTTACGCTCATCATCACTGCCATCACTAAGCAGTGCGACCGCAACCAGGGCACCAATGCCGACAGCGACCACCCCAACGGTAGCGATCTCCTCGCCACTCAGATTGGCGCAGCCAACCGTTGATAAACACAGCAAACCAATCAAAGGATTTCTCAGTGATTCGACCATGATGACCTATCCCTTTTACGCAACGTTAGACGATGATATCGACCTCCCGCTACCCTATGGCACGCAGATCGTTAGCTCAAGATAAGCACGGGTAAAGTAAGTGAAAATGAATCGTAAGTGGGGTTGACGTTACTTGACAAAAGGCCAGGCGAAAGAGCGAAAATCTGACGTTGAAGCATCAACATTGCCTTCAGCATCAGGTTCTGGGTTTGTTCAGCATTTAGCGATAAAAATATTCTGCCGATGATAGGCCAACTGACTGGCATCTGGCGGGAAACCGATCGGTAGCCTCAGCCTGCGGCCTTCATATTTGGCGAAAGTTTCTTCACTGATGGCGCTTTTCAGTTGCTTAAGACGCGGCGAAAGCACTAATTCCAGATGTTCATTGAAAGTGATTAATCCGCGATCAAAAGCTTTGTCATGCAGGTTGGACAAGCACAAGCCGTTGCTGGGGTTGAGCTGATGTTCAACGGATGTTTTCCAGGGGCGGATATGGCTGGCCACTAGCAACATCGGTTCCTCCAGTTCGGTCAGGCAACAGCGGTTTTCATAGGCATCCAGTACGCGTTTGCGGAACAGCTGTTGGCCAACGCGGGCATTAACGATGGTGGTTCTTTCTCTGCCGCTGAAGTCTTCAACTCCGCTGTCATGCAAGGCGGTGACGGGAGGTTCCAACTGTGTCATGGCCAACTGGCACTGTAGCTCGAAGGTTTCGCTGTTGAGGTTCATTTCCTGCCACAGGGCGCGATCGGCTTTGGATGCCCCTGTCAGCCCACGGCGGCCAGATTCAACGATAAACGGATCCAGACTGGCGATATTTACCAGCTTCATTGCCAGCGCCGAAGCTGTGCGGCCAATCAAGCCAGCGTAATGAATAATATCGGGATTATGTGCATGCAATTTGCCAAACGGAATCTGGCTGTACAGCGTGAAAGCCACCAGCAACTGTTCCCGGGTCCAGAGATTTACCGCAGCCATGAGGGCCTCGTGTTGACGTTACTGCATCCTGTTAGTGAGTTTGTTTACTATGCCAGGCACGTCGTTTATTGCCTACCTTCATCGATCAGAATGCCATTCTGGGGATCTTCGGTGCGGAGTGGGGAAACTTCGTAGCACATGAAATCCCCCTCTCCTTTTGGAAAGGGGGGAACGCGACCTGTTGATAATGTGATTAGAAGCGCCAGCTAAAGCCCGCGTTAACGCGGTTATCCTGATGGTTTTGTGAGAGCAAACCACCATAGCCCAGTGACAGAGCGGCATTCTTGCCAACGGCGACTTCTGCGCTGGCTTTCAACACCGCGCCATCGCGGGATACCGGCACGCTATTGATCACAAACGATGAGCTGCTGCCGCTAAACATCAACCCGGTAGCGCGATCCAACTCGCCATACTGGTGTTGCCAACCCAATTCGCCACGCAGCGTGACGGCTTGTAACTGGGTATCGGCACGTAACCCCAGAGTGGAAATCGTCGCGTCAGTGTGCTGCTTATCTGCACGCAGCGCGGCGGCACCCCCATTTTCAGCAATACCGTTATTCTGGAAATTGACGTAGGCCAAGTTGGCAAAGGGTTCGAGGTTAACTTGCGCAGCTTTGATGCTGTAACCTACCTCGGCGAACAGTTGCTGGGTGCGGGCGCTGTACTTGGCCGAAGCATTGTCTGACTGCGCGCCATAATTGATGGTGCGCGCGGTATCAATGCGGTGCCAGGTATAGGTACTGCCAGCCCGCAATGCCAACGCATCAAACTGCTTACTGCCGTACGCCCCCAGGTGATAATTGTCGCTGTTGGCGTTAGAACCGTAGCCGCCGTCCAGCGAAGTACGGGTATAACCTGTCGCCATACCTAGCTGCCACTCTCCAGCATAGGCGGAGTCCAGCCCCATCAGCACTCCGTAGGTTGATGCTTGGTAGCCGGTGGTGTTTGCATTACCGGAGGCGTGATCCCAAGCGCCTAACAGTTGCGCCCAGGCGCCACCTTCGTTCGCCTTAATCTCCGGCGAACTGCCCAGCCCTGCGCCCTGGCGCAGTCGCCCGTTTAGGGCTTCACGCAGGTAACGGCTGTCATTCATCTGGGCGGAGGCGATATCGGCATGGATTTGCCCCGACAGTTGGCGAAACGCCTGCCTAGCTTTCCAAGGTGTGCTGCTGGTCAGAATGCTTTCGTACACCGGGTTGCCCGCTCCCAGCGTCTCGGCGGTGCGCGCCACGGCACGTTCGTTCTGCGTTTGTGCCACATCGGCGAAGGCGGTGGCGTTGCGCCCGACGTTCAGGGTCACCTGATTCGGTTGATAATTCAGGGTGCTGCCCAAGAACAGATAATCTGGCTGCACGCGATCAAACTGCCCGCTGATGCCTTGCTGTGCAGTCAGGATGGTGTATTGCTGGCCCAGCAGGCTGCGTACTTCACTTTGGCTAAGCAGGTTGCCCCGGTTCTCCAGCGAGACATCCACTTCGCCGCCGTTCAGTACGGCAGTTCCAGCGCTCTGGATCATATCGCTGCTGCCATTGGCCGCGACTTCGACGGCGTAGTGCGCGCCAGGCTGGAAGGTGAGGTCATTAGCCACCTGCAAGGTGCCAATCGAGTTACCCGGTGCGATAACCGCTCCAGATTGCGCGTTCAGCGCACCGACCGTGCCGGAACCGCCGAGTAACGCGCCGTCATCGACCTTGACGGCAGAGTTGCCGTGATAGCCATTGACGATCAACGCACCACCGGCGATCTCTGTTGTGCCTGAAAAACGGTTATTACCGGTAAGTTCGAGGATACCTGACCCCTTTTTCACGAAACTACCATTACCGGCAATATCATTGTTCCAAGCGTCATAAGCGCTAAAGCCGCCTTGGCTGGCGTCCATGGTGACTGCAACGTTGCCGTTGAAGGCAGCGTATCCGTCGGCGGCGGCATAGAGATTGAGGCGCGCCCAGCCTGAACCGTTATCCAGCGCGTGGCCGGACTCGATCTCCGTAGTGGCGAGCACCTCGCGCCGCTGTTCGGCAGTCAGATAGGGGAACCGGCTGGCGAGCAACACTTCTGCCCCTTCAGGTACCACCGGGGCGAGATCGGTGGGGCCGATCGGATCAAGGCCGTAAGTCAGGCGATAGGTGTAATCGGCCTTATTACGCGCTGCCTGCTGTAAACGCTCCGCTTGGTCTGCGGCAGAACAGGCCGCCAGCGTAGTGCCGCACCCTTGTTCCAACAGTGTGCGCAGATCCGTTTGTGCCGTTGCCATCAATCCTTGGAAATCGTTAGTGGTGGTGATTGGTCCACCCAAGATCCCCGAGATGCTTTTCCCCAAATAATCGGGGTTATTGTTGAGGATTTGCGCCATAGCGTAGGTGGTCATAATGCGCGCGCCAATAACGTCCAGCGCATAGTGAGCGCCTAGCGTAACGCGGCTGTTGCCGTATTCAGAACCGCGCAGGAGGAACTCCTGAAAACGTTCCGGCACCATTTCTGCAAACAGGTAGGTGCTGGCGAAGCCGAAAGCGGTATGGCCGCTGGGGAAAGACGCATTCCCCTTGAGGGTGGGCAGGATGGATACCGCGCTGTCGGTCTGGGCCCCGAAGAAATCGAGCGCGCTGAAGCTCTCGACTCTGCCCGGCGCGACCTGCACCGGACGCGAGTTACCGACCGTATTGCGATTTTCCTTCGTAGGCTGGTAAGCCAGATCGTAGACGTTATACACCCCGCCTTCCGGCAGGCTGATGCCGGTGGCCTGCATCGCTGGATTACCGTTGGTGCTGCCATTGGCGAAATAGTTTTTGGCAAAGCTCGAATCTATTTGGATCAGCGCATTCACCTGCGAGAACAGGGTCGCGAAGCTTGGGGAAAAGGTGCTGGCCTTATAGGTTGCCGCGTTGATGCTGTTGTTGGCGGAGAAAATCTCATACATCTTCGGCCCCAGCGCATTGGCCACCAGCAGGCCGTTGTCCATGGAGCCGATCAGTGCCGCTATCGTATTATCCGCAATCGCCCTGGCGCGCTGGGTGGCAGAAGAGCCGTTGTTGATGGCGATCGAGGTGTTGAGGTTTTCTGCCAAGGCATTACGCCCTTCCGCGCTGTTGTTAAGCTGGCTAAAGCCTGCTATCAGCTCTGTGGCGTTGATCGTACGGCCATCAACGGAATAGGCGGGGGCGACAGAAGCAATCACGGCAATAGCGATTGCAGAGCGCGCTGCATTTTTTAGCATTACTAATCTTCCCTAATAAACCTATGAATTATCGAGGCAATTTATTAGCAGCTTTTAATGACAGTTTTATGAACAGGCGTTGGAGGGCGGGGTTAAGAGAAAGGGGAGCTGCTGCGCCCCAACAGACTGCTGACAAAGCCAGATATTAGGGAGAGCGTGCCGAAGGGGTCGTAGCGGCGTACGCCGCCGACAAATGTGCCGGGAGCACATTTGAACGACGTTAAGTCGGCCCGCAGGGTGGGACACAAGGATGTGTCCCACCATAGCCCCTCGGTGCGCATGGCCCGAGTATCTCGGGCTAAAAAACCACTTTGTCATCAACCTCAGGTGGGTAAATGACCCACCTCTCTCATGTTGAAGCACTGACTTGCGGTGACTAAAACCGCCCAAAAGGTGCCGAATACGCCACCAGCCCATTAACATCATTCAGGGCGTCTTCTGCCAGCGGGTAAACCTGAAATGCCGTTTCCGTACCCGGCCAACGGCAGTGCAGATTATACTGCGCGGCGGTTTTGAAACCGAAACGCCCGTAGTAGGCCGGATCCCCCAGCACCACCACTGCGGCATAGCTGAACTCGTTTAGCGCGTCCAGCCCTTCGTATATCAGCTTCTCACCCAAGCCCTGGCGGCGCAGGCTTTCGTCCACCACCAGCGGCGCAAGCCCTACCCACTGGCGATCGACGCCCGCCACATCAACCGGGCTAAAGGCCGCATAGCCAACCACACCGCCTCCATCGTCGGTGGCGACAATGCCCAGCGTCAGCAGGCCATCTTCACGCAGTTGCTGCACGAGATCGGCTTCGTCATCACGCCCGAAAGCCCTGCGCAGCAAGGCATCAATGCCCGCTGCATCCACCGGAATCTCAACGCGGATCAACATGGCTGCGGTACACGGGAGGATTGCGCCGTGCCCTCCTGCAAACCTGCTTCAATAAAAGCCGCCAGTTGCAGCAGGCCAACGCGCAGCGGCGCAGGCATGGCATCCAGATCGATGGCGTCCATCAGATTTTTTACATACAGGCCCAATTCGGTATCTCCTTCAATCCGCAGCCGACGCTGGAAAAATAGCGTATCGGGATCTTGCTTACGCGCTGCAATCAACACCAGATCGTTGGCATCGCCGCTGAAGCTGACATCCGCTTCCGCCTGTTGGCTTACCACCAGCCTGCCGTTATCAACCGTCATAAACCATTGCAGTGCCAGATCGCGCACTTCGATTTTCAGCCAACGCGACTCGAGAAACTCTAAATCTCCGTCCGCCAGCGCCTGACGAAACTGCCAACCCAGCACCTGTTCCAGAAGCTGGCGCTGTAGAGCAAACGGCGTGAATTTTAGCGGCACGCGCAGCAGCGACGGCCCCTGACGCACAATGCGTGCCCGTAGTTTTTCCAACACTGTCATTCACTCCTTTCAACTCAATCTGAGCCTATTTTGCCACATTGATGCACTGCGTAACCGGTCTATATCAACAAATAGTGCAATTAACATCCGCAGCCGCCTTTCTATCAATACGCCAGAAACTGCCTCAAATCAAAACCTGTTGGCGGCAGGTTGACTAAAATTGTCCCCCCGTTGACATCATTGCCAAGCGAGAAATTGCCCGGCAACCATTATCACAGCGTATGCCTGGCCTGGCATACGGTTGAATCAGGATTAAATCTTATGGAGCTGCTTTGCCCCGCCGGTAATCTGCCGGCCTTGAAAGCTGCGGTGGATAATGGCGCAGATGCCGTTTACATCGGCTTGAAAGACGATACCAACGCACGCCACTTCGCCGGGCTGAATTTTACCGAGAAGAAGCTGCAAGAAGCGGCCGATTACGTGCATCGGCATGGGCGCAAACTGCATATTGCCATCAACACCTTTGCCCACCCCGGGGGCTACGCCCGCTGGCAGCGCGCCGTGGATATGGCGGCGCAACTGGGGGCCGATGCGCTGATCCTGGCCGACCTGGCGATGCTGGAATACGCCGCGCAGCGCTATCCGCAGGTCGAGCGCCACGTTTCGGTGCAGGCTTCCGCCACCAATGAAGAAGCCATCCGTTTTTATCAACGCCACTTCGATGTTGCGCGCGTGGTACTGCCACGGGTGCTGTCGATGCATCAGGTCAAACAGCTTTCGCGCACCAGCCCGGTGCCACTGGAAGTGTTCGCGTTTGGCAGCCTGTGCATCATGGCCGAAGGGCGCTGTTATCTCTCTTCCTACCTGACCGGTGAGTCGCCCAATACCGTGGGTGCCTGCTCACCCGCGCGCTTTGTGCGCTGGCAACAGACGCCACAGGGGATGGAATCGCGCCTGAATGACGTGCTGATCGACCGTTATCAGGATGGCGAAAACGCCGGTTACCCGACGCTGTGCAAAGGCCGCTATCGGGTGGATAACGTGCTTTATCACCCGTTGGAAGAACCCACCAGCCTGAATACGCTGGAGCTGTTACCGGAGCTGCTTGCCGCCAATATTGCGTCGGTGAAGATCGAAGGCCGCCAGCGCAGCCCGGCGTATGTCAGCCAGGTGGCACGCGTGTGGCGGCAGGCGATCGATCGCTGTAAAGCCAACCCGGCCACCTATCAGGCCGATACCGCCTGGATGGAAACCCTCGGCGCAATGTCCGAAGGTACCCAAACCACGCTCGGCGCCTATCACCGCAAATGGCAGTAGCAGGAGGAACCATGAAATATGCATTAGGCCCGGTACTCTACTATTGGCCAAAAACCGATCTAGAAACCTTTTATCAACAGGCCGCCAGCAGCAGCGCCGATATTATCTATCTTGGCGAAAACGTCTGCACCAAACGGCGCGAGATGAAAGTGGGCGACTGGCTGGCGCTGGCGCAGGAGATCGCCAAATCCGGCAAGCAGGTGGTGATCTCTACCCTAGCGCTGCTGCAGGCACCTTCGGAACTGAACGAACTGAAGCGTTATGTGGAAAACGGCGAATTCCTGATCGAAGCCAACGATCTCGGCACGGTAAATATGGCCGCCGAGCGCGGTTTGCCGTTTGTCGCCGGGCATGCCCTTAATTGCTACAACGCCTACACGCTGCGCCTGTTGCATCAGCAGGGCATGACGCGTTGGTGTATGCCGGTGGAGCTTTCCCGCGATTGGTTGGTGAACTTGCTGAACCAGTGCGAAGAACTGGGGTTCCGCCAGCAGTTTGAGGTGGAAGTGCTGAGTTACGGCCATCTGCCGTTGGCTTATTCCGCGCGTTGCTTTACCGCTCGCTCAGAAAACCGCGGCAAGGACGAATGTGAAACCTGCTGTATCAAATATCCTCAGGGTCGGATGGTCAATTCGCAGGAAAATCAGCAAGTGTTCGTGCTGAACGGTATTCAGACCATGAGCGGCTACTGCTACAACCTGGGTAATGAGTTGGTCGGGATGCAAGGGCTGGTGGATATCGTGCGCCTGTCGCCGCAGGGGGCAGAGACGCTGGCGATGCTCGAACGCTTCCGCGCCAACCAGCAGGGAACCCAGCCGCTGGTGCTAACCGATCATGCAGAGTGTAACGGTTACTGGCGGCGGGTGGCAGGGTTGGAGTTAGTGCAATAGCCTTTGGCGGCGGAGAGAGGTTGCTCTCCCCGCCAATCCTTCAATCGTAGGAAATATTGAATTGTATTGAGCTTTTCACTTTGCCAGGCGTGGCTTGCCCGGTGGCGTAATATTCATAGGCAATATCACACTGGCTCTCGTTATTAACGATGACCGCGCAACCAACGCGCGGGCTGGTGCGCAGATCCAGCGGCGTGTCATTCATCAACAGCCTGATCTCAACGTTCTCGGCTTCGCCAGTCAGGGTATTGACCAGATTACCGGTCTCTGCACTGACGGTGCCGCCATTGTTCAGCGTGATATACGGGGTATAACCGTTAGTACAACGCGCCCCGCCCAAATGGATACTGCCTTGGGTACGGCCATGTGTCATACCTGGGCTATTCAGGTTCCCCATATACACCTGCGGCAACAGCCAATCGTAGGTTTTGTGTTCTTGCCCTTCTATGCTGTCGAAATAACAGGTGGCGAGCTTAATCGAACCCGTCACATTCAGCACTCCGGTGGAAGAGGCCTGCACGCTCGCGGCGCAGCAGAACAGCACCAATAGAGAGAAGAGCCTCAACGTATTCGCTATATGCATTTCACGCTCCCGATCACTGATAGGTGATCATAAACTCGATTTGAGCATCAGCCTTGCCCGCCCGGATCGGGGCGGCGGTCTGAATATACGTGGCCTTAACCCCCAAGCTGTAATCACTGCCGCGATCTTCAAGGAAGGTTATATAGTTGGCCAGATCGATATCCTGATTGAATTTGGCTACCTGATAATTGCCGTTTTCCTGTTTGAAGCTCAGTTGCACTCCAACACCCGCCGCGGCATCACCTGCTTCAACATTCAGCTTCGAAATTCCCTGTTCTGCATTTTCGAAGCCATTGCGTGGCGTCAGTTTGATGCTGATGACGTTCGGCTTGAATACGCTGTAGGAGGTCCGGCCATAGAAGGCAGGACAGCCCGAAAGGACAATCTGTGTCTCGGCGCTACCGGCCGTGCTGCCAACGCCATTGAACTCATCCGGGTAGTGTTCACCCAGCGGCAAGTAATAGTTACTGCCCACATTGCAGGTAGCCGGGATCACCTTCAGACTGCCGCTGATCGATGTTTTCTGATAGACAAAATTATCGCCATTACCATTCAGTGCAGTCTCAAAGCTGGGCAAGTCACCTCCACCGATAGTGCCGCTACCGACGTTGCT
Organism: Chania sp.; assembly: GCA_049288585.1. Taxonomy (GTDB): domain Bacteria; phylum Pseudomonadota; class Gammaproteobacteria; order Enterobacterales; family Enterobacteriaceae; genus Chania. Next base: position 14,401 of record JBAQHZ010000547.1, read on the forward strand.
GGCGGTCTTGATAAATTCAATGTTAAAGCTGACCGAAGCATCATTCTGGCTGGTGAAGTTGAAAATGGTGGCGCTGCTGGGGGTGAAATAGGCAGGAAGACTGCCAGGGATCTGCAAGCGTGCACCGCCACCGTCGGGAGTGCCCTGCCACAGTGCCACCCCGATGCCGGGAATATTGGTATTAAACACGTATGGAAACGTGGAGTCGCTGTAGCTGGATTGACCATAATGCGTGTTGGTGAGGCTACTGACCAGATCATATATCCCCGCCTGGCACAGCAGTTTGGCACCGTTACCGCTGGTCTGGATCCGCTGAGAGTAAACCACGCTACCAATCGGTAAATCTTCCCCTACGGTCACCGAGCCACCGATAGGCAAGCGGGTATCGAGCGGTAAGGAAGTAGCGGAACTGCTTTCCGCCTCACAACCTAGGCTCGCCGCTACCGTGCTTTGTGCATATAAGCCTGCGCAGAGCATCACCGATGCCACTACGCCTGACGCGATTCTTGTTTTCATCTGTTTTCTCATTAACCTTGGCGCCCTGTTATTGGCAGACACCTTGAATCACTGGCCTGCTATCGTCAGGCGAGGATGATGGCAGCGTATAATGGATACTGCAGTGTTCTGCCTGCGCATCCCCCCATCTCACCTGCAGGACTCCCGCTTCGGCAAGGTCATGTGCGACCACCAAGCTCGCCTGCCCTACGATGCCGATGGCGTTGTTCTGCGCATCATAAACGTTGGCGGCAAAAGGCAGTGGCGTGCCATCCTTACGCTTCGCCTTGATATAGGTCACCTTGCTGCGCTTGGTTTCATAATCGAGCAGCACCAAGGCCCCTGAACGAGGAACCACGGTACTTCTGCTGGACAACAACTCAACATCCTGTGAAGTGCCCTTAGGATCGATGTCCACCTGATTGAGGTAGTAAGGCCGCAGATAAGGCACAATTGCATAGCCGAAGCGATCGACCTCCACGCCGGAAGCGCTGGTAACCATCGCCCCTTTGGCACCCGGAGCGCGAACCAGGCCGCTGGTTTCCCCCAGTGATTGCCCCAACGTGATGCCGCCCCGGTGGGCGACGATGGCACCATCAATGCTGGACGACAGTTGTCGGTTGCCTTGACCATAGCTGTAGCTGGCGTTCATATTCGCCTGCGGAGCGCGGTAGCCCACGCCGCTGTTGAAGAAGTTGCCATTGGATGCAGTATCACGGCTGGTACTGACGACATAGTTAAACTGGTTCTGCTCGCCCGCATTCCCCGACAGCCCGACCAGACCATTGCTGCCCTTGCTGTCGGTGGTGCCGGTCATATTCAGCGTTGGAGCGTGGATACTCGACCCTAACGGCAGTGAAAGGCTTAGAGAGTACTGAGTTTCACGCCGATCCAGCGTACTGTCCTGCACCCCCGAGAACTGACCGCTCAACGTCCGACTGACCGAAAGGGTGTAACTAAGGTTGTGCCAGAAGTTGCTATAGCCTAGCTGCATACTCTGCTGTGAACCATTCTGGTTCCAGTAAGTAATGTGATTACCGGTGGCATACAGGCTGCCCCAACGCTCGCCCAGCGGTTGGCTCACTGAAAGCGTGAACATGCTGCGCTGCCGCCCATAGGTATCGATATTTTCATTACGCAGCGCCAGATCGCGCAACTGCACGGCATCATTCAGGCTGAGGAAATTATCGGTTGAATAGCGATAGGCCATCACCGAGAAACTGGTCTGTGTTTCTGCATAGACCTGGCTGAACCCGATACGATAGCTTTGTCCTGAACGTTGATCCTGCTCAGGCAGGCGGGCTATCGACTGGGTGACATCCAGAGAAAGCGCGCCAATCGGCGTGTTCAGGGCACCGCCTAGCAGCGCAGAGAAATAGCTTTCACTGCCAACAACACCGGTATAGCCCGTCACCAAGTTACTCAGGCCAAGCTGGTATGTCAGGCTGCCAAAATCGGGCTTATCGACCAACCCCGTGGTATTGATCTTACCCGCAGCCACCTCGTAACGGCTGATACCAGGCCGCAGCATCTGCGTAACCGAGGCATAAGGCACCGCAAAAGATCGGACCTGACCATTGGCTTCTTCGACGCGAACCGTCAGTTCGCCACCATAGCTGGTGGGATAAAGATCGTTGATCTCAAACGGCCCCGGAGAAACGGTGGTGGTATAAATGGTAAAACCGTTCTGTACGATAGTGACCCTGGCGTTGGTATTGGCCACGCCACGCACCACGGGAGCATAGCCGCGCAGGGAGTCTGGCAGCATGCGGTCATCGGAATACATCCTGACGCCACGGAAACGGATGCCGTCAAACAGTTCACCACTGGTGAAAGCATCACCGATGATCAATTGGGATTTCAGCACCGGAATATCACGGCCAACATAGGTGGATGAACTCTTATAGCCGCCGCCATCACCATCTGAAACCCAGTTGATTGACCCATTGTTACGCACGCGCCAGGGGCCAACATTCAAGCCATTACGCAGCCCGAGATAACCATAGGTGTTGGTATTTTCCCGCTGCTGAGACTGATAGACGTTGGCGTTATAGTTGACCATCAGGGCGGTCAGGCCATCTTCCCACAGCTTGGGGTTAACATAACCGCGTGGCGCTCTGTTCAACAGCAACTGCGGTATCGACAGCGTCAGCTTTTGTTCGCCAGGATCAAAACTGGCTGAGACTCCGGGCAGGAGCGCGCTGAGCGAACCGCAATATCCTTCACCTTCTAACTGGCTAAGCCGCAGCGGCGGCGTTTGCTCCAGCAGTTTCTTTTCGCTCAGATTAAGCAGAGAAAAGAAGCTGCCGCTGTAGCAAGGGGTGGTGGCATATTGGCTGCCAGACTGTGGTTTAAAATGAATTTCTTCGTTGCCTATCGGTTGCCCATTGAGTTCAATTTCCGCTCTATAAACACCGGGGACCACGATGTTGCCGCGGTTAAATTGGGTAGGATCGAACTTCCCAGCTTTGCCGCCAGGAAAAAAGCTCGGATCAAACTTCACCTCTTCCGGTGACTCTGCGGCATAGACAGACGTGGCCGAAATCATGGCATAAGACAGGATCCATTTCAGTCCCGTTTTTCTTGCTGGTTTATGCGTAGTCATAGCATCCTTGACGACTCAGATAAGCCAATAATTCTGAAAAAACGACGAATGCTAACGAGTTAGCGGGTATGTTTTTTCAACAAAAGCCCCATAATCATTGATCGCATTAGCCGTTACGGTGTTTGGCAGCCCACCAACGGCGTTACCACTGCGCTTGACCTGAAAAGCCTGCTCAGAGAAAGGGGCAATCATGCCACCGTCACTGCCCGCCATTGCCGCTTTCCCCGTACCAGATAGCCTTAAAGAGGCGTAACTGATGTAATAAGGGGTGGGGTTTTTTCCGATGAGTTTCTCCCCTTGCAAACGCCAACTCACCTGGCCGATGATTTCAGGGGATAAGCCTTTTAGCGCTACGGGGCGGTAAAACACCTTCAGGCGATTGCGATAAGCGATGGAGAGGTAATTTTTATCGTCTTTCGACTGGGGGGGCACTTCAAGTACGTTGATCCAGTAAAGTGTTTCGCGATCGGTTGCCTGGCTTGCGAGAGGCGTTACGGCAATACGTAGCGTTTGCGCTTTGGTCGGTTCAATGCGCGAAACCGGCGGCATAATAGTAAAAGGAGCATCACTGTTTTCGGGAAGCGAATTAGGATCTCCACTATCAATCCAGGATTGCACCAATAAAGGAACATGACTTTTATTTTCCAGTTTTAGTGTCACTTCTCTTTCATTAGACGGGTAAATAACGCGAGTGCCAGAAATAACAATACCCGCATGCAGGTATGAAGAAAATAATCCGACGACCAGCACCAATGATGACAACCAATATCTTTCCATGAAAAGCATAACCGCCCTGTAAGTATATACCCGCGGCCTTTCAGGCTGTGGAGTTATTAGCCACCTGCAAACTGAAAGGTTCTGGGTATTGCTATTAAACAGGGCCCTGTTTGAGCAGGCCCCTGTCACTACTGCTATATACCCCTCAGACTTCAAGTTGCATACGCGTTGACTTTCCTCGCTCACCCCACTCACTTACTAATGTAAGCTCTTGGGGATTCGCTCAGTTACCGCCTTTCTGCAACTCGAATCATTTAGGGCATAGTTTATTGATAAACGATACTGTATTTAACAGTTGACGCCACCATACCGGCGGTAACTGGTGTCGTAGGGGTAACACCTACTGCAATATATTGACCATAATACGAGTATACAGCTGTATTATCGGCAATAGTTGTCGGCGCGTAGTTATTCAAGTTGCTCAACAAGTTGATCGGGTTATTGGTAGTAGCATTCAGAATTTGAATCTCAACACGTTGCGCCACGCCGCTAGCACTGGTACTGGTATTTTTCAACCAACCCGTTGTTCTGTCGATCGCAGGGCTGGTAGGTTCGAAGTATACTTGAGCAACTTTCCCGTTGGTGCAATTCGTGTCCCCAGCGCCACCTAGTGTGATCTTAAACGGCGTAGCGTTTGCTACGGCACCTTCGGTACTCAGCGCACTGACCTGAACCTGTTTCAAATTGACATTCACATCAACAGCACCATTTGGAACTTGATCATTGATCTTGCAAGTTGTATCAATAACCTCACCCGTGAAGTTAATGTTACCATCAATAGCAAGAGCAGAAGTCGCAGTCAGGCTACCCATGACACAGGCAAGCGTCATTAAAAGAGTATTTCTTTTCATTTAAATAATTATCCTGTTAATTGTCCTTAAACACTCTGAATCTTTGGGGTAAACCTTAGATTCAGAGCCATTACTTCACTTTATAGTGAAATCCTGTCTCCCTATTAGTTGTACCTAAAAAACTATATAAAGGCACAATCAATGCTCCTTGCAACGTATATCCCTTTCCACGAGAGGCTTTAATAAAACTGTCATCTATTCCTATTGTTGCCAACCGCGCCTTAAGTTCTGTAATTACTTGCGTTAGTCTAGTGGAGGAGGAAGACAAATTATAATTCTCCCAAACATTGACCAAAATCTCTTGATTAGAGACATAGCCAAAACTTGCATTCGCCAATAAATAAAGTAACAATCTCATCATCGTCTCACGCAACTTAAAATAATTGCTAAAGCGAAAGTCAAGATAACTACTATATTCTATAGTATTATATAACTTTATTACTGAGCCTGACTTTATATCGACTTGGAATTCATCATTAACAACATAGCCAAAAAGCTGCAATTTTTTTGCATCAACTCTGATAATTGATTTCTCTGCATCTCTCTTTTGGCTTGTGGTATCCATTATCACTCCGTAGCATCACTGCTGTAACCACCTATCGATTAAAAATTAAGCACATACATATATTATCGGCCCGGTCTATATTATGGACTAGGATTATAATGTCAATTCATAAAGGCAAAAAAAATAACGCTTAAAAAAGAATTAAAAACTTTATTAGTTAAATAAAGCATCATAAGACAGATTATATGACTATATAATATATATTTTTAGATTAAAATTCCATTCATACAGATAAATTAATACATAAGCATGAAATTCTTTTTTTGTCATTTATTTGGATAGCTATTTCGCTATTTTTAGGCTCAAATCTGATTGACTAACATGAAAATCACTAATTCTTTCTTATACCCCTAGCCATTTGGGTGTTTTTACATGAACTTCTTTCTTAATTCTAATTCTCTACTCTCGTTGATTAATAGCGCTGCGAGTAAAGACTGTCGATTGTTCTGGATAAATAAAATAGAATATTAATTAATTTCCATGATGTTTTTCCTTGATTCATATACATTAGTAATAATTCACTCACCTAGGCCCTGATATATACCCAAAAGCTTTGAGGCTATTTAGAGAGGTTCAAGCACGGATATCCTCTTTTCTCATCGTAAATTGGATTATGCTTTCACAGCTTGCAGATCCCTGCACTCGCCCTTTAAGCGATAAACCTATAAGCCGTGCCCCGCAATGGCAGGAAACGGCTTTAAGCACAATGGACGATGAAATGACTGAAAACACACAGGTGCCTCTTTCGGTACTGGATTTATCCCCAATCCCTCTGGGAGCCAAAGCGCGCGATGCGTTCTATTCCTCATTGGATTTGGCGCAACATGCCGAAAAATGGGGATACCAGCGTTACTGGCTGGCGGAACACCACAATATGACCGGCATTGGCAGTGCGGCAACGTCGGTGCTGCTGGGCTACCTGGCGGCGGGCACCCAACGTATTCGCCTCGGTTCAGGTGGCGTGATGCTGCCAAACCATGCGCCGCTGGTGATTGCCGAGCAGTTCGGTACGCTGGAGTCGCTCTATCCAGGGCGTATCGACCTGGGGCTTGGCCGTGCGCCGGGTACCGATCAGCGCACCATGATGGCACTACGCCGCCATCTCTCCGGTGACGTGGACAACTTCCCGCGTGACGTGCAGGAACTGCAACGCTACTTCGGTGAAGTGCAGCCAGAACAAGCGGTGCAGGCAGTGCCGGGCCAGGGGTTGTATGTGCCCATCTGGCTGCTGGGTTCCAGCCTGTACAGCGCGCAACTGGCAGCGAAGCTCGGCTTGCCCTTCGCCTTTGCCTCTCACTTCGCGCCAGAAATGCTGTTCCAGGCGTTGAACCTGTATCGTGACAATTTTACCCCTTCCAAGCAGTGCCAACAGCCACATGCCATGGTGTGTGTGAACGTAATTGCGGCCGACAGCGATCGCGATGCCCGCTTCCTGTTTACCTCCATGCAGCAACAGTTCACCAATCTGCGTCGGGGTTCACCAGGGCCACTGCCACCGCCGGTAGACAATATCCACGCCCTATGGACTGCGGGTGAACAATATGGAGTGGATCAGGCACTGCGGATGTCGATCGTCGGCGGCGAAAATACGGTGCGCCAAGGGCTGCAAACGTTGCTGCGTGAAACCGATGCTGACGAGATTATGGTTAACGGCCAGATTTTTGATCATCAGGCGCGTTTACGATCGTTTGAGATAGTGGCCGGAGTAAAAACAGAGTTGGTGAAAGGATAAGTGAAATGGGCGCTGTTATGGCGCCCCTGCTCTATCAGCGTTGGATCAGGTAGCGAATGGTTGGGCCATCCTGCTGAATATCTAGTACTTTATAACCGTGATTACGCGCATCCAGCGGGATGTTGTTGATCGACTGCGGGCAGTCGCTGATCACTTCCAGTATTTCACCCGGTTTAAGCTGCGGCATCGCCTCCAGCGTGGCCACTGCCGGATACGGGCAAGGTTCGCCCACCATATCCAAGCGATAATCCGGCACTATCTCTGCCTGTTTCATGACGCACTCCTTAAGTCAGCCACCTGCGCATCAGCTTTTGCGCGGAAAAAACGTTTCTCCCACCACAACATGGCGGCAAAGGCGATTGCCAGCAGCAGATAGGTCACTAGCAGCCCACCGATCGGCCCGAAGGTATCCAGCAGGTTAATCTTGTCGTAATGAGTGGCTAATGCAGGGGACAAATCATCCCAGTAATACGCCAACAGCGTTGCACCGATGATATTACCCAAGCCCACCCACCAGTAGTGGATCTGCCCTTCTACCGCACGGTACATCCAACCGGTTTCACAGCCGCCGGCCAGCACAATCCCAAAGCCAAACAGCAATCCGCCGATGACCGCATTCGGGCCAGCCCACATGATTTTTGGCGCGACGCCCAGTTGCACATAGCTGAAGATGCCAATCGCACTCACCGCCATCCCAAGAATAATCGCTTTAGCCATATGGGTGCGGCCGGTGATCCACAGATCGCGGAACGCCGAGGTGAAGCAGATCTGTGCGCGTTCAATCAGCAGGCCAAAGCCGATGCCAAACAGCATGGCGATGCCAAGCTTCGGTGCATCGAACAGAGTCCATAATGACCAGGTCACGGTCAGGCAAAAAATCACCATCCCCAAACGGAAACGGCGGCGTGCTTGCTCCGGCTTCTGCGTCAACGGTGCGGCAGCACTGACCTTTTGCAGCTTGACCGGGATGCGGAACATCGGCAACAGGGTGAATTTCGCGCCGAAGTAAGAACCTGCGGCCGTCGCCAGTGCAAAAAACCAGGCGTGCAACGAAAACTGTGGGATCCCGGTGAAGAAAGCTGCCAGGTTACACCCCATCGCCAAGCGTGCGCCAAAACCGGCAATAATGCCGCCCAAGAGCGCCTGTGCAATACGGATACGGTGTTGTGGCATGCGCAGCTTGACGTTATTCGCCCACAGCGCGGCGGCGATACAACCGGCAAACATGCCGATAATCATCCGGCCATCGATACGCTCGAGCGGTGAACCTTGCAGGCCTATCAATTTAAAATAGCCCCACTGCTCGGGGTGGAACCCCAACCCTTGCAGCACATGGCCCCCCCAGCGGGTGAACTCACCGGTTACCGCCCAGAACGTGCCCGTCATGCCAAAATAATAGGTAGAAAGGATCCCGGCAGCCATCACTGCCGGTAAAGGCGCCAAAAAGCGTACCAGGTACTGAGATTTGAATTGCTGCCAACTCATGGCATCTCCTGTGCATGACATCCGTAAAATAAACCTTGCGAATCATACGCCATTTGGCGGTATAAACTGCGATTTCAAGCATAAAAAAACCAGCCCGAAGGCTGGTTTCTGATGTGACTAACCGCGAGCTGTTAAATCAGCAATTATGCATCACCGAAACGGCGACGTGGTGCAGCAGGTGCCGCATCGTCACGGCGCGGTGCTGGCTTACCGCCACGGCGTTCGCCACCGGCAGCGTTACCGCCTTCACGACGCTCACCAAAAGAACGACGCGGAGCAGCAGCGGCCCCTTCACGGCGCTCGCCATTAAATGGACGAGCAGCACCGCCACCACGACGCTCACCACCGTTACCACCAGCAGGACGCTCACGGCGTTCATGTGGCAGTGCATCACCCAGCAGTTGCATATTCATCGGCTTGTTCAGGATGCGGGTACGAGTGAAGTGATTCAGGATCTCGCCCGGCATGCCTTTCGGCAGCTCGATAGTGGAGTGGGAAGCAAACAGCTTGATGTTACCGATGTAACGGCTGCTGATATCGCCTTCGTTAGCGATAGCGCCAACGATATGACGAACTTCTACACCATCATCCCGACCCACTTCAATGCGGTACAACTGCATCTCACCGACGTCACGACGTTCGCGACGTGGACGTTCAGCACCATCACGGCTCTCTGTACGTGCACCGTCTGGACGTGCGTCACGACGACGCTCGCCGCCACGCTCGTCACGGTCGTTGAACTCACGGCGTTGACGCGGCTTGAATACCGGATCCGGTGGCAGGATCAGAGGACGTTCACCCTGGGCCATTTTCAGCAGTGCTGCGGCCAAGGTTTCCATATCCAGATCTTCTGCCGGTTGCAGTTTAGCCAGCAATGCGCGGTACATATCCAGATCGCTGCTTTCCAGTTGCTGCTGCACTTTAGCGGCAAACTTGGCCAGACGGCGCTCACCCAGCAGGTCTGCGTTTGGCAGCTCAACTTCTGGAATGGTAAGCTTCATGATGCGTTCAATGTTACGCAGCAGGCGGCGTTCGCGGTTTTCCACGAACAACAGCGCGCGGCCAGCACGGCCAGCACGGCCAGTACGGCCGATACGGTGAACGTAAGATTCTGAATCCATTGGGATATCATAGTTCACGACCAGGCTGATACGCTCAACGTCCAGACCACGGGCTGCCACGTCGGTGGCGATCAGGATATCCAGGCGGCCATCTTTCAGGCGTTCCAGAGTCTGCTCACGCAGAGCCTGATTCATGTCTCCGTTCAGTGCAGCACTGTTATAACCGCTACGTTCCAGCGCTTCGGCCACTTCCAGAGTCGCATTTTTAGTACGCACGAAGATGATCGCAGCGTCAAAATCTTCTGATTCCAGGAAACGCACCAGCGCTTCGTTTTTACGCATGCCCTGCACAGTCCAGTAGCTCTGGCTGATGTCCGGACGGGTAGTCACACTTGACTGAATGCGCACTTCCTGCGGATCTTTCATAAAGCGACGGGTAATACGGCGAATCGCTTCTGGCATGGTGGCAGAGAACAGCGCGGTCTGATGTTCAGCCGGGATCTCCGCCATGATGGTTTCTACGTCTTCGATAAAGCCCATGCGCAGCATTTCGTCGGCTTCGTCCAGAACCAGGCCTTTCAGGCTGGAGAGGTTCAGGGTGCCGCGCTTCAGGTGATCCAGCAGACGGCCCGGAGTCCCTACCACGATCTGTGGGCCCTGGCGCAGAGCGCGCAGTTGCACGTCATAACGCTGGCCACCGTACAGTGCCACCACGTTCACGCCATGCATGTGCTTGGAGAAATCGGTCATTGCTTCAGCAACCTGAACCGCCAGTTCGCGGGTCGGTGCCAGCACCAGGATTTGTGGTGCTTTCAGGGCTGCATCAAGGTTGTGCAGCAGTGGCAACGAGAACGCTGCCGTTTTACCGCTCCCGGTCTGCGCCATGCCCAGCACGTCGCGACCGTTCAACAGGTGAGGAATACACTCAGCCTGGATCGGTGATGGTTTTTCGTAGCCCAGATCGGTCAGGGCGGCGATGATTGGAGCAGACAGCCCCAGGTCAGCAAAAGAGGTTTCAAACTCAGTAGTCATGTACACGTGCCTCATTAATAATGGCAGCCAGTCTACATAACTCGTCGAGAAAATTTTCAGTCATTTTCATTGAAAAGTGTGAACCGGCTCAAATTAGATTGTAAAACAGACAAAAAAGCCCTCGCCCGTTAAGGCGATTACTCTGGTCAAAAAACCAATGTAATTCAGGCTGATAAGTGTCCGTCAGCTATTGCTGGTCCGATTCCGATAGGTCGTCTTGTTCTTGGCTTAACATCGCCAATTCCAACAATGCATAGCGGTGCTCAACAAAGTTATGAACGTTGTTAGCTACCGTCAGTTTGAACAGCGCCGAAGCGGTGTCCTTGTCCCCCAGACTTAGGTAATGCTTACCTAAATAGAAGTCAGTTTCACTGAGATGCTCAGCGAGCGAAGTGTTATCCGTTGCATCTGCCTTGAGCCGTTCCATCAGCGTTTTTTCGCTGATTGTGCCCAGGTAGAATTCGACAATATTCCATCCCCATTGCCCTCGGTTCGCTTTGTCATAACGCTGCTGGAGCGCTACGGTAGCTGTCTTGGGATCGATTTCTCTTTCCACCAGATAAAGCCACAACGAACGGAAGGGATCATTTGGATCGTCTTGATAAAACGCCTGCAGATCATCCTGCGCTAACGGGAAGCGACCACCATAATACAGTGCGATGCCCCGGTTTAAACGCGCGTAATTGTAAGTTGGATCAAGCTCTAGTACAGAATCAAACGCTTCATAGGCAGCATCAAAATTGCCTGCCTGCGTAAAGTAAATGCCCAGGTAGTTGAAAACTTCCGGCATATCAGGACGTATCGCTAACGCTTGCGAGAAATCATTGCGCGCCAGTGCACGTAGCCCGAGGCTATCATACAGCACACCGCGCTCATATAAAAGCTGCGCACGCTCATCGTCCGTCAGTGCCCGGCTGGCAAGTATTTGTTCCATGCGCGCCAGGATCACTTCCTGCTGCAGTGTTGGCTGCAACGGGATAGCCAGAACTTCGTCTTTACGCCAATCATGGTTGCTGCATCCTGCCAGCATGAGTGCTGTCGCAACATAACACCAGCGCAAGAAAGGCTTCATTTCCCACTCCCGAAGACAAACATTGGATGAACGTCCTGTCCTCCGCTTGCTAATACGCGGATATCCTACCCACGTGATAAGAACAGCTCCCAACCCCACGGCGGGGAGCTGTAAAACTTATGATACAGTTACTCTGCTTCAGGAACCGGTGCGGCAGCGGTTTCTGGCGCTGTCGCTTCTTTGATGCTCAGGCGCACACGGCCCTGGCGATCAACTTCCAGTACCTTAACCGGCACTTCCTGGCCCATCTGCAGGTAGTCGGTCACTTTCTCAACGCGCTTGTCAGCGATTTGAGAGATATGTACCAGACCTTCTTTACCGCCGCCGATGGCCACAAAGGCACCGAAATCAACGATACGGGTCACTTTACCCTGATACACACGGCCAACTTCGATCTCAGCGGTGATCTCTTCGATGCGACGAATAGCAAATTTCGCTTTTTCGTTGTCGGTAGCAGCAATTTTCACTGTACCATCATCTTCAATTTCAATGGTCGTGCCGGTCTCTTCGGTCAACGCACGAATGACAGAACCGCCTTTACCAATGACATCTTTGATCTTGTCTGGATTGATACGGATGGTATGGATACGCGGTGCAAACTCAGAGATATCGCCACGCGGTGTGCTGATTGCCTGTTCCATCACGCCCAGAATGTGCAGACGCGCACCCTTGGCCTGGTTCAGAGCCACCTGCATGATTTCGCGGGTGATACCTTCAATTTTGATATCCATCTGTAGCGCGGTGATACCTTCACGGCTACCGGCCACTTTGAAGTCCATGTCGCCCAGGTGATCTTCGTCACCCAGAATGTCAGACAGCACCACAAAGTTGTCTTGCTCTTTCACCAGGCCCATCGCGATACCCGCAACAGCAGCCTTGATTGGCACACCGGCATCCATCAGCGCCAGAGAAGCACCACAAACCGAAGCCATGGAAGAAGAACCATTGGATTCAGTGATTTCAGACACCACACGCACGGTGTACGGGAAATCTTCTGGTTTAGGCATCATCGCCAAGACACCGCGTTTCGCCAGGCGGCCGTGACCGATTTCGCGACGCTTAGGTGAACCCACCATACCGGTTTCACCAACGGAGTACGGAGGGAAGTTGTAGTGGAACAGGAAGTTGTCGGTCTTCTCGCCCATCAGTTCATCGATATTCTGTGCGTCACGCGCAGTACCCAGAGTGGCGGTAACCAGCGCCTGAGTTTCACCACGGGTGAACAGGGCTGAACCGTGAGTACGCGGCAGCACGCCGGTGCGCACATCCAGACCACGGATCATGTCTTTTTCACGGCCATCGATACGCGGCTCGCCACGCAGCACACGGCTACGTACGACGTTTTTCTCAACGTTACCCAGGATGTCTTGAATCTCTGAGGCATCCAGCGTTTCGTCTTGTGCCAGCAGAGTTTCCACTACGCTGTCTTTGATCGCGTCAACCTGAGCATAACGCTCTTGTTTCTCGGTGATGTGGTAAGCATCACCCAGACGGCTTTCTGCCAGTTCAGCCACGCGCGCATGCAGCGCTTCGTTGACCGCAGGTGCCTGCCAATCCCACTTCGGTTTGCCAGCTTCAGCAACCAGAGCGTTGATGTTTTCGATAACCACTTGCTGCTGGTCATGACCGAACACCACTGCACCCAGCATCTGATCTTCGCTCAACACGTCAGCTTCGGATTCCACCATCAGCACGGCACCGGCAGTACCGGCAACGACCAGATCCAGACGGCTTGCTTTCAGCTCGTCAGTGGTTGGGTTCAGCACATACTGATCGTTGATATAACCCACGCGCGCTGAGCCGATTGGGCCATTGAACGGAATACCGGACAGGCTCAGGGCAGCGGAAGCGCCGATCATCGCAACGATGTCTGGGTTAACCTGTGGATTGACGGACACCACGGTGGCGATAACTTGCACTTCGTTCAGGAAGCTGTCTGGGAACAGTGGGCGGATCGGGCGGTCAATCAGACGGGAGGTCAGGGTTTCGCCTTCGCTCGGACGGCCTTCACGGCGGAAGAAGCTGCCTGGGATACGGCCAGCAGCGTAAGTACGCTCCTGATAGTTAACGGTCAGCGGGAAGAAGCTCTGGCCGGGTTTGGCTTTTTTCTGGCCTACAACAGTCACGAATACGGCTGTGTCATCCATGCTCACCATAACGGCGGCAGTGGCCTGACGTGCCATCATACCAGTCTCAATAGTGACGGTATGTTGGCCATACTGGAATTTGCGAATGATCGGTGTCAGCAAAATTTAATCCTTAATTGACGGCGCGCAATCGTAATGACGACTCGACACGCCAGTGACTCAACTTGCCTTCACATTACATCCTCGCGACTAATGACAACCCTTATCTCAGCCTGAGATAAAGCCTCTCATTAGCCGCGCGAACCTCTGTAACGGAAGGTCCTATTAATACATTAACCTGATTTACCTATGCTTCCTAGAAGAAAGGGGCCAAAATAGGCCCCTTTCCACTGAAACTTGCTCGATTAGCGACGCAGACCCAGACGCTCGATCAGGCTGGTATAACGTGCTACATCTTTACGCTTCAGGTAGTCCAGCAGCTTACGACGCTGAGAAACCATACGCAGCAGACCACGACGGCTGTGGTGATCTTTTTTGTGCTCTGAGAAGTGGCCTTGCAGATGGTTGATTTGCGCAGTCAGCAGGGCAACCTGAACTTCGCTAGAACCGCTGTCGTTAGTACCACGACCAAAATCAGCTACGATTTTAGCTTTAGCTTCAACACTTAGAGACATTGTCATACTCCAGATTATAGATAATAAATACGGGCGCCGATCTCTAATTCAGCAACCCAATGCATAAGCTGCGCCATTCTACTCTTATCCCCGCCATCCTTCAAGCGATCGGGGAGGTACGCAGGGCAAGGCGATCAGACGAAATACTCAACCACCAGGCGCCGCGGCGCGACTCGCCCATCGTCAGCAATTTCGCCAATACCGATAAATTTACGCTCTGCACCTTCAGTGATGCGTACCAATCCTGAGACTGGCGCGCCCGCAACCTGTACCGGCTGCCCCTGTTTGACGTAACCGGCCACCGCTGGTAGCAGATTCACTTCAGGGAAGTCTTCTGCCGGGCTATCCATCGGCATCAATAGCGGATCGAGCAGTTCGCTTGAAGCGATCCCCTGCTCTTCGGCCTGTGTCGCCAAGGCATGTAGCTGTTCCAATGTGACCATGCGGGCGATCGGATACTTCGCCACCTGCAAACGACGCAGATAAATCACATGCGCACCACAACCCAGCAACTCACCGAGATCGTCGGTGATGGTGCGAATGTAGGTACCTTTCGAACAGTGGATTTCCAGCTCCAGCTCATCCCCTTCCCAGCGGATAAATTGCAGTTCGTAGACGGTGATGCTGCGCGCTTCACGTGGCACTTCGATACCCTGGCGCGCATATTCATACAGCTTTCTGCCCTGATATTTCAGCGCCGAATACATTGATGGCACCTGCTGGATATTGCCTCGGAAGGTATCCAGTGCAGCATCTAGCTGGGCTTGCGTGAAGTTAACCGGCCGCTCCTGCACCACCTGGCCATCCGCATCCGACGTATCGGTACGCTGGCCCAAGCGGGCAATAACGCGGTAACGCTTGTCAGAATCGAGCAGATATTGTGAGAACTTGGTCGCCTCACCCAGGCAAATCGGCAGCATGCCGGTTGCCAGCGGATCGAGCGCGCCGGTATGGCCCGCACGATTGGCGTTGTAGAGACGTTTCACTTTTTGCAGGGCGTCGTTGGACGACAGGCCCTGCGGTTTATCCAGCAACAGTACGCCGTGGATATCACGGCCACGGCGGCGCGGGCGACTCATTAAGCCTCCTCGTCATCGCCTGATGCAGAACGGCGTTCAGCATCACTTTTCACCACGTTGGTCACCAGGTTAGACATACGCATACCTTCAACCAGTGAGTTGTCGTAAGCGAAAGTCAGTTCAGGCACCACACGCAGGCGCATGGCTTTGCCCAGCAACGTGCGGATATAACCGGAGGCGTCTTCTAACGCTTTGATGCCGTTGGTCACCAGATTCGGATCGTGATTTTCGGTCAATACGTTCAGGAAGGTGACATACACTTTGGCGTACGCCAGATCGCGAGAAACTTCTACCCCTGAAACGGTTGCCATACCGATACGCGGATCTTTGACTTCACGCTGCAAAATGGTCGCGATCTCTTTTTGCATCTCTTGTGCCACGCGTTGACCGCGGCTGAATTCTTTTGCCATTTGAGTATCCTCCAGACAAATCGGGGGGCCATGAGGCCCCCCAGAATAGATTTAAGCATCATATGAAGCTTAAGCGATGGTGCGCTGGATCTCGATAATTTCAAACACTTCGATCATGTCGCCAACGCGCACGTCGTTGTAGTTCTTAACGCCGATACCACATTCCATGCCGTTACGGACTTCGTTGACGTCATCTTTAAAGCGGCGCAGGGATTCCAGCTCGCCTTCATAGATAACCACGTTGTCACGCAGAACGCGGATTGGGTTGTGACGTTTAATCGTGCCTTCGGTAACCATGCAGCCTGCAACAGCGCCGAACTTAGGTGATTTGAACACGTCGCGCACTTCAGCCAGACCGATAATCTGCTGTTTGTACTCAGGCGCCAGCATACCGCTCATCGCCTGCTTCACTTCGTCGATCAGGTTATAGATCACGGAGTAGTAACGCAGATCCAGGCTTTCTGCTTCGATCACGCGACGCGCTGAGGCGTCGGCACGAACGTTGAAGCCCAGGATGATGGCATTGGAAGCAGCGGCCAGAGTTGCGTCGGTTTCGGTGATCCCACCTACGCCGGAGCCAACAATCTTCACCTTCACTTCGTCGGTAGAGAGTTTCTGCAGCGAATCAGAAATCGCTTCACAAGTACCCTGTACGTCAGTTTTCAGCACGATATTCAGTTCAGAAACTTCACCTTCGGTCATGTTGGCAAACATGTTTTCCAGTTTAGATTTCTGCTGACGCGCCAGTTTGACTTCACGGAACTTGCCTTGACGGTACAGCGCCACTTCACGCGCTTTCTTCTCGTCACGGACTACGGTCGCTTCATCACCTGCGGCAGGAACGCTGGACAGACCCAGGATCTCAACCGGGATAGAAGGACCCGCAGAAGTCACTTCGCGGCCCAATTCGTCACGCATCGCACGCACACGGCCATATTCGAAGCCACACAGCACGATATCGCCTTTGTTCAGCGTACCTTCCTGAACCAGCACGGTCGCCACTGGGCCACGGCCTTTATCCAGGAAGGACTCGATCACCACGCCGCTCGCCATACCGCTGCGAACCGATTTCAGTTCGAGAACTTCAGCTTGCAGCAGAATAGCGTTAAGCAGTTCGTCGATACCGGTACCGGCTTTTGCCGATACGTGAACGAACTGTGCTTCACCGCCCCACTCTTCTGGCATAACGCCGTACTGAGACAGCTCTTGCTTAACGCGATCCGGATCGGCTTCTGGTTTGTCGATTTTGTTAACCGCAACCACCAATGGCACTTTCGCTGCCTGAGCATGCTGAATAGCTTCGATGGTTTGTGGCATCACGCCATCGTCTGCTGCAACCACCAGAACCACGATATCGGTCGCCTTGGCACCACGGGCACGCATAGAAGTAAAGGCTGCGTGGCCTGGGGTATCCAGGAAGGTGATCATACCGTTTTCGGTTTCTACGTGGTAAGCACCGATGTGCTGGGTAATACCGCCAGCTTCGCCCACTGCCACCTTGGTGGAGCGGATGTAGTCAAGCAGGGAGGTTTTACCGTGGTCAACGTGGCCCATGATGGTTACAACCGGAGCACGAGACTCGGCTGCTGCACCCGTGTCACGGTCGCTCATCAGCGCTTCTTCCAGCTCGTTCTCACGACGCAGGATAACTTTGTGGCCCATCTCTTCGGCAACCAGCTGTGCGGTTTCCTGGTCGAGGACCTGGTTGATGGTCGCCATTGCGCCCAGCTTCATCATCGCTTTGATGACCTGAGAGCCTTTTACCGCCATCTTGTTAGCCAGTTCGGCAACAGTAAGGGTTTCGCCGATGATAACGTCACGGTTCACCACCTGAGCTGGCTTGTTAAAGCCCTGCTGCAGGCTGCTTGGCTTACGCTTGCCTTTACCACCGCGGGTTACGGCGCGAGCTTCTTCGCGGTCTGCTTTAGACTCGGAGAGCTTGTTGCCTTTTTTCTGCTTTGTCGCTTTGCCACCGCGAGTACGGCTGCGGCGCTCGCCTTCAACTTTGGCGTCGTTTTCGTCTTCGGCTGCACGAGCGTGCTGAGAGGTGGTCACGTGGTAATCGGCTGTTTCAACCGCAGCGCTTGCTGCTTCAGCTTCGGCCCACTTCTCACCGTTCTCTTCGGCCATACGGCGCGCTTCTTCCGCTACGCGTTTGGCGTCTTCCTCAACCTTACGGCGCACTTCTTCTTCCGCTTTACGTTTCAGTTCAGCGGCTTCGGCTTCACGGCGTGCTTTTTCTGCCTGAGCTGGCTTGGTCATTTCGTCGGTACGTTGATTGGTCACTTTTTCTTTTTCCGCTGAATTACGCTTAGCAATCTCCGCGGCCTCACGTTTGGCTTGCTCTTCGGCTGTGCGCTTCGCTTCAGCTTCACGTTTCGCTAACTCTTCTGCTTCGCGCACTGCCTGCTCTTCCGCTTCACGCTGTGCCTGCTCTGCCGCTTCAGCCTGTTGAGCTTCTTGCGTATCGCGATTTACATAAGTGCGTTTCTTGCGGACCTCAATTTGCACCGATTTACTTTTACCGCCGGTGCTCGGAATATTCAAGGTGCTGCGCGTTTTGCGCTGCAACGTGAGTTTACCTGGTGCACTACCGTGTTCACGGTTCAAGTGCGCCAGCAAGGTTTCTTTCTCATGCTGGGTTACAGAGTCAGTCTCTGACTTGTTGATCCCAGCATCAGCAAACTGCTGTACCAGGCGATCAACTGGAGTCTGAATCTCTGCTGCCAGCGATTTTACGGTTACATCTGTCGTCATGCTGTTCCTTCCTGCTACAGTTTATTACGCGTTGTCGCCAAACCAACAGATATTACGGGCGGCCATAATCAGCTCGCCGGCCTGCTCATCGCTAAGCCCTTCAATATCAGCCAGATCGTCAACACCCTGCTCGGCAAGATCTTCCAGCGTACAAACCCCACGCGCGGCCAGTTTAAAGGCCATGCTGCGCTCAAGCCCTGAAAGGTTGAGTAAATCATCAGCAGGTTTTTGGTCGCCCAGGCTTTCTTCCTGAGCCAGAGCCAGCGTGGTCAATGCAGCTTTGGCGCGATCGCGCAACGCTTCAACGGTATCTTCATCTAGGCCGTCGATTTCCAGCAGCTCTTTGATCGGTACGTAGGCCAGCTCTTCTAACGTTGAGAAGCCCTCTTCGACCAAAACGGTGGCGAAATCTTCGTCGATAGCAAGATACTTGGTGAAGGTATCAATGGCGGCATGAGCCTCGGCCTGATGCTTGGCCTGCAGATCGTCCGCCGTCATCACGTTCAGTTCCCAGCGATCATCATCACGATGCTGTTTCAACAACTGGGAGGCTAAACGCACGTTTTGGCCATTACGGCCGATCGCCTGTGCCAGATTGCTGGCTTCAACGGCGATATCCATCGTGCACCGGTCTTCATCCACCACGATCGAGGCAACATCTGCCGGAGCCATGGCGTTAATGACGAACTGTGCAGGGTTATCATCCCAGAGGATGATATCAATACGTTCCCCGCCAAGCTCGCTCGAAACGGCCTGGACGCGGGCACCGCGCATACCGACACAAGCACCGACCGGGTCGATACGCTTGTCGTTGGTTTTCACAGCAATTTTTGCACGGGAGCCAGGATCGCGGGCTGCCGCTTTAATCTCGATCACTTCTTCACCGATTTCCGGCACTTCGATGCGGAACAGCTCTTTCAGCATATCCGGGCTGGAACGGCTGACGAACAGTTGCGCACCACGCGCTTCTGGACGCACGGCGTACAGCACACCGCGGATGCGGTCACCTGGGCGGAAGTTTTCGCGCGGCAGCATGTCTTCACGGCCAATTACGGCCTCGGCGTTGCTGCCCAGATCCAGCGCAATGCTGTCACGGTTAACTTTTTTCACCACGCCGGTGACGATCTCACCTTCGTGTTGGCGGAAGGCGTCAACCACCATCGCACGTTCAGCTTCACGTACTTTCTGTACGATAACCTGCTTCGCGGTCTGGGTAGTGATACGGTCAAAGGTGACGGATTCGATCTGATCTTCGATATAACCACCCAACTCCATGGATGGATCTTCATACTGCGCAGCTTCCAGCGTGATTTCACGCGTTGGCTGAGTCACTTCATCAACAGCGACCCAACGGCGGAAGGTATCGAAATCGCCGGTTTTACGGTCAATGCTGACACGCACGTCGATTTCCTGCTCATACTTTTTCTTGGTTGCGGTGGCTAATGCGGTTTCCAGCGCTTCAAAAATCTTCTCACGCGGAAGGGATTTTTCATTGGAAACAGCTTCAACAACAGCCAGAATCTCTTTGTTCATCCTAGTTGCCTCATCCAAACTTTAAAAGTGGGGTACCAGGTTCGCTTTCTGAATGTTGCTCAGCGCGAACACTTCATCTTTCCCTTCCACAGTAACCGTGATCATCTCGCCTTCGACGGATTTGATGATGCCCTGCCATTTGCGGCGGTTTTGTATCGCCATACGCAGAACAACGCTGACTTCTTCACCGATAAAACGCTGATAGTGTTCTGCGGTGAACATAGGACGTTCAAGGCCAGGAGAGGAGACTTCCAAGTTGTAAGCGACCGTGATCGGATCTTCGACGTCCAATACAGCGCTGACCTGGTGGCTGACATCAGCGCAATCATCAACATTGATCCCGTTCTCACTGTCAATATAGATGCGTAGCGTCGATTGGCGCGCCCGAATAAATTCGATACCTACGAGCTCAAAGCCCAACGCCTCTACCGGTGCGGAAATCATCTCTGTTAACTTTTGCTCTAATGTGGACAAGCCCACCCCCAAGACATAAAAAAAGGGCTTAATAGCCCAGTGATTCTGTTGCCAAATAACAAAAAACCCCGAAAATTCGGGGCTTTATGCAACTGGACCCTGTTTGCCGAAAAGCGGCTTCGGTGCAACTTTCTAACAAGTGTCATTTTCAAATGTTGTTCGAGAAAAGCGGATTTCAATCGAAAAGTGTATTTGAAAATAAACACTTAAAGGAAAGTGGTTGCGGGGGCCGGATTTGAACCGACGACCTTCGGGTTATGAGCCCGACGAGCTACCAGGCTGCTCCACCCCGCGTCCGAAAACGTGGCAAATACTACGCCGATAATCGCAAAAAAGCAAGTTATCTCTGGGATTTGGTACCGAGGATGGGACTCGAACCCACAAGCCCGTTAGGGCACTACCACCTCAAGGTAGCGTGTCTACCAATTCCACCACCTCGGTACAGATTCTTACTGCTAACGGCTGTTTTTACTTTTAGGCACCAACAACCGTTTTCAAACTTTTTAGTGCTTAGCGCGGGATATCGCTGCTCGGCTTAGCAGGCTCTGCCGGTGCGGTAGTCTGCTCAGTTTTCACTGGCTGACCCAGGTTTTCCCACTCGCTGCCTTTCTGGTTCTTATTGCTGCTCAGGTTACCCAAGATGAGACTGATGACGAAAAACAACGTCGCCAGAACAGCCGTCATGCGGGTCATAAAGTTGCCTGAACCAGTCGATCCGAACAATGAGCCAGAAGCACCTGCTCCGAATGAGGCTCCCATATCAGCGCCTTTGCCTTGCTGCAACATAATCAGAGCCACTAGCCCGATTGAAATCAGCAAGAAAATTACCAGAAGAGCTTCGTACATAGTTGTACCTGTATCCTTGCGGGTTCACCGCGTGCCAAATGCTTCTCACCCCAGATGCTTCTATAACGAAGTCGCGGCGTGTCATTAAACAGCCCACTGAAGCGGGTGTGAATACTAACCAAAGCCGTCAGGCCACGCAAGGGCAATTTGCTGCCACCGATGCGTTTGCAGAAAAAAACATCAAAAAACGACGTAATCTGTGATCTACGTAGGCTCCCTGAAACGGAGCCTGCGTGAAAACAACGTGTTAGCCTGCCAGTTTCACCGCATCGGCGATACGATGCGCCAGCATCTCAACCTGTTTTTCGTCCTCACCTTCCACCATCACGCGAATTAATGGCTCAGTGCCCGATTTACGCAACAGAACGCGACCATGACCAGCCAGTTCGGCCTCTACTTGCGCCGTCACTGCGCGCACAGCTTCGGATTCCAAAGGGTTATGTTCACCGACAAAACGCACGTTAACCAGAATCTGCGGCAGCAACTTCATGCCGCTGCACAGATCGTGCAGGCTCATGCTATTGCGCACCATTGCAGTCAATACCTGCAAACCGGCCACAATGCCGTCACCGGTGGTAGTTTTATCCAACAGAATTACGTGGCCGGAGTTTTCCGCACCAATACGCCAGCCCAACTCTTGCAGTTTTTCCAGCACATAGCGATCTCCAACCTTGGCTCGTGCGAATGGGATACCCAACTGCTTCAGCGCCAGTTCCAGACCCATGTTGCTCATCAAGGTACCCACGGCACCGCCGCGCAACTGGCCTTGACGCAAACCTTCACGGGCAATGATGTAGAGGATCTGGTCACCATCCACTTTGTTGCCCAGATGATCCACCATCATCAAACGGTCGCCATCACCATCGAAGGCCAAGCCAACATGTGCCTGCTCTTCCAGCACACGTGCCTGCAGTTGACGCACATCGGTAGCACCACACTCTTCGTTGATGTTCATACCGTCCGGCTCACAGCCGATGGCAATCACCGTAGCACCTAACTCACGCAATACACTTGGTGCGATGTGGTAGGTTGCACCGTTCGCGCAATCCACCACAATTTTCAGGCCATTCAGGCTCAATTCACTTGGGAAGGTGCCTTTACAGAACTCGATATAGCGCCCGGCAGCATCGACAATGCGGCTGGCTTTGCCCAGTTCGGCTGACTCAACGCAGGTCAGCGGCTTTTCCATTTCAGCTTCGATGGCTTCTTCCACCTCATCCGGCAATTTAGCGCCGTCGATAGAGAAGAATTTGATGCCGTTATCGTAGAACGGGTTATGTGAGGCCGAGATCACGATCCCGGCTTCCGCGCGGAAGGTTCGGGTCAGATAGGCCACTGCTGGAGTGGGCATCGGGCCGGTAAAGGATGCAGAAAGCCCCGCCGCTGCCAGCCCGGCCTCCAGCGCCGACTCCAGCATATAGCCGGAAATGCGGGTGTCTTTGCCGATGATAATTTTACGCGAGCCATGACGTGCCAGTACCTTACCGGCGGCCCAGCCGAGTTTAAGGACAAACTCCGGGGTGATCGGGCTGTCGCCGACTTTGCCACGAATACCATCGGTACCAAAATATTTGCGCTCGCTCATGTCTCTACTATCCCTTAGCTGAAAGTGTTGCCTCGACGACACGCATCGCCTCGACGGTTTCTTTAACATCATGCACTCTGACAATCTGCGCCCCTTGCATTGCGGCAATCACCGCACAGGCAACGCTGCCAATAACCCGTTGCTCGGGTGGCACATTCAACAGTTGTCCAATCATCGATTTGCGCGACATTCCAACCAACAAAGGCAAACCAAAATGATGAAATTCCGACAGCCGGGCCAGAAGCTGATAATTATGCGCCAAATTCTTACCGAAACCGAAGCCCGGGTCGAGCAACAATTTCTGTTTTGCTATTCCGCCTGCTATGCAGCGGTCAATATGATGCTGGAAAAACGCATTTACATCGCCAATCAGATCGTTGTAATGCGGTGCCTGCTGCATGATACGCGGCTCACCCTGCATATGCATCAGACAGACCGGTAGACCACTTTCGGCGGCGGCTTCCAGCGCTCCAGGCTCCTGCAGCGAACGCACGTCGTTAATCAGGTGCGCACCGGCGCGGGCAGATTCGCGGATCACCGCGGCTTTCGAAGTATCTACCGAAATAAAAACCTCAAACCGCTGGGCAAGTGCTTCTACCACTGGCACCACACGGGCAAGCTCTTCCTCTTCGCTAACGTCGGCGGCACCAGGACGGGTCGATTCGCCGCCCACGTCAATCATCGTCGCACCGGCAGAGATCAACGCATGGGCATGCAGCAAGGCATCATGCAGCGAATTATATCGGCCACCATCGGAAAAGGAGTCTGGAGTGACGTTAAGGATCCCCATCACCTGCGGATGATTGAGATCAAAAATCTGGTCGCGCACGGTTAACTGCATAATTAATTCACCTTAATGTTGCCTGCCGGGAGTTTACGTTGAACGCTGCAGGCAACGGCCCAACCCTACTGTGTCAGCGGGCAACAACGCGGCAATTTCAAATATGACGGGTACAAAAAACCCCGGACTTAGCCGGGGTTCGATTTTATTACACAGCCGACGTTATTTGTCGAGTTGTTGCTGGTCAGACATTGAATTGTCTGGGTTTGGCGTCTGCGGCTCATCAACCGGCGTCGGTGCTTTTGGCGCGCCACCGTTGTCGGAGCTGTTATTCTTCGCAGCATCGTCCCAACCAGCTGGCGGACGTACTTCACGGCGGTTCATCAAATCATCAACCTGTGGCGCATCAATCGTTTCGTACTTCATCAACGCGTCTTTCATGGCATGCATGATATCCATGTTTTCGGCCAGCAACTGCCGGGAGCGTTGATAGTTACGTTCAATTAATGCCTTAACTTCCTGGTCAATAATCCGGGCGGTTTCGTCTGACATGTGCTTGGTTTTGGAAACTGAACGCCCCAAGAAGACTTCGCCTTCTTCTTCTGCGTAAAGCAACGGCCCCAGTTTTTCCGAGAACCCCCATTGGGTCACCATGTTACGGGCAATGGTTGTTGCCTGTTTGATGTCCTGAGAAGCACCGGTGGAGACGTTATCCACACCATAGATCAATTCTTCAGCCAGACGACCACCGTAAGCCACAGAGATCATGCTTTCCAGTTTCTGACGGCTGTAGCTGATGCTATCCCCTTCCGGCAGGAAGAAGGTCACGCCGAGCGCACGGCCACGAGGAATAATCGTGACTTTATGCACTGGATCGTGCTCAGGCACCAGACGACCAATGATCGCATGGCCCGCTTCGTGATACGCGGTGGATTCTTTCTGCGCTTCGGTCATCACCATGGAGCGGCGTTCCGCACCCATCATGATTTTATCTTTGGCTTTTTCGAACTCAACCATCGACACTACACGCTTGTTTCCACGCGCTGCAAACAACGCCGCTTCGTTAACCAGGTTGGCCAAGTCAGCACCGGAGAAGCCCGGAGTACCACGCGCAATCACAGAGGCATCAATATCCACAGCCAATGGCACACGGCGCATATGCACCTTCAGGATCTGCTCACGGCCACGTACGTCTGGCAAGCCCACCACCACCTGACGGTCAAAACGACCTGGGCGCAGCAGCGCTGGGTCAAGTACGTCAGGGCGGTTAGTTGCCGCAATCACGATAATGCCTTCGTTACCTTCAAAGCCGTCCATTTCGACCAGCATCTGGTTCAGCGTTTGTTCACGTTCATCGTGACCACCGCCAAGACCTGCGCCACGCTGGCGACCTACGGCATCGATTTCATCGATAAAGATGATGCACGGCGCCGCTTTTTTAGCCTGTTCGAACATGTCACGTACGCGGGAAGCCCCAACGCCGACGAACATTTCGACGAAATCAGAACCGGAAATAGTGAAGAACGGCACTTTAGCCTCACCGGCGATCGCTTTCGCCAGCAGGGTTTTACCGGTACCTGGAGGGCCTACCATCAGCACGCCTTTCGGGATCTTACCGCCCAGTTTCTGGAAGCGGCTCGGTTCACGCAGGTAATCCACCAGTTCACTCACCTCTTCTTTTGCTTCGTCACAACCCGCGACATCGGCAAAAGTGGTTTTAATCTGGTCTTCTGTCAGCATACGGGCCTTGCTCTTGCCAAAGGACATCGCGCCCTTGCCACCGCCGCCCTGCATTTGCCGCATAAAGAAGATCCAGACCCCAATCAGCAACAGCATCGGGAACCAGGAAATAAAGATCGAAGCCAGCAAACTCGGTTCTTCCGGTGGTTCACCGACAACTTTGACATTCTTGGTTAACAACGTATCCAGCAGTTTCGGATCGTTGACAGGGATGTAGGTCGTGTATTTGTTACTGTCTTTACGAATAACATTGATTTCACGTCCATTAATTCGTGCTTCACGAATCTGATCTTGGGTCAGTTCGGACATGAAGGTAGTGTAATCTACCCTACGGCCATTAGACTCGCTGGGCCCAAAGCTCTGGAATACAGACATCAATACTACCGCGATGACTAACCAGAGAATTAGGTTTTTCGCCATGTCACTCAAGGGATTAACCTCATATTACAACTGTGTTAACAAACAGCGTTAGGGTACTACAGTTTCCGCCCTGTCGCTACAATGTACACTTCACGCGAACGTGCGCGGGAAGCGTCTGGCTTACGAATCTTAACCTTCGTAAACAGGGAGCGAATTTCCCGTAGGTACTCGTCAAAACCATCTCCCTGGAACACCTTCACCAGGAAACTACCACCTGGAGCGAGGACATCACGACACATATCCAGTGCTAACTCCACCAGATACATCGATTTCGGGATATCGACTGCCGGGGTGCCACTCATATTCGGCGCCATGTCAGACATGACAACCTGAACCTTACTTTCACCTACACGTTCCAACAGCGCTTTGAGCACCAGTTCATCACGAAAGTCGCCCTGAAGGAAATCGACACCAACAATAGGATCCATTGGCAAAATATCACAGGCAATGACACGCCCGTTACCACCAATCTGAGTGACGACATATTGCGACCACCCACCCGGTGCAGCACCCAAATCGACTACCGTCATGCCCGGCTTAAACAGTTTGTCACTTTGCTGTATTTCATCAAGTTTAAACCAGGCGCGGGAACGCAGCCCTTTTTTCTGCGCCTGAAGTACATATTTATCGCTAAAGTGTTCTTGTAGCCAGCGACTGGAGCTAGCCGAACGCTTTTTATTAGCCATCTCGTTTTCCAACTATCCTAAAAGAGAGTCTTATGTCAGGTTCGCTGCTCACGTAGACGCCATTCGGTGCAGACCGATTTGGTGATATACATGAGATGGCGGTAGAATGACCCGTTTTCAATCCCAACTTAAGCAAAAAAGACAATGAATCTGAATAATAAACAAAAACAGCACCTGAAAGGCCTGGCGCATCCGTTAAAACCGGTTGTCATGCTGGGTAATAACGGTCTCACCGAAGGGGTGCTGGCTGAAATTGAACAGGCTCTGGAGCATCATGAGCTGATCAAAGTAAAAATTGTGGCCGTTGATCGCGAGACTAAAACCTTGATCGTCGACGCTATTGTGCGTGAAACGGGTGCCTGCAATGTGCAAGTGATCGGCAGTACGCTTATTCTTTACCGCCCATCGAAAGAGCGCAAGATCACTTTACCGCGCTAATCCACCGTCCGTTTGACGGAAAAGGTGCCATGCACCGAGTTCAGATAAAAGGCCGCTTGCGGCCTTTTTCCTTTCTTTACAAAACACTGCTGAATATCTGACCAATTGTTCCAGGATTATAGATATTCAACCTTCAGGATTTCATATTCGACATCGCCGCCCGGCGTTTTGATGACGACAACGTCATCCTGCTCTTTGCCGATCAAACCGCGCGCCATCGGTGAATTGACTGAAATAAGATTCTTTTTAAAGTCAGCCTCATCATCACCCACAATACGGTACGTGACTTCGTCTTCAGTTTCCAGGTTCATTATCGATACGGTAGAGCCAAAAATTACGCGGCCAGTATTCGGCATTTTAGTGATATCGATCACCTGCGCATTAGACAGTTTGGCTTCAATTTCCTGAATGCGACCTTCGCAGAACCCTTGCTGCTCACGGGCGGCATGGTATTCAGCGTTTTCTTTCAAATCGCCATGTTCACGCGCATCGGCGATATCTGAAATGATTTTCGGACGGCGCACGCCTTTCAGATATTCAAGTTCTTCACGCAGTTGTTCTGCGCCAAATAAAGTCATCGGAATCTGTTTCATCGTTTCAATACCTCTAAATCTTTCCTGTTCAAATAGCCGTCATCCTGACGTGTTCGTATGAAAATACGGCAGGCGTTGCGCCTTCCGTCTCCAGGCGATAAACAAAAGAAACCTGACTCGGAATTTTCTCCCAAGTCGGGATCGATTTTGCATTTTGAGATGCATTTTAGCCTAGAGTTCCTTAAGGGTCATCGTTTACTTTCTCCCTTAATGCACCGTAGTATGGCAACACGTTATCCAGCTGTTACCCCGAGATTATGCGTTTTTCACGAATTGTCAGTGCATTGGCCTGTGCATTTGTTCTTAATGCAAATGCGGCCCCGGTCGAAGATTACACACAATACTTGCCTGATGGGGCCAACCTTGCCCTGATAGTTCAGAAGATTGGTGCCTCTGCGCCAACCATCGACTATCACTCACAGCAAATGGCATTACCGGCCAGTACTCAGAAAGTGCTGACAGCGCTGGCGGCGTTGTTACAGCTCGGGCCTGACTACCGTTTTACCACTACCTTGGAAAGCCAGGGCAACATCACGGATGGCGTGTTGCGCGGTAATCTTATCGCCCGTTTCAGTGGGGATCCGACCTTCAAGCGCCAGAGCCTGCGCAATATGGTGGCGGTGCTGAAAAAGCAGGGAGTGAGTGAAATTAGCGGCGATGTTCTGGTCGATACATCGGTATTTGCCAGCCACGATAAAGCCCCCGGCTGGCCATGGAACGACATGACCCAATGCTTCAGCGCACCGCCGGCAGCGGCAATTGTCGATCGCAACTGCTTCTCGGTATCGCTTTACAGCGCGCCGAACCCCGGCGAAATGGCCTTTATTCGCGTTGCTTCTTTCTATCCGGTTAATATGTTCAGCCAAGTGAGAACGTTGGCGAAGGGTTCTGCGGACGCACAATACTGCGAGTTGGACGTGGTGCCTGGCGAGTTGAACCGCTTTACGCTGACCGGATGCCTGACGCAGCGCAGCGAACCGCTACCGCTGGCCTTTGCCATACAGGACGGCGCCAGTTACGCCGGTGCGATCCTGAAAGATGAACTGACGCAGGCTGGGATCAAGATAGGTGGCCATCTCAAACGCCAGACCATACCCGGCATGGCCGGTACAGTGATTGCCCAGACACAGTCCGCACCGCTGCATGAATTACTGAAAATCATGCTGAAAAAATCCGACAACATGATCGCCGATAGCGTATTCCGCACCATTGGCCACGAGCGTTTCGGCGTTCCCGGCACCTGGCGTGCCGGTGCTGACGCCGTACGCCAGGTGTTACGCCAGAAAGCCGGGGTAGATTTAGGCAACAATATCGTGGTCGATGGGTCGGGCCTGTCGCGCCACAATCTGCTGACACCGGCTACCATGATGCAGGCACTGCAATATATCGCCCAACACGACAATGAGTTGAATTTCATCTCGATGCTGCCGCTGTCCGGCTACGACGGCACCCTGCGCTATCGTGGTGGCCTGCATGAAGCGGGCGTCGATGGCAAAGTTTCTGCCAAAACCGGTGCTCTGCAAGGGGTGTATAATCTGGCAGGCTTTATTACCACCGCCAGCGGCCAACGTTATGCCTTTGTGCAATTCTTGTCGGGTTACGCGGTGCCACCGGAAGATCAGAAGC
Organism: Chania sp.; assembly: GCA_049288585.1. GTDB lineage: Bacteria > Pseudomonadota > Gammaproteobacteria > Enterobacterales > Enterobacteriaceae > Chania. Next base: position 43,805 of record JBAQHZ010000547.1, read on the forward strand.
AACGCCGCGCTCCGTTAGTCCGTTTTGAAAGCAGATTGTATCGCGATATATATCAGAACAATTGAGGATCAATCAGCATGAAACTATTGATTGTTGAAGACGATGAATTGTTGCAGCAAGGCTTGGCATTGGCGTTATCCCGCGAAGGCTATGCCTGTGACTGCGCCGCCACGGCGGCCGAAGCCAACGGCCTGATCGTCACCAGTCAGTACAGCATGGTGATCCTGGATCTTGGCCTGCCGGATCTCGACGGTGCCAGCCTGTTGCGCCAGTGGCGCCGTCTGCAGATCGGCATACCGGTGCTGATCCTGACCGCGCGCGATGCTCTGGAAGATCGCGTTGACGGCCTGGATGCCGGTGCCGATGATTATCTGATCAAACCCTTTGCCTTGGTTGAGCTGCAAGCCCGGGTACGAGCGCTGCTCCGCCGTTATCAGGGCCACAGCGATAACCTGCTGCAACAGGACGATCTGACGCTGAACCTCTCCAGCCAACAGGTGTATTTGCAGCAACAATCGATCGATATCACGCCAAAAGAGTTCGCCATCCTGTCACGCCTGATGATGCGCGCGGGTCAGACCGTCAATCGCGAATTGCTGCAACAGGATCTCTATACCTGGAATGACGATCTGGGATCGAACACCCTCGAGGTTCACGTCCATAACCTGCGCCGCAAACTGGGCAAAGATCGTATTCGTACCGTGCGCGGCATTGGTTACCGTCTGGAACCCGCATCATGATCAGTATGCGCCGCCGTCTGTTGCTGATGCTGGCGCTGATCCTGCTGGTCACCCAGCTTATCAGTGCGTTCTGGCTCTGGCATGAGAGCCAGGAGCAAATCAGCTTTCTGGTGGATGAAACCCTGTCCGCCAAAATGCGCAATGAACGGGTGGATACCGAAATTACCGAGGCTATTGCCTCCTTGCTTGCCCCTTCGCTGATCATGATGATCGTGACTCTGCTGGCCTCTTTCTGGGCCATCAGTTGGATTACCCGCCCGCTTAATCAGCTACAGGAACGGTTAGAAAAGCGCTCCGCAGATAACCTGACGCCGTTACCCGTGAGTAACAGTAGTCTGGAAATGGTGGCTGTGACCAGCACGCTGAATCAACTGTTTTCACGCCTCGATCATACCATCCAGCAAGAACGCCTGTTTACCGCCGACGCCGCCCATGAGCTACGCACGCCGCTGGCCGGTATCCGTTTGCATCTGGAGTTGATGGAGCAGCAAGGGATTAAAGAAAGCAAGATACTGATTGCCCGCATTGATCAGTTGATGCACGTCGTTGAGCAATTACTGATGCTGTCGCGCGCCGGCCAGAATTTTGCCAGTGGTCATTATCAGCAATTTGACTGGGTAAGCCACGTTATCCAACCGCTAAAGGAAGAGTTGGAAGAGCTGGCGGCTCAACGCGGGCAAATGTTGCTCTGGCAGTTGCCTGCGCAAGCCGTGACCCATGGCGATCCGGTCTTGCTGCGCCTGATGCTGCGTAATCTGGTGGAGAATGCCCACCGCTATAGTCCGGAAAATAGCACCATTCATGTGCAGCTCACCCCACAAGATCGCGGGCAGCGCTTGCAGGTGCTAGATGGAGGACCAGGCATTAAGCAAGAGCAGGCGGGAGAGCTGACGCAGGCATTTCGCCGAATGGATCAGCGTTACGGCGGCAGCGGGCTTGGGCTGAATATTGTGATCCGTATTGCGCAGTTGCATCGCGGCTGGCTGCGGCTTGAAAACCGGGCCGATGCCAGTGGTCTAAACGCACAGTGCTGGATACCCGACAACGTGCTGAACCCATGAAAAAGGCCCAGCATCGCTGAGCCTTTATTTTCATACCGATCACGCCAGAACAGAATTACTTCTGGTAGATGATTTCGATGCCTTCGTCGTCATCTTCATTCCAGTCATCATCCCAGTCGTCTTCCGCTTCTGCTTCCACTTCAGCGATTTGCTCACGGTGGTAGTCATCCCACATGAATTCGACTTTCTCTGGCGCACTTTCTTCAATCGCCATGGTCTTCGGTTGAGTGTTGATAAAGTTCATCACGTCCCAGCACAGCGCATTAACGCCTTCGCGGTTAGCGGCGGAGATCATGTAGTACTTACCTTCCCAACCCATGCCCTCTACGATCGCCTTGGCGCGTTCGGCGGCCTCTTCTGCATCCAGCAGGTCAAGCTTATTGAACACCAGCCAGCGTGGCTTGTGCGCCAGATTTTCGCTGTACTGATTCAGTTCATTGATGATGACCTTAGCATTCTCTACCGGATCGGATTCATCGATCGGAGCGATATCCACCAAATGCAGCAGCACACGGCAACGTTCCAGATGCTTCAGGAAACGGATCCCTAAGCCAGCACCGTCGGAAGCGCCTTCAATCAGCCCAGGGATGTCGGCAACCACGAAGCTCTGCTCGTTGTCCATTCGTACCACGCCCAGGCTAGGTACCAGCGTGGTGAACGGATAGTCCGCCACTTTTGGCTTGGCCGCAGACACCGCACGAATGAACGTCGATTTACCCGCATTCGGCAACCCCAGCATGCCCACATCGGCCAGCAGCAACAGCTCCAGCAGAATGTCGCGCATTTCGCCCTTGGTACCCAAGGTTTTCTGGCGCGGAGCGCGGTTTACCGAGGACTTGAAACGGCTGTTGCCCAGGCCGTGCCAACCACCTTTTGCCACCATCAAACGCTGCTGATGACGAGTCATATCGCCGAGGATCTCTCCGGTGCCCTGATCCTGCACACGAGTTCCTACCGGCACTTTAATCACAATATCTTTACCGCGCTTACCGGTACAGTCACGGCTTTGGCCGTTCTGGCCACGTTCGGCACGGAAAGATTTCTCAAAGCGGTAATCGATCAGGGTATTCAGGTTTTCGTCAGCCAGCAGGTAGACGTCACCGCCGTCACCGCCATCACCGCCGTCCGGCCCACCGTTCGGGATGTATTTCTCGCGGCGGAAGCTGACGCAGCCATTACCACCATCACCTGCAACAACCAGGATCGTCGCTTCATCTACAAACTTCATTTACCGTCTCCGTAAATCATTCACCGGACTGCTTCAAAGAAACAATCAGGTTGGGTTCTGCCCGTCGCGGCCACCAGCGGTGACCAATTGCGGAAAACATGGCGCCTGCTACCACCACAAAAGCACCGACATAACCGACAGCATTCAATGTCGGGGCGGCGAATACTTGCGGCCATGCCAGCGCCAATAAATCTGAAAACATCAGGGTAAACAACGGGGTGAGCGTCACTATCGCACTCACCTGTGCCGCCTGCCAACGCGCCATCGCCTCTGCCAGTGCTCCGTAACCAATCAGCGTATTCGCCCCGCAAAACAGCAAGCAGGCCAACTGCCAGTTGCTGAGCTGGAAAATCATTGCAGGCTTGGCCAGCGGGAACAAGGTGATTGCACACAAAGTGTACAGCATGACCAGGATTTGCGGCGAAGCCAATCGGCGCAGCAGCACTTTTTGAGCCACCCCGTAGGTCACCCAAACCATGGCAGCACACACACCCAGCAGAACACCGAGGGTGTAATCCGTCAGTCGGGTAAAAATCTCAATCAGGCTGACGTTGAAAAACAACATCAGCCCGCAAATCAGCATCAATGCCCCAATCACCTGGGTGATTCGCATCCTTTCTTTCAGGATCAATACGCTGGCGAACATCATGCCAACCGGTGACAACTGACCAATCACCTGCGACGCCGTCGGGCTCAGGTATTGCAGTGAAGAACTGAAAAACACAAAATTGCCCAGCAATCCTGCCGTGGCAATAATCAGCAAAAGCAACCAGCGCGGTTGACGAAATATTTTCACCGATGGCAAACGCCCGCGCACTGCCAGAATCATGCCCAAGCCGATAGCGGCGAAGGCAAAGCGGTACCAGACGACGGTAAAGGGCTCCATCACCTTCAGCACTTCTTTCATCGCGATCGGCAACGCCCCCCAGCAGATTGCTGTAGTAAGCGCCAGGAGAATACCCATACCGGCCTGCTGTTTTGTTTCCATTTTTCCTAATGCCTACGGGCCTGGACACAAGCACCCTATAAATGTAAAAAGCCCCGCAATGAATTGCGGGGCTTACATCTATTTCGTAAGGCTCGAAAAATTATTCAGCTTCGATGCTGATGAATTTACGATTGCTCGGGCCTTTAACTTCGAATTTGACTTTACCGTCTTTCAAAGCAAACAGAGTGTGGTCTTTGCCGCAACCCACGTTGATACCAGCGTGGAATTTAGTGCCGCGCTGACGAACGATGATGCTGCCTGCCAGTACTGCTTCGCCGCCAAAGCGTTTTACGCCCAGACGTTTAGCTTCTGAATCGCGACCGTTACGAGTCGAGCCGCCAGCCTTTTTGTGTGCCATTAATCCGCTCTCCTAACTTAAGCGCTGATGCCGGTGATTTTAACATCAGTGAACCACTGACGGTGACCCTGCTGCTTACGGTAATGCTTACGACGACGAAACTTAACAATCTTAATTTTTTCGCCACGACCGTGAGCAATGACTTCAGCTTTGATCTTACCGCCATCGACGTAAGGAACGCCGATTTTGATATCTTCGCCATTAGCGATCATCAGAATCTGGTCAAACTCAACCGCTTCACCAGTTGCGATGTCCAGCTTTTCCAAGCGAACGGTTTGACCTTCGCTTACTCGGTGTTGTTTACCACCACTTTGGAAAACCGCGTACATATAAAACTCCGCTTTCCGCGTGCCCAACTGTTCAGTACAGAGCGCGCTATAAATATTCACAATAGGGCGCGAATTCTACGCAATAATCCCGCGCATGACAAGTGCAGAATAGAGCCAGAAGGTGAAAAAAGAAGAAAAAAAACACAGTTTCTTTCATGGCGTTTATCTGTGTCGTTTTTCAAGTACAATCAAAGGCGACAGTGACCGCCCTATACCGATGTGAGCAGCGATCTCATCGCGGTGAACAGAAACACAGCTGAAAAAATACAATGAACCTAGAACAAATTACTGAGTTAACCGCGCAAGATATGGCGGCCGTGAACGCAACAATTCTCGAACAGTTGAATTCCGATGTCACGCTCATCAATCAACTTGGCTATTACATTATCAGCGGTGGCGGTAAGCGCATTCGTCCGATGATCGCCGTGCTGGCGGCGCGGGCGCTGCGCTATCAGGGTGATAAGCATATTACCGTGGCAGCCCTGATCGAGTTCATTCACACCGCCACGCTGCTACATGATGACGTGGTGGATGAATCCGATATGCGCCGTGGCAAGGCTACCGCCAATGCAGCGTTTGGCAATGCGGCCAGCGTACTGGTTGGAGACTTCATCTATACCCGAGCTTTTCAGATGATGACCAGCCTGGAATCGCTGCGCGTGCTGGCGCTGATGTCTGAGGCCGTCAACGTGATTGCCGAAGGCGAAGTGCTGCAATTGATGAACGTGCACGACCCTGACATTACTGAAGAAAGCTACATGCGGGTGATCTACAGCAAAACCGCCCGCCTGTTTGAAGCAGCAGCCCAGTCATCGGGCATTCTTGCCGGTGCCAGTGAGGCAGAAGAAAAAGCACTGCAGGACTATGGCCGCTATTTGGGTACCGCGTTCCAGTTGATCGACGATCTGCTCGATTACAGTGCCGATGGGGTAACGCTGGGCAAAAATACCGGTGACGATCTTAATGAAGGCAAACCCACGCTGCCTTTACTGCACGCTATGCATAATGGCAATACAGAACAGGCAGCGATGATCCGCACAGCCATTGAGCAGGGGAATGGCCGCCATCTGCTGGAGCCGGTTCTGGCCGCCATGGAGGCGTGTGGTTCTCTGACCTACACCCGCCAACGCGCAGAAGAAGAAGCGGACAAAGCGATTGCTGCGTTGCAGGTGCTGCCGGAGTCGCCACATCGTGCAGCGCTCGAAGGATTAGCACATCTGGCCGTTCAGCGCGATTTTTAAGAAACACCCCTTTCCTAATATTCAAATAGGTCTGGATTCCAGGCCTATTAATTCTCTTCATTAATGAGTTCCAGTGGAACAATCGATTAATGCCCGCCCGTTAGTCATACCATTCACTATGTGGTTGCCACACAAGAAAATTGTTCCGTGATAACTCAAGGCAGGCTTATTGACCAAAGAGAAGATAAAACGAAAGCCGCACTCAAAACACTTGGCCGCAGGAATACGGTGTTTGTGAAACACTTCACACAATGATTCGCGTTACTTGTTCTGCTCGGCAATCCACGCCAACAGGCTGCCGACGCCTTCGCGCATCAGGAACGCCATCACCTGCGCCCGCTCGCTGTCTGACAGGTGGTAGTAATATTCAATCCAGACCGCCAAAGGATCCTGCCGTTCCACCTCATAGGCCGCCGGTTCTTCCCGCAGTACCAACAATTTCCTCACGCCAGTCGGCAGGCTGTCGATATGATACTCCAACGCCTTTCCCTGCACGCCTTTACGACGGCGGCTGACCCAGCCTTCGCGCCGAGCCATCAGATTGATTCCCTGTGTAGAAGAAGGTAATCCTGCGATGCCTGTAAGCTCCTTGGCAGCAAACCACTCGTTTTTCATAGCCATTATCTCTGGACAATTGTGTGGCAAGACAAATTTTTCAGAAACCATAAGATATTTTTTAGAAACTTAATGGTATTCTGATTTCCGAATAAGCGCTTCATGTTGTTCAAACGATTAATTCTGACCTGTTAGTTATACCACTAACAGAACTTTCCCTAATCAAAAAAAGGAATGTAAACATGAATTCACGGAATCCAGATTGGCACCCAGCAGACGTAATAGCGGCATTAAAGAAGAGAGGGACGACATTGGCAGCGGTTTCACGCGAGGCAGGGCTAAGCTCATCCACCCTCGCCAATGCGCTGTCACGCCCCTGGCCGAAAGGAGAATGGCTGATTGCCGACGCATTGAATGTTCATCCTGCGGAAATTTGGCCAAGCCGGTATTTTGATCCGCACACGCAGCGTCTGCTGGATCGAAAAAGTCGTATCAAATCATGAGACAAATAAAAAAGCCGCCGGACTGTTGTTCCGGCGGCTTTTGTAAAGCTAATCGAACTGGCGCTATCAGTTATTGATAAATTTCTCGCCCAGTTCGATATCTTTGTGCAGCACGTCCAGCATTTCGTTCAGCGCTTGCTGTTCGAACGCGCTCAAAGCACCGATGTCTTTACGTTCTTCAACACCGTTTTTGCCTAACAGCAGTGGCTGTGCGAAGAAGCGGGCATACTTGCCATCACCTTCAACATAAGCACATTCCACCACGCCTTTCTCGCCGCTCAGCGCACGCACCAGAGACAAACCGAAGCGTGCCGCCGCCTGGCCCATAGACAGGGTTGCTGAACCGCCACCGGCTTTAGCTTCAACCACTTCGGTACCCGCATTCTGGATACGCTTAGTCAAATCAGCCACTTCCTGCGCGGTAAAGCTCACTCCAGGGATCTGGGACAGCAGTGGCAGAATAGTTACGCCAGAGTGACCACCGATGACCGGTACTTCCAGCTCTTCCGGCTTTTTGCCTTTCAGCTCAGCCACGAAGGTGTTGGAACGGATAATATCCAGCGAGGTGACGCCAAACAGTTTGTTCTTGTCGTAAACACCGGCTTTCTTCAGCACTTCAGCGGCAATCGCTACTGTGGTATTCACCGGGTTGGTGATGATACCAATGCAGGCTTTCGGGCAGGTTTTAGCCACTTGCTCGATCAGGTTACGCACGATACCGGCGTTCACATTAAACAGGTCTGAACGATCCATACCAGGCTTACGAGCAACACCGGCAGAAATCAGCACCACATCGGCACCGTGCAGCGCAGGAGTTGCATCTTCACCACTGAAGCCTTTAATTTTAACTGCGGTTGGGATGTGGCTTAAGTCAACGGCAACGCCTGGGGTAACAGGGGCAATGTCGTAGAGGGTGAGTTCAGAACCTGAAGGAAGCTGGGTTTTGAGTAGAAGGGCGAGGGCCTGGCCGATACCGCCAGCAGCACCGAGAACTGCAACTTTCATCCTATACTCCTTTATTATCTTAAATATAAAAGCGCCGTGAATTCTTTGGTCTCGGACCTTAATTTATTACACCTTTAAAAACAACCTATTAACAGTCGGTTTTAGAGCTGGCGCAATAAAATGGCCGATGTCGCGATCATTTTAGATTAAATAGCTTACGCATTAAGGGCATAGCGCACACTAATCGAAAATAGTGCGAGGTTCTTCACGGGCGAGTTAACCGGCGGTTACATTACACCCTTACATAACATCAGAACAACATCATTTTAATAACATTTTCTTTACCGGGGAGCTAACTCGTTTCCCACGCCCAATGGGCATATTCATGAGGTGCGGATTTTGTTAAAATCCCAGCCCTTCCTTATTTTCCGCGCAATACTCTTTTATCTTGGCACGTCAATATTGCATAAAAATTCATTTATATGCATAATAATGACATCCATTGACAACATTCCACGGTGCAGAATGCGTAATCCCGCAAAGCAGGAAGATCTGATCAAAGCGTTCAAGGCGTTATTGAAAGAAGAAAAATTCAGTTCTCAAGGCGAGATCGTTTTGGCGCTGCAAGAAGAAGGCTTCGAGAACATTAACCAATCCAAAGTGTCTCGCATGCTGACCAAGTTCGGCGCGGTGCGCACACGCAATGCCAAAATGGAGATGGTGTATTGCCTTCCGGCGGAACTCGGTGTGCCCACCACCACCAGCCCGCTGAAGAATCTGGTGCTGGATGTCGATCACAATGATGCCATCGTGGTGATCCATACCAGCCCAGGCGCCGCACAGTTAATTGCACGCTTGCTGGATTCCCTGGGCAAATCCGAAGGGATCCTCGGCACTATCGCCGGTGATGATACGATCTTCGTCACCCCCGCCAGCACATTTACCGCACGCCAACTGTTTGAAGCCATTCTTACGTTGTTCGAACAAGAACTGTGATGCTATTCCGTTAACAAAATAGGGCTGACGGCCGTATTTTGTTAACGTTCTCTCGCCTTAACGCTCGCGCCTCGACCTACTCCTCCATGTTTAAAACGGCTTCTTTACCGACTTACAGCACATTTCAATGACATTCTCGCGTGAGCAATCAGTAGTATCTGTGATATTCCGCACTTTTAGTCAAAAGCACTTAGCCTGTTGAAATTACATAAATTTAACATCAGCAGCTCATTTTATCATCGCTTTTTATTCCATTAGATTATTAAAAATAGTGATGAACGAATAAAGTTTCACTGTAAATTGTTAGCGAGCTATTAATTTTTGTAGTTACTAGATGTATACTCATTTTCGTGACGTAAATCACAGTTAATTGGAACTGATAAAAGAATACAAAGAGGATTAATCATGAGAATTAAAACCACCGTTGCAGCAATCAGCCTTCTCTCTATGCTTTCTTTTGGCTCTTTTGCAGCACAATCCATTGATGCATCGCAGGCCGAAAAATTGCAATCCGTAGGTACCATCACCGTCAGCGGTGTCGGTGCAGCGCCTTCAGATATCCGTCAGGCGCTGTCTGCCAAAGCCGATGCCAAAGGGGCAACCGCGTATCGTGTGATCGAAGCACGCAACGAAGGTAACTTCCACGCCACTGCTGAAATTTACAAGTAATCACTAAGAAAATGCATTTGCTGAACTGCCCTCGTCACTGCCGAGTTCTGAGATAAATGCCGGTTTCCTAGAAAACCTCGTCGTCCTATTCGACGAACCCTATTGCCCTCGCTCGCGAGGGCTTTTTTATCGGCGTAAAAAAGGCCGCTTTCGCGGCCATAACGTGATAGATGAGAGAAGTCTCTTCAGTAAGCTTCTTTCGGCTCGGCCTTTTTAGCCAAAGCTGCCAGCAGTTTGTCATGAATACCGCCAAATCCGCCGTTGCTCATCACCAGAATATGGTCACCTGGCTGCGCCGTTTTGACGATCATCTCCACCAGCGTCTCGAGATCGGCACTCCAATGCGCCGCTTGCACACAGGCATCAGCCACTTCGGCTACCTGCCAAGGGATGTGATGCGGCTGGAACAGGAACACTTCATCAGCGCGCCCCAACGAAGGGGCCAGATCGTTTTTGCTGATCCCCATCTTCATGGTATTGGAACGGGGCTCCAATACCGCCAGAATACGCGCGGTGCCCCCCACTTTGCCACGCAGTGCGGCCAACGTGGCAAGAATAGCGGTAGGATGATGGGCAAAATCATCATAGACCGTCACACCGTTGGCTTCGCCACGCAGTTCCAGGCGACGGCGAGCATTGATAAAATCACCCAACGCGCGGCAGGCATCGGCGGGTTGTACGCCGACGTGACGGGTCGCCGCAATCGCCATCAGGCCATTATGCATATTGTGTTCACCCACCAGCGCCCAGTTAACCTCACCGACCTTATCGCCATTGAGGAAAACCTCGTAATGGCTGGCATCTGGGGTCAGCTTGCGCGCGCGCCAAGCCCCCTCATCGCCGACCAATTCCTGCTCACTCCAGCATCCCATCGCCATCACCTGTTTCAGATGCGCGTCATTGTCCGGCAGAATGATTTTGCCTTTCCCCGGTACCAGGCGCACCAGGTGGTGGAACTGCTTCTGGATCGCTTTCAGATCGTCAAAAATGTCTGCGTGATCGAATTCCAGATTGTTCATGATCAGCGTTCGCGGGCTGTAATGCACAAACTTGGAGCGTTTGTCGAAGAAGGCACAATCGTATTCATCAGCCTCGATAACAAAGAACGGGCTGCCACCGAGACGGGCAGAAACATCGAAGTTACCCGGCACGCCACCAATCACAAAACCCGGCTGATAGCCGCAGGCTTCCAGGATCCAGGTCGCCATCCCGGCGGTGGTGGTTTTACCGTGCGTACCGGCCACCGCCAACACCCAACGATCGCGTAGCACCTGGTCGTGCAACCACTGCGGGCCGGAAACGTAAGGAATGCCACGTTCCAACACCGCTTCCACACAAGGATTTCCACGGGTCATCGCGTTGCCGATAATCACCAGGTCCGGTACAGGATCCAACTGTGCCGGATCGTAACCCTGGATCAGATCGATCCCCTGATTTTCCAGCAGCGTGCTCATCGGAGGATAAACGTTGGCATCTGAGCCGGTAACCTCATGTCCAAGCGAACGCGCCAGCATTGCCAGCCCACCCATAAAGGTGCCGCAGATCCCAAGAATATGTATGCGCATTAGGTTTCTCATTTGAGTGCATCGATTTAGTGCTTATTCTAACGCTCAGAATCGCCTAGAAGAAATGGATTTGCCTATGAATGGCGTAATGCTTTGGGCTACACTGGCTGACGATAAACGTTGGCGGTTTGTTAACAAACCGCTATCCATCCGTAGATTCAGGGATTGTGTCATGAAAACGTTAGGCGAATTTATCGTCGAGAAACAGCACGACTTCTCTCACGCCACCGGCGAGCTGACTGCACTACTTTCTGCAATTAAACTGGGCGCCAAAATCATCCACCGTGATATCAACAAGGCCGGTTTGGTTGATATTCTGGGGACCAGCGGCATTTCCAACGTCCAAGGCGAAGTTCAGATGAAACTGGACCTGTTCGCCAACGAAAAACTGAAAGCAGCACTGAAAGCACGCGGTGAAGTCGCGGGTATCGCTTCTGAAGAAGAAGACGATATCGTCATATTCGACGGCGAGCGGGCTGAAAATGGCAAGTATGTGGTGCTGATGGATCCATTGGACGGTTCGTCCAACATTGATGTCAACGTCTCAGTCGGTACGATTTTCTCGATCTATCGCCGTATCACACCGATCGGTATTCCTGTTACCGAAGAAGATTTCCTGCAGCCTGGCAGCGCTCAGGTTGCTGCCGGTTACGTGGTGTACGGCTCATCCACCATGCTGGTGTACACCACCGGTTATGGCGTGCATGCCTTTACTTACGACCCGTCTCTGGGGGTGTTCTGTCTCTCTCACGAGAAAGTGCGCTACCCGGAAAAAGCCTGTATGTATTCCATCAACGAAGGTAACTACATCAAGTTCCCGCTCGGGGTGAAAAAATACATCAAATACTGCCAAGAGCAGGATGAAGCGACGCAGCGCCCTTACACCTCACGCTATATCGGTTCACTGGTTGCCGACTTCCACCGTAACCTGCTGAAAGGCGGTATCTACATTTATCCAAGCACCGCCAGCCACCCGCAAGGCAAGCTGCGCCTGCTGTATGAATGCAACCCGATGGCGCTCCTGGCTGAACAGGCCGGTGGCAAAGCCAGCGACGGCAAAAGACGCATTCTGGATATCGTGCCGGAAAAACTGCACCAGCGTGCCCCGTTCTTCGTGGGGACTAAATCGATGGTAGAACAAGCCGAGTGCTTTATCGCCGAGTTCCCAGACGAATAAGCCCTTTTCGGTTTTCCTGGCAGCGAGATCACTGCTGCCAGGATCCATGGCCTTGCCCACCAAAATCTCTGACCCTATGTATCGGCCGCTGTCAGCTTGCCGGAGCGCTGAAAACACGCTGTTGTATCCGGTTAACATCAACATCGCTCAGGTAGCGCGCAATGCCGCCATAATAGCTTTCGTGATAGCCGTATTCTGGTTTTCGCAATTCAGCCAGCACATCCGCTTTAGCGGCATGTTCAAACACCAACCGATACATTGCCACAATCAGCCCGGTACGATCGCTGCCGTGCCAGCAGTGAACCAGCATCGGCTTCTGGGCAAAGCGAATTTCCCGCAGCGCACTGACCACGATGTCATCATTGATAACCGCAGCGTTCATCGGCACCCGGCGCAGTAACAGATTTGTTCCCTTCGCTTCGCTGCCATCATCATTCCACTGACGAAGGTTGAGAACCGTTTTGATGCCGCTCTGCTCCAACGCCTGCATTTGCGCGGAATCAGGCTGGGCAGAACGGTATAAATCGGCGGAAACCTGATGGTAGTTTTGAGGCAGACCGAGAGCCGTGGCATTAACGGCCAGGCTACACATCAAGAGGGCTGACACTGCCAGTAATTGCACGTGGTTATATAAGTTCGAATTTCTTTTCTTTCCGCTGCGCTGCAACCTATCAATCATGACCAAACTCCCTTATCGGTTCTGTGGGTGCTTAATATACCTATACTTGGCGTATTTGACAGCGGGGGACGGTGCGGCAAGCGGCCTGTTAACACCATTGACAACAGAGATAACCCCCTCATACACAGACCAAACCATGCCTTTGCGGCTCAACCGGCGAAGCGAATAGAACGCCGTTGTGTCTGAAAAATCGCAGTACTTTAAGAGTGTTTTGGCTATAATTAGCCACCACTCCATTTCTGGTTTGATTAAAGGAAACCGACATGAGCTTGAATCTGGTCCCTGCTGGCAAAGACCTGCCGGAAGACATCTACGTAGTTATCGAAATCCCGGCTAACGCCGATCCGATCAAATATGAAATCGACAAAGACACCGGCGCGCTGTTCGTTGACCGTTTCATGTCCACTGCGATGTTCTATCCGTGCAACTACGGTTACATCAACCATACCCTGTCCTTGGACGGTGATCCGGTTGACGTGCTGGTGCCAACACCATATCCGCTGCAACCTGGTTCAGTGATCCGCTGCCGTCCGGTTGGCGTGCTGAAAATGACTGACGAAGCCGGTGAAGATGCGAAGCTGGTTGCCGTACCGCACAGCAAGCTGACCAAAGAATACGATCACGTGAAAGACGTGAACGATCTGCCAGAACTGCTGAAAGCACAGATCACTCACTTCTTCGAGCACTACAAAGATCTGGAAAAAGGCAAATGGGTGAAAGTGGACGGCTGGGCTGATGCTGCTGCTGCTAAAGCTGAAATCGTTGCCTCTTTCGAACGCGCCAAGAAGTAATTCTTGCCCGTTCAGATGAAGAACGCCGCTCATTGAGCGGCGTTTTTTTTACTGCTTTTAGTCTAGGCGCTTCAGCCAGTCACCACACTCAATCCGCGGAAAACCCTCTACGCTGTGCTTATACAGGTAGATCCACGCACTTCCATAAGGTGTCTGAATCAGTTCGCGCTTATAGTCCCTGGTATTACTTTTCAATTCGTCCAGCTCTGCCAGAATCGATGAGTTAATACGATACACTTCGCAATGTACCGTGCCCTCTCCAGGGATTGCAGCCGGGTAATGGCCCAGATTATAAATCTGATAACCATCAAGCTCATGATCACCCAACCATTGGGCGTTAGTCATCCAATGGCTGTTGCCCTGCTTGCGTCGTAAACTGCCGTAAACAATGATTCGCATAGCTTAAAACTCAAACTGATAGAGCACATCCAGTGCTTGGTCAATGCCAGACACCGCTTCCAGATACAGCCTAGGCATCAGGCGGTATCGCAACGTCAGCGTGGCCAGCGAGTCGAATATCCCCACCCCATATTTTACTTGTAAGCCGGGGAGGACATAGCCGCTCACCACTACCTGAGAGCTGTCACCAACTCCCTCGGTATCAAGGGCCAAATTACTTACGCCAAACGCCTCGCCGATTTTACCCACAAGTTGACCACTTTGTGCAACCCCCATACCAATTAACATTGAGGTCATGGCGTTGCCATCAGCACCGGTTGCACCCAAACCCTGGCCGCGCAACAGGTAAGACAGCGCTTCTTGCTGCGATAACGTCGGGTCAGAGAACACCTCCAGCCTTGGTGCATCGGCCATTCCGGTCACTCGCACCCCGGCGGTGACGCCATCCTGGGTGGCATCCGGGTTACGCACCGCTTCGATATTCAACAATGGCTGATCGGGTGGGCCAGAAAACAGCAACTGGCCTTTGCGCACGATCAAATCCTGCCCGTAAGCGTGGAAGCGCCCCGATGGGATATCAATATGCCCGTTCAGCCCCAGACCATTCTGGTCCTGTATCACCCTCAGATTGCCGCGCAATACGGCTTTCAGGCCGAAGGCATCCAACCGCACGTCGTTGCCGATGCGCACCATCAGATTACTGTTGATCGGGATCCCCGCCGTAGCCGGCTTAATCGGTTCCAACCGGTTATTGAGCATCACTTCATCACGGGAGATACCTACTGCACTTTCCGGTAGTTCCTGCACCGTGATACGCGCCCAAGGAATATCAACTGAACCGTTAAGTGCGAACAGCTGCGGCGTGGCTTCAAACACCAGATCCGGTGAAACATCAATCCGCACCATTGGCGGTATCGTTACCCGTAGCTGATTACCTTTAGCCGCGATGCGCGCGCGCCAGGCATTGATATCATGCCAGTCAGCATCACCCGCCAAGTTCAGTTGCCCATGGGTGGTGCTGAGCAAACCTTCCAACGTTGAAGTCATCCCGTTGAAATTCACCGCCAGGCGGCCTTCGGTCATATCAAACGGCATCCAGTGGCCGGTGATCATCGCCTTATCCAGCGCCAAACGGCCAAATACCAGCGGCCTCTGCGCGCTGCCACCCAACTGCAGATTGGCATTCAGCATCCCCGAGGCTTTCTCGCCCTGTGTCAGCATCGGCTTCAGTAAATCCATCGAGATATTGGTGATGTTCACATTACCGCTGATATTACGGCGCACCTGCGGATCGGTGATCTGAATGTTACCGTTGAACTGCCCATTGTTGACCAGCTTGATCAGCCAGTCAGCCTGCACGCGGCCATTGTTCATCCCCGCGTTGAGATTGAGCGTCTCAAACGCGATCGGCAGCGCGCTGCCCTGCATCTGCTGCACCACTTTCACGCTGTTACCCACCAGCGAGACTCGCGCCTGTGGTAACGCACCGCCCGGTTGCCAACTGACATCCGCCCGGCCGCTGAATACGCCGCTCATCGCCGTGTCTGGGCCGAGGAACGGTTTAATCATCGCCAGATCAAAACGATTGAGCACTACGCTGGCCTGGCCACTGGCCCCGGCTTCAATGGTTCTCGGCACGCACAGCTCAGCATTGGGGTTCTGCCAACAGTGCGGCCCAACGCTGACTCTCTGCTGCGCATTCAGGTAATCCAGCGCGATGGAGCGGGTCAAACGCCACTCACCTACCGGCGTGTCGAAGCGAGTATTGTTGAGCTCGCCGCGCCAACGCTGCTGCTGACGATCAAAACTACCGCTAAGCTGAAGTTGCCCGGAAACCGGCTTACCCTCAATATTCAATTGCAGCTGGTGTTGGCGCTCGCTGCCGCGCGCATCCAGCGTCAGCAGATTGACCTGTAATGCATCCTGCTTCAGTTGTTCCACCCGCACGGTTAACTGCCCCTGGATCTGGTCAGCCGAACGCACATCGCCGTCCACTTTCACCCGGTTGATGTGCAACGCCTGCCATTGCAGGCCAAGCGCCGTCAGATCCGCCAGCAACTGCGGTGCCTGCAAGTTACCGCGCAGCTTGAGTTGGCCTCTGACCGTTCCTCCCAACCCTGGCAAAGCCCCATCCAGACGCGGTGCATCGATATTGGCATCCAGATTCCAGTTTTTCTCGTCTAGCTGGCCTTTGGCACTGAGCGTATTGCGCCCCAGCGCCACTTCGATACCGGGAATTCGCCACTGCCCGGCCGCATTGCCACTGAGTGTGCCACGGGCCGAGACTTTGTTTTGCTTCACATTGCCATCAAGCTGTAATACCGGCACCTGAAGTTGCCAACTGCCGCCATGCAAACTGCCACGGGTGGTGATTTTGCCCTCCAGCCGTGCTGGCCACTCCGGCCATTGTTTGGCGGTGTTGATACCGCTGAGCGTCAGTTGAGAGGTCCAGCTTATTGCCTTGCTCCAGTCCACCAGTGCGGTGAGATCGGTATTGCCCTGTAGCGCCGCCACGCGCAGGCGTTCGAGCCGGAACTGTGCCAGATTGCCTTTACCATCCAGCGTAATGACCGCCGGTGGCAGGTCCTGGCCCTGGAAATTGGCGCGGGTCGATAGCGCATAATCGGCGGCTTTGCCGTTGAGGCGCAGGCGCAAATCGTTGACCTGATACTGGGCCTCGCCGGTCAACGGCCATTTCAACCGCTTGCTTTGCAACGTCAAGGCCAACGGTAACCCGGCTTGTGCCAGTTGGGTTTGCGCATCGAGCTGCGCACTCACCGGGCCGGAGAGATTAAGCGCCAGTTTCAGCTCTTCACGCAGCGCACCACCGATGTTCAGCTTCACCTTTTCACCTTTCAGCGGATCGATGTTCAGCGCACTGTTGATCGTCATTTCTACTGGCCAGTTGCCAGTCAGCGTCGCCTGGCCTTTGGCTGAAAGCGACCCCTGTGGCGATTTCACGACAAAACTGTCGAGCTGAATATGCTGATCCTGAGTGCTGAGTTGCAGTAACAGGCTAGTGATCGATACGTCGTTATCGCCGGTCAAACGCAGCTGTTCACCGCTGATTTGTTGGACGGTGATATCAAGCGGCAAGTGGATTTCCGGCAAATCCGGCAACAGCGGCTTGCTGAACAACGCTTGCAGCGTTTCAGCCAGCGGTTTTTCTGCGGCCGTTGCTTCCGCCGCCTTCTTCGCTACCTCGTCAGCGGCAAGTACCGGCGCTTTTGGCAAAGCGATCAGCAAAGCGCGGATTGAGGTGGGTTGCAACGTTAATGCACGCTGCTGCCACTGAGCACCAGTGCGGAACTCCCCGAGCGAAATAGCGGTATCGTCCACGCTGACCTTGACGTTATTCAACGCCAACAGACGTAATGCGATCGGGTACGGCGTGCTGAGGTTGGTGAGCGGCTCACTGGTTTCCGTCACCGGAGCAGATGGCGGCATTTCGGCGGTTTTCACCACCACATCCACATCTTGCGCAGTCAACGCATTGATACACAATGAGCTGTGTTTCAGGCATGAGAGATCGAGCGACAGATGGAACTGCCCGGCGTTAACCGCGACCCCTGGCATCTGGTATTTCACGCCTTTCAGCGTCAAATCACGCCAGCCACCGCTGACGGCGGCAATTTCCAGCCCCGGAACCCAACGTACTGCGCCGTTGATCACCATATGCAAGCCGGTAGTGGTACCCAGCAAAAACGCCAGCGTTCCCACCAGCAGGAACAACAGGATCAGGAACCCCAGACAAATCTTTTTTACCAGGCTCATAGTTCAGGCCCCAAACCGATATAAAACTGTACGCCGTGGGTTTCTTGATCCCCAATCGGTGCAGCGATATCTAATTTCACCGGCCCAACCGGTGACTGCCAGCGCACGCCAACGCCCGCACCGGTTTTAATATCCCGCTGTCTGATATCGTTCACCGCTTCCCCCGAGTCAACAAACATCGCACCCCACCAGCGGCCGGTCACGTTGTATTGATATTCCAACGAACCGGTCAGCATTTTAGAGGCGCCGGTCAGTTTGCCACTGTCATCACGCGGAGAAACACCCTGGAATTTGTAACCACGAATACTGCGATCGCCACCGGCGAAGAAACGCAGATCCGGCGGTATTCTGTCGAAGTTGTTGGTTTCAATCCATCCCACCTGAGCACGGGTCACAAAACGGTGTTTTTCCGCCAAGGTGCGGATCCAGACGTTTTGTGCCTGCAACAGCGCAAAATCGACGTCAGAGCCCCAAGTGGTGTCTGAAACATCTATCGAATAGCGTTGGCTGTCCCCCCAGACCGGCATCAGGCCACCGCGCACGCGCGTGCGGTTAATGGTGGCACCGGGATAAAGCAGCATGGTGGTGTCGGTGACCAAGCCTTGGGTAAAGTGGTCCAAACGCCAGCTCATCGTTAACGCTCGCTGCCAGCCGCTGGAGAGATCCCAGTTACGTGAAACCACCATTTTGGTACTGTCAGATTTGGTGTCATTCAGATCGGTACGCTTGAAACCGCCTTGCAGCAGGTAATACTGCTCAAGAGGGCTTCTCAGCAAGGGTATGCGATAGGTCAAATCCAGCTGTTGCTCCGGTGCCGAAATACTGGCACTGGTGGTCAGGCTCTGGCCGCGATCGTTCAGCCAGGGCTTGCGCCAGGTCCCTCTCACTCGCGGGCCGATGTCGGTAGAAAAACCGCCGCCCAACTCCATAATATTGCTGTTGCGTGGGGTAACCAGCGCATCTAGCGGCAACATCTTGTTCTCTTTGGCATCGTGAAAATCAGGAGACACCACCACCGAGTTAAACCAGTTAGTGGCAGATAAACGACGGTTCAGCTCAGCCAGATCGCTCGAGTCGTAATAGTCTCCCTGATGAAAGGGCACCAGATTTTGCAGATAGTCTTCGCGGATTTGCGATCCCTGGAACTTCACCTTGCCAAAGCGGTAACGATCGCCACTGTCAAAGTCGATGTCCCAAAATGCCTTATGCAGTTCCTGCGCAACACCAAGCTGGCTCTTGGCCATGTTGGCATCGAAGTAACCTTTACGCAGCGCCAGCCCGGTCAGTGAGTTCCTAAAGCTGTCGTATTCACCGTGGTTAAGGATTTCACCCAGGGTCGGGCGGCTGGTTTTGACCAGCGTGAGGTAGTCTTCGTCGGTTCGCGCGCCGCCTTCCAGGTTGATATTTGCGCCGGCAATCCGCACCGGCTCACCGGGGTTGACCTTGGCGTACAGCACCGGGCGCGAAAGCGTCGGGCGATCGTCCAGCGTAAACTCAATCGTCGGCTCATAGTATCCCAACGGCCGTAAGCCCTGACGAATAGCAGCGTCAACCCGTGCGCGAAAACGCCCTTCAGCGCTCACCTCTTCCGGCGTGATCCCCGAAAGACGCACGCGAACGTTTCTATCCAAATCCCCACTCAGGCCTTGAACCTGTAGCCGCAGATTCGCCGCAAGCACCGATGGCGCAGCGAACAGCGCACATAAAACGCAAAGGACCGGGTATCGTGGCACAGGTTCTCCTTAGTTTATTTTATTTCCTGCCAATACCTTTGCTCTGGAGCCCGGCATCTTCTGTTACCGAAAACAAGACGCATTCTTGGCTTTTTGCGCTCAAAATACTGCGTTAAGCTTATACATAAACACAACATAAGACTTATTGTGGGCAAAGAAGTTGCCAGTTACAACTGACACACGCCTCTATTAGGTCAATTCTTACTGCAACTACAGGAGTAAACCGTGGTGCAATTCCTTGATAAGCCTCAAACTATCGATCAGGCCAATGCGTTACCTGGCCGTACCACGCCCATGCAGATGGCAACCCTCAACGAGGTGACCGGCCACTCCATGACGGCAGTGCCTGAAGGGATGGAAATCGCGATCTTCGGCATGGGTTGCTTCTGGGGTGTCGAACGCCTGTACTGGCAACAAGCCGGGGTTTACAGCACCGCAGCCGGTTACAGCGGTGGGTACACGCCAAACCCGACCTATCGCGAGGTGTGCAGCGGCCAGACCGGCCATGCCGAAGTGGTGCGCGTGGTGTTTGATCCGCAAGTTACCCGCTATCAACACCTGCTACAGGTATTCTGGGAAAACCACGATCCCGCGCAGGGGATGCGTCAGGGCGGAGATATCGGTACACAGTATCGTTCTGCTATCTACTTTCTATCGCCCGAGCAGCAGGCAGAAGCGCAACACAGCCTGCAACGCTTCCAGCAGGCGATGAATGAGGCGAATGATAAACGCACCATCACCACCGAAATAGCTGCCGCGCGGTCATTTTATTACGCCGAGGACGAGCACCAGCAGTATCTGCACAAAAACCCTGGTGGCTATTGCGGCCTGGGAGGGATCGGGGTTTGTCTGCCGCCGCAGGGTTAACCCGTTGACCAGCGGTAAATTTTTAACCGCTGGCGGCCCTCACAGGGCTACTGCTATACTATGCAGGCTGCGTTTGCAGCCTGATAGCTTCTTTCTAGCTTTTGTACCCAATGGATTTCAAGATGCAGGTAGGCGGCAACGGAGTGAATCCCGATGAGCTTACTCAAGTAAGTGATTCGGGTGAACGAAGGCAGCCAACACCCCTGCAACTTGAAAGACGACGGGTATATCGTTACTTTTTTCACAATATATACCCCCTCCGAAAGAGCGCCGCCATCCCGTCGGCACGAATGGATAGACTATGTTAAACAGTATTTTACTGATTCTTTTTCTGATTGCGGTGAGCGCATTTTTCTCGCTTTCGGAAATTTCTCTGGCCGCGTCACGCAAGATCAAACTGAAACTGATGGCTGACGAAGGTAACGTCAATGCAGCCAGAGTGCTTAAACTGCAAGAAACGCCGGGCTTGTTCTTTACCGTGGTACAAATCGGCCTTAACGCCGTGGCCATCCTGGGCGGTATCGTCGGTGATGCGGCTTTCTCCCCCTCTTTTAAAGTGTTATTCGATCGTTTCCTGTCACCTGAACTGTCGGAGCAAATCAGCTTCATGTGTTCGTTTGTGCTGGTGACCAGTATGTTCATTCTGTTCGCGGATTTAACCCCGAAGCGCATCGGTATGATTGCACCAGAGACGGTTGCCGTCCGGATCATCAACCCGATGCGTTTCTCGATCACGATCTGCCGGCCACTGGTGTGGTTCTTTAACGGCATGGCCAACCTGATCTTCCGCCTGTTCAAACTGCCGATGGTGCGTAAGGACGACATTACCTCCGACGATATTTATGCGGTGGTAGAAGCCGGTGCGCTGGCCGGGGTGTTGCGCAAACAGGAACATGAGCTGATTGAAAACGTGTTCGAACTGGAATCACGCACAGTGCCTTCGTCGATGACCTCCCGTGAAAGCGTGATCTACTTCGATCTGCGCGAAAGCGAAGACAGTATCAAAGAGAAGATTTCCACCCATCCGCACTCCAAATTCCTGGTTTGCGACGGCAACATCGATCAGGTGGTCGGCTATGTTGACTCCAAAGACCTGTTGAACCGCGTGCTGGGCAATCAGAGCCTGGTGCTGAGCAGCGGCGTGCAGATCCGCTCGGCGTTGATCGTGCCCGATACGTTAACCCTGTCAGAAGCGCTGGAAAGCTTTAAAACTGCGGGGGAAGACTTTGCGGTGATCCTCAACGAATACGCGCTGGTGGTGGGGATCATTACCCTGAACGATGTGATGACTACGCTGATGGGCGATCTGGTGGGCCAAGGGCAGGAAGAGCAGATTGTGGCGCGTGACGAAAGCTCCTGGCTGATTGAAGGCGGTACGCCGATTGAAGATGTGATGCGCGTGCTGCACATTGATGAGTTCCCGCAGGCCGGTAACTATGAAACCATCGGCGGGTTTATGATGTATATGCTGCGTAAAATCCCGAAACGCACCGATTTCGTCAAGTATGCTGGCTACAAGTTTGAAGTGGTGGATATCGATAGCTACAAGATTGACCAGTTGCTGGTTACGCGCCTGAGTGACAAACCGACCAGCCTGTTGCCAAAAAACCCGGATGAATCCCTTCAGGCATAAATGCCTAGCTCCAGAAACAATTGCGGCCCCGTTTGGGGCCGCAATTGTTTACAGATTCAACTTCTCTATACCCTATGGATTTCAAGTTGCAGCTAAGCGACAAACTCGTGAGCCACCAAGAGCTTACTCCCGAGTGCAGTCAACAACGCTGCGGCTTGAAAGACGACGGGTATAGCAATCAACCCATTTCGGCTTGCAATAGCAACACCTGCCGGTTGACCTCTGACATCACGCTGAAGTGGCGTTTGTCACGCACCTTCGGTATCAGGATTTTGCCTTTATCGAATTCGAATGCCCCTACATCTTTGATAT
>JBAQHZ010000548.1:0-7318 GCA_049288585.1 Chania sp.
GCGGAAGGTGCCGGAAACGCGGTAAAACAGCGGTGGGATCTCATACTTGGATTCAGCGCCAACCGGATAAGGCAGTGCCCCCAATGCCTGCGCCTGCAACAACACCGCCTCAGCGATCGGTTGATGAAACTCCACCAGCAACACTTTAGATTGTGCATTGGCCAGCAACACCTGCTTTATCTGCGGTATCTCGCCCTGATTCAAGCGGCGCACCAACTCCTCATTCACCCGCGCCTGAACCGCGTGCATGACCGGAGCAAACGTCAGGCCGCGCAATACCTCCATCGCCTGAAAACCCTGGATCTGACTACCGCCAGAATACATGCTGCTGCGAATGGCACTGATTGCCTGCTGCTTGCCTACTACCACGCCAACGCCCTCCGGGCCAAACAGCTTAAAGCTGGAGAAGGTTGATACTGTTGCCCCCTGCTCACAGCCTATCTTCGCTACTTTCATCACCGCGTAGTTATCATCGACTAGCGACGGAATGGCCAGTTGGTTCAACTGGTGGATAACCGCGCCCAGATCATAGCTATCATCAATTTTCTGGCGGGTATGTTGCACCAATGCCGCCACTGGACGGTGCTCACGCACCGCTTGGGCAATCTGTTCTGGCTGATTGAAATCTGCACGAATCAAGCGTAATCCCATTTGTTCAGCAATCACCTTGCTGGTGGGATAAATCGGTGCATCGTGGATCAACAGGCTATCGCCGCATTTGAGCAACGCCGCCAGCCCACAGCGGATCGCCCCCGTCCCTGCACCACTCACCAGCGCCGCCGCTTCGGCAGAAAAAAACTGAGCGATAACCGCCTCAACCTGCCGGGTCATTCGCGGCTGATTAAGCCCCGGTGCAAGCCCCAAATCCCCCTGAGTCAAAAACTCAGCGCCAGGGAAATGACGGCAGATAGTATCCACCAGCCGGAATTGAGCCTGCTGGGCCTGTTCCATATCCATGCTGGCAAGTGGAAAAGTTCTGATCATGGTTCACCCCACAGCGGTATCAGCCAATGCCGACAATCTGAATAATATTGGCCAATATCCCCACCACAATGGTAGCGATCGGGCCGATAGCCATCTCAACCAGTGGTCGTTTCGACGTGCGGTTGAGCAGGTAGAGCCCCGCCACCACCATAAAGCCCATTCCCGGCAAAATAGCGTTCGAGGCGATCATTCCCCCAACCAGCAGCGACACTTCCAGCATCCGGGTGATCGCGGTACGAATGTGGTCACCACAGGCTTTGACGCCAGGGTACTTATCCAACCCGATGGCGATTTTGGTCAGTAACTGGATCTCCATCAGCATAATGACGCAACCTGCGATAAAGGCTATCCACGGGTTATTGGTGGCCAGACCGGCAACGAACACAAACTTCATGCCGTCCGGGCTGTAAACACCGGTCGCAATGGCCGTCATACCGACCAATGGCACAAAGCTGATGGCGCGCGCCAGCGCCACCAACATGGCACTGGTTTGTTCACCATGGGCCATCAATTGCAGTGAAACCGGGCCTTCTGCCAACAGGCTAAAAGACATGGTTGCCGCAACCGCCGTCAGCCCGCCGCTTAACACCAGCAACCATTTATTCTTCTGGATACGCTCGATACGGCTGGAAAACAGCCCCACCAGCATTTCATTCGCCCCCGGTTGCTGGCCGTTGGTTGACGGTGCCGGGCGCTCTTTCATGGCAAAGTAGAACATGGCGATCATGGAAAGCAACAGCGCACTGCCATTGGGATCAAGTTTGACAGGTGTGGCAAGCAAACCACCAAAGCTGAGGTTGCCGACAGCCTGGGTGGCGAGATACCCCACTAGCGTTGCGATCAGCACCCAGATCCCTTTGCGGTAACCATATTGATAGCCCACAACAATGGCCGGGAAGAGAGCAAAGCAAGCCACAATAGGATCGCCCACTTTCCCCAAATTACTCATAAAGTTCACCGGCATATGGCTGAACAGCTCGACCACCGAGCGTAACCCGGTCAGCAGGGCGATCGCGTAAAGCGCGCCGATCACACCAGACAGCACCAGCCCCTTGCGGCTGTCGGCACTCCAAACGCCGATCACGTCGGTGCCCAGCAATAAGCTGTGTACCAGAATAATCGGCGCAGTGAGGGAGAAAGGCAGCCCAAAGCCGATAATCAACCCGAAACTCAAGGCGAAGCTGGTTGCGCCAAGTGCCTTGCGGCTCATGCGCCCTTCCAGATATTCAGGCATCAGCGGGCGTAACCCGTCATGAAAGACCGCAATCCCTCGGTTAGCCATCATGGCGGAAATAGCCCCGATCAGTGCTAATAACCCCGCCTTAGTGGGGTCGATCTCAAGCAATCTCATTAAGAATGAGTGTTCCATGGCAATAGCCTCACAGAGAGAACAGCGTGTTAATGATCACCGGTACCACCGCATCAATATCTTGCCCGGTAAAGCCAAAGGCGATCTTGCCCGCTTTGATGCAGGCGGCGATCTCGTCATCGGACAGGATCTTGCCAGGCATACCTACGGTGGCACATTTATCCATGCCGATAATGGCGATCGCCATGGCAAGCGCGCCGCCGCCGCCGGTATTGCAGGCGCCAAGATAGATATCTGCCTGGCCGCTTTTGATGCTCATCGCGGCTTCGATATCATTCATAATGCTGATAGACGTTGCTTTCTCACCGGCCAGGCGGCGCACGGCGTCGGCAATTTTTTCTTTTTCGATCTGGCCACCAATAACAAATTTCATCTTTTTTTCCTTTTTATTCAGTTAACTAGCAGTGTCCTAAAAAATGTTCGTTACGGCTTGCATAACGCTGGGTAGATATCAGTTGAAAAATCGAGCTGGGTTATCACGCAGCATCAGATCCACATCGCGTTGAGATAGACCGGCCTCAAGCAACATCGGCACGAAGGTGTGCAACAAATAAGCAAAACCGATCCCGCCGTTGGCTTTTAAATGGGAGCGCCGGGTAATATCCATTGAGAGCATCACCTGCCCAAGCTGCTTGCGATCCGCAATCGCTTTCAACATGGCAACCCTTTTACTGTCCGGGTAATAGTTGTTTTTGCCGATGGTATCGAACTGCACCCAAGCACCCTGATCCAGGATCGGCAAAATGGTGTCGAGGTTGTCGGTTAGATCGCAATGCCCAATCACAATCTGCTCCGCAGGCACACCAAAATTTTGCAAAAGCCGTAGCTGTTCATAGCCCATGGTGCTGAGGGTGGTATGGGTTGAGATCGGCCTGCCGGTGCGCTGATGGGCCTGAGCGGCAGCGGCAAATACCCGCCGCTCATCGTCAGTGATTTTCCCGCGGCTGGAGCCAATCTCGGCAATCACCCCCGCTTTCATCGTCGTGCCATCAATGCCTTGTTCAATTTCGCTGCACATCTCCGCCGCAATTTGGGCTTCGCTGAGCTGGGCAAGGTGGGCGGGATAGAACGCCTGCTGGTAATAACCGGTGGAGGCGATGATGTTCATCCCGCTATCGCGCATCAGCGCCTGCAAAAATTCGGCATTGCGCCCCATATAGCGGTTGGTCATCTCCACAATGTTGCGCACCCCAAGCGCGAACAGTTCACGCATTTCCTGGCAGATCAGATCATATTGATCCAACTTGCAGTCGATATCGTTTTTCCCCCCGGAGAGATCGACATGCAGATGCTCATGCACATAGGTGTAACCGGAGTCATCAATCCAGCGGGTAAGCGGTTTCGCGCTTGTCATAGCGTGCTCCAATGCGGGTTATGCGGCCTGATTAGGGGGAGAAATGAACGGCCATTCTGCGGTGCGGGGGCGTGAAAGAAATCGCATACGGTGGCACCGATATCCGACAGCGTGCTGCGCAAGCCCAAGTCACCGGTCGGCGCGCCTGGGAGATAAACCAGTAGCGGTACCTTTTCCCGCGTGTGCTTGCTGTGGCCAATCGTCGGGTCATTGCCGTGATCGGCGGTGACGATCAGGCAATCCCCTGCTGCCAAACGCTGTAAGATTTTCTCCAGGTTACGATCCACCAGTTGCAGACGATCGAGATAACGCTCCGTACTCTGGGCGTGACCGGCAAGATCGGTCTCCTGAATATTGGTGCAGATGAAACTGTCCCCCGGCTTTTGCAGTTCGGTTAAGGTGATATCCAAAATAGTCTGGCTATCCACCAAATCCTGGTAGTTGGTGCCATGCGGGTTCTCCACAATATCGGCAACTTTGCCGATCAGGACCGTGCTGATGCCCACCTGATACAACTGCTGTGGCACCTGCACGGCGGCATTCACGCCATACCCCATGTGTTGCACCTGAAAGCCGTTTTCATAGGCTCCAGACGCAGGAGCGTTGATGCCGATGTACTTATCCAGCCTGCTCTCTGCCGCTTGGTGAATACGCTGGCTATCGCCAATCAACCCACCAAAGGCGATCACTCGGGCCACCTTGACCTGCTCGCGCACGATGCGGCCAATTCTCTTGACCTCGTCGAAGGAGATCTGCGTCAGATTGGCGGTAACGTTAAATACCAGCCCCAGATCGGCCTCGATATTGTCCCCCACCGCGACCGCATCATTCACCCACAGGTATTGCAAACCGTCCCCCATGCGCTTCACTGGGTAACCCGCCCGTTTCAAGGCTGCCTCCACCTCATCGATCACCGATGAAAAGGGAATACATACCGGTGTTTGTGGCTGGGTGCCCATGATTTCCTGATGCCCCATAAAGGTATCGCCCCCTTCATGCTGAAGGTTGACGGTGCCAAACACCGCGCTGGCCGAAGGTTTCATAATATTGGCCTGAAATCCCAAGGCATTAATCAGCCCAAGCCGTTCCAGCGCCGGTAGACGTACTTCAGGGTAAGCCTGCAAAATATGGCCGCAGGTATTAGCCCCCAGGTCCTGAGGCCGCTTCTGCGCAACGTCATCCATCGCACCAACGCCAAAACTGTCGATCACCAGTACCAGAAACTTAGCCATTGCAGTCCCCTTTTTTCACACGGCCCTGGCTGTCATAAATCCCTTCCAGCCTGGGCTCACCGGTGGCAATGCCGGATACCAGTGCGACATCGCTGCGGGTAACAAAAATCTGGGTGCGAAAGCACATGAACACCGGGCTACCCACGGGATATATCCCCTGTAAACCAATGTGATAATCGATACTGGATTCATTCTGCGGCTGAACGTTTGCAGTCAACAGTGGCCCCCCCTTCTCTGCGGCAACCAGCGCATTATGGACATGGCCCCGGCGATAATAACCGCCACCATAGCAATAGCTGTTACCGGCGAAATGATGGGAAACCTCGGTGAGATAAAGCATGGCAATCTGCTCCGGCTGGTCACCCTCGATATTGGCTGGCATGGTGCCGGTCAGAGCATGACCAGGTTCAGTATGGGTAGCGCCATGCTGCGCCAGCAGCGGCAGCGTGGTACAACTGGCCGCCGAAGGTGCATTGATTTGCCGGATCTCCCAACCGCGCTGCCGTAGTTGTTGGCTGGCCTGCTGTAACGTCTGTAGATTGTGCGTCGGTAAGGTTTGCTGCCGTTGAGGATCCCACAGCAAGCAGGGGAAATGGGTCAATCCTTGTAACAACAGCCCCGGCATGGCAGCGATTTTCGCCGCAATCTCTGGCAGTTGATCCAGTACAAAACCGGCCTCTTGCCCGGGATAGAGCAGATCGCCTGGCGCAAACACTTTCAGCATGACCGGTTGCACGCAGCCTAACCGCTGCGCATGTTCAGCAATTTTCGCGGCTTTCTCCAGTGAGAAAACGGTAATGACCTCCGGCCGCTGCGCCACTATCTGCGGGATCAATTTATCCGGGATCTGGACAAGATGCCCGACGTGGCACAGCGGGATCCCGGCGGCGGCAAGGCTCTGGGCCTCGCGAAAATCCACCGCCACCACGCCACGGTAACCCAGCGTAACCAAGCGCTCCGCCAGCCAAGGGTTACGGCCAATCTGTTTGGTCATCAGGTAGAGCTCAATACCGCATGCCTGGGCGACCTGCAACAGCAGGCGGGCGTTGGAAATAACCCTATCAACATCAATAATATAGGTATCAGGCAGGATAAGCCCTTGGGCCCATAGCTCCCTGGCGACACCAATCATCCCGGGGTTTTGCTTTTGCAGTGCGTTAATAAACATATCTTCTCTTCTGCCGCCCTGACGAAGATCTTTATATCTTCAGTAATATGAATATTTAAGCCATGAAATAATGCATCAGTGCTGGCTTTGTCTCTGTAACAAACTATAGAGATTAGCCAGCAGGTACCCTTCTTCATTGGGATGGGTTTGATGGCCAGATACCTGCAACAGATCCTGATGAATCTGCAAAAGTTGCGGATAAATCTCTGCCTCGCAGACCTCGCGTTGCAGCTCTTCATCCAAGGCTTGGATAACGATATTCTGCTTTGAGCGCATCAGGGCACTGGCCATGTGGGTCAACGCCATCACGCCTTGCTCATTACGCACCGGAATTGACCAGCGGTTATCCAACGCATCAAGTACTCGCAGCATGCCATCACGCACTTCGCTATCAATCACGCCGCCTTGGCAGAGCAGGTGCAATCTTTGTTCCATATACATCCCTCAATAAACCGGCCTTATCTCACCGGCAACAACGCGTTGCTGGTGGAGCAACAGGCCTTGACGATCCACCATGGTGTGTAACAACTGCTGTGCCTGTGCATCATGGTGACGGGTCAGGATCACCGCCTCCGACGCACTGATAAAACAATCATCGCCGCTGAGGGATTCTGTCATCAACCCCAGGCGGGCCAATTCTTCATCGTCGCTCACGTTCCAGATGGCTGCATCAATGTCACCGCAGATAATCTGTTTCAGACATTCATGGTAAGAGATCTCAACCAAGGCGATTTCCTGCCCGGCAAAAAAGACAGAAGTCATGATTTTCTGATCCGCAGAGGCGCTGTCTATCCCCACCTTGCGTATGCGATCCCGTTCACCAAGACGATAAATCAGCCGGTGCTGCTCGGTGTAGCTGTGCTCCCCAAGCGACAGCGCGATCTGCACCTGGTGCTGCTGCACGTAACTTTCAGCCGCCAGTCTTGATGTCACTGCCAGATCGTAGAGGCCGTTCAGCAAGCACTCAATCCGGATATCCGACCCCCGCATATGGGCAAAATAAAAGGGAATCTCCACAAACTGAGCTTTTAGTCCGCTAGCCAACCCTTCATAAATCCGCGTATAAGGCAGCGGCATCGCGCAAACCACATTGCCGATATTGGCGTGTTTGAGTAGTGCCTTATGGTCGGCGGCGATGATAAAACTGCCATTACGCCCACGGCGCTCTACGTCAATAGCGCCGGTCTGCTCAAGGCTTTTTAACGCCCCCT
>JBAQHZ010000549.1:0-1635 GCA_049288585.1 Chania sp.
CGATTAAAGATGTCGCCAAACGCGCTGGCGTTTCCACCACCACCGTTTCGCACGTCATCAATAAGACGCGTTTCGTCGCCGAAGAAACAAAAGAGGCCGTTCGGGCTGCGATCAAAGAGCTGCACTACTCTCCGAGCGCGGTCGCACGCAGCCTGAAGGTTAACCATACCAAATCGATCGGTTTGCTGGCGACCTCAAGTGAAGCGCCCTACTTTGCTGAAGTGATCGAGGCGGTAGAAAACAGCTGCTATAGCAAAGGCTATACCCTGATCCTTTGTAACTCACACAATAATCTCGACAAACAGCGTGCCTACCTGGCGATGCTGGCGCAAAAGCGTGTTGATGGCCTGCTGGTAATGTGCTCAGAATACCCGGATGAGTTACTGGGCATGCTGGAGGATTATCGCAATATCCCAATGGTGGTGATGGATTGGGGTGCTGCACGCGGTGATTTTACCGATAGCATTATCGATAACGCCTTTGAAGGCGGCTATCTGGCTGGCCGCTATCTGCTGGAGCGTGGCCACCGTGATATCGGGGCGATCCCTGGGCAGTTATCACGCAACACCGGCGGCGGCCGCCATCGTGGTTTCCTGAAGGCGTTGCAAGAGGCCAATGTTGAGGTGCGTGAAGAGTGGATCGTCCAAGGGGATTTTGAACCCGATTCGGGCTACAAGGCCATGCACCAGATCCTCTCGCAGAAGCAGCGCCCTACCGCGGTATTTTGCGGGGGCGATATTATGGCAATGGGGGCGATCTGTGCCGCCGACGAACTGGGGCTGCGCGTCCCGCAGGATATTTCGGTGATCGGTTACGATAACGTGCGTAATGCGCGCTATTTCACCCCGGCGCTAACCACCATCCACCAGCCGAAAGAACGCCTGGGGGAAATGGCTTTCACCATGCTGCTGGATCGCATTATCAGCAAGCGTGAAGAGTCACAGGTGATTGAAGTGCATCCAAAACTGATCGAACGCCGTTCCGTGGCCGATGGCCCATTTATCGATTATCGCCGCTAGTCTCTTCGCTCAACCACTCCTGGTTGAGCGTTTCACTATCTCCTAAATACTCCAGTAGCCAGGCCATCGCCGGTGATTGTGCGTTCTGCTGCCAGGTCAGGCAGCAGGCACTGGCGGGAAACGGCTCCTGCAATTGCAATGCCACCAGTTCACCGCTTTGTACCAATGGCAGTACGCGATGCGCTGGCACCATGCCAACACACAACCCGCTGCGCAGGCAATCTACAGCGGAAACCCAGTCGGGTACGGTAAGCCGCCGCTGATTATCCAATGACCAGGTCACTCGCTTGGGCAAGTTGCGCGACGTATCCTCCAGCAACAGAGAGGGATATGGCCGCAGTTGATCGTTGCGCAGCAAACCGGTCAGGCTGGCCAGAGGATGTGACGCGCTAACGACACACAACCAGTTCATAAAACCCATATCGCGAAAGGCAAAACCACCGCCCACCGGCACCGCACGCGTGGCACCGATCGCCATCTCGGCCCGGCCATCCACCAGCGCGTCCCACACGCCGTTGAACACTTCCGGTTGCACCATCAGTTCCACATCGGGGAAGTGGCGATAAAAATCCAGGACCAGTTGGCGGCTGCGCTGCGGCTTAACAATGATATCCAC
>JBAQHZ010000550.1:0-21463 GCA_049288585.1 Chania sp.
CAATGATGCTGGCACGTAATTCGGTCACTGGGATACCACTCTGGCGCAGGATCTCACCGGTCAACTTACGGGCTATCAGGTGAGGAGAGCTTTCGCCCTCCGGTTGCAACGCCCCGAGAAAAATCACCTGTTTGACTTTAGAACCACGCAGGGCGATGCGCAGGTTTTCTGCCGCCTGGCGTTCTTTTTCAATAAAACCATCGCCATCACCCATGCCGTGGATCAGGTAGTAGACAGCATCAATCTGCCACAGGGTTGCGGTCAGCGTCTCCGGGCGATAGATATCCACGTAGCGGCAATTTACGCGTGGCCAGTTTTGTTCCTCCAGCCATTCTATACGACGCGCTGCGGCGGTGATCTCATGGCCCTGTTCCACCAGACGGGGGATTAGATGCTGGCCGATATAGCCGCTGGCTCCGAGAACCAGAATACGTTGGGGTATCATCAATGCTGCCTTGTGTCATTAACGTTGGTATAAGCGGAGTGACAGGATGCCAAATTTGCTGATTAAATGCATTTATTGTGTGGTTATACAGCGTTGCATTTGAGCTGGCGTCAGTCCACTATACGCAGCGTATCTTGCTATGAGCTCGTGAACTTCCATGAAAATCAATCATTTCTGTTATCTTTCCCTGGTGCTGGTATCCGTTGGCTGCCTGTACTTTTCAAACCCTCTGTGGGTCTGGTTACTGCTGGTTAACCTGTTGACGCTGCTGGTTTATGGTGGCGATAAACTTGCTGCCTGCAAAGGGTGGCAGCGCGTACCGGAAATCACGCTACTACTGCTCGGGCTGATTGGAGGCTGGTTAGGCGCGATTCTAGGCCAACAGCTGTTCCGGCATAAAACGCAAAAACAACCCTTCAAGACTTATTTTATGCTCAGCGTGGTGCTGAATCTGCTGGTTATCCTGGGAGGCGGTTACTGGTTCTATGGCCGCATGGTAGTTTGAAAACTTACGTCGACAATCCCCTGAAAAAACGTCAGGGGATTGCGGTTAAACGGCTTCAGGCATGCTGATGCAGAAATGCCTGCCACAAATCGACGACTTTCTGCAGATCCTGACGGCTGACGTTGAGATGAGTCAGGATGCGCGTCAGCGGCCCTGAGCTGATCAACACGCCATTTTCACGCATCCACGGGCCGAGTTTAGCCGCCATCTCTGGGGATTGACGCAGATACAGGACGTTGGTCTGTGCGCCCGGCTCGGCGATATCTACGCCGATATTACGCAACTGCTGCTCCAGCCATTTAGCGTTGTCATGATCGTCCTGCAAACGTTCCACGTTATGCTCAAGCGCATATAGGCCTGCCGCCGCCAGAATACCGGCCTGACGCATACCGCCGCCGGTCATTTTGCGCCAGCGGATGGCGCGCTGGATAAACTCTTCACTACCGCACAGCAGCGATCCTACCGGCGCACCTAAGCCTTTCGACAGGCAAATGGTGAAGGTATCGCAATATTGCACGAGGGTTTTCAACGGAACGTTGAGCGCCACGGCGGCATTAAAGATACGCGCGCCATCAATATGCAGCGCCAGACGGTGTTCGCGGGTGAATTGCCAGGCCTGTTGCAGATAATCAAGCGGTAACACGCGGCCGCTGATGGTGTTTTCCAGGCTCAGCAGGCGGGTTTTGGCAAAATGGATATCGTCGGGTTTGATCGCCGCCGCTACTTTGTCCAATGGCAGAGTGCCGTCGGGGTTACCCTCGATCGGCTGCGGTTGAATGCTGCCCAGCACCGCGGCACCACCGGCTTCGTATTTGTAGTTGTGCGCCTGCTGGCCAACGATGTATTCCTCACCGCGTTGACAGTGGCTTAACAGGG
The DNA here is from genome assembly GCA_049288585.1 of Chania sp. Classification (GTDB taxonomy): domain Bacteria; phylum Pseudomonadota; class Gammaproteobacteria; order Enterobacterales; family Enterobacteriaceae; genus Chania. Next base: position 1,827 of record JBAQHZ010000550.1, read on the forward strand.
CGACCAGGTTCGCCTGGGTGCCGGTGGGCAGGAACAGCGCCGCTTCTTTACCGGACAGCCTGACGGCCTCTGCTTGCAGTGCGTTCACCGTTGGGTCGTCACCATACACGTCGTCACCGACCTCGGCATTGGCCATGACGCTGCGCATGGCTGCGCTAGGTTGTGTAACGGTATCACTGCGTAAATCTATGAGCATACGAATCCTTATCGCCAATCAGAGAAATGGCTTCCATCATAACCGGATTACAGCGCTGAAAAAGCAGAAAATGCAGCGCGCGCTGGATACCCGATCAGGCTAGAGTCACATCACCTTGTAACTGGCAACTGCAGGCCAAGACATAGCCTTGCTCGATTTCTGCTGGCGTCAGCGTCATGGTACTGCTGGTGGTGTAGTGCCCCTCCACAATGCGGGTTTTGCAGGAACCACACACGCCAGCGCGACAGGCGGCAAGAACCGGCAGTTTATGGGCCTCTAGCGCCGCGAGCAGCGTACTGCCGACCGGCACGCGGAACTCGCGCAGCGGTTGGCCGATGCGCAGCGTCAGTGGTTCGCCTTGCTCGTTGCGCTGTTCCGCTGAGGTATGGAACTGCTCTTTGTGGAAGTGCGAAGCCGGGACACCAAGCTGCTCACAGAGTTGCTCAACCTGCTGCATATAAAGCTCGGAGCCACAGGCCATCACGATACGCTCAGTGATGTCTGGTGCTACCTGTTGTAAAAATTGTGCGCTGATACGGCCGTTTAGCAAACTAGAGTGCGCACTTTGCTTGGCGATCAGCGTCAGTTGCAGCTGTGGGTGTGCGGTACACAGATCTTGCCATTCATCGGCAAAAATCACATCTGCCAGAGTACGCACGTTGTAGATCACCTGGATATCGCACTGCGGGCGGTTAGCCACCAGCCAGCGGCACATCGACATCACCGGCGTGATGCCACAACCGGCCGCCAGCATCAGATAGCGGTCGCTAGGGTGCTGGGCACAGCTGAAATCCCCCTGAGCGTCTGACAGCCACAGCACATCGCCGGGTTTAACTTCCTGCGTCAGCCAGCGCGAACCGGTGCCTTCGGGCAGGCGACGCACGCTGAGGCTGATAAAACGGCTTAGGCCGGGTGAAGAGGAAAGGGTATAGGCGCGCAGCGTATCTTCACTGTTGCGAATGCTGACCAGCGCAAACTGACCGGGTTGGTAGAGGTAAATATCAGGGTTAATCAGGTTCAGCGTCCAGACGTCAGCGGTTTCCTGTTGGATGGAGTGCACCTGCATCGGGTTAGGGCAAAGTGGGCTGGGTGGGGTCATCGGGCACCTCAAAATAAAAAACGGGGCCGCCATCGCAGCCCCGGAAAATGGTATTAGCCAAGAAGAGTTTGCATATCCTGTTCTACGGTGGTGATCGGGCGCAGGCCGAATTTGTCATTCAGTACCGCCAGCAGGTTATCGGTCAGGAACGCCGGTGCGCTTGGGCCGGTGACGATATTTTTCACCCCCAGTGACAGCAGCGTCAGCAGGATGACGATCGCTTTCTGTTCGAACCAGGACAGCACCAGGCTGAGTGGCAGATCGTTCACCGTGCAGCCGAGTTTCTCGGAGAGTTTTACCGCCAGCATCACGGCTGAGTAAGCATCGTTACATTGACCGACATCCAGCAGGCGTGGCAGGCCTTCCAGCGTGCCGAAGTCCAGTTTGTTGAAACGGTATTTGCCGCATCCCAGCGTCATGATCAGGCAATCTTGTGGCACGCTGCGGGCAAAGTCGGTGAAGTAGCTGCGATCGTCACGGCTGCCGTCACAGCCGCCAACCAAGAAGACGTGGCGCAGTTTTTTCTGTGTGACCAGGTCGATTACCGTATCGGCTGCGTTCAGCAGCACCTGGCGGCCAAAGCCGATGGTGATCAGGTGCTCAAGCTCATTGTACGGGAAGCCGTTGAGCTGCTGCGCCTGATTGATCACCGCGCTGAAATCACCCCCTTCCAGATGTTTGACGCCCGGCCAGCCGACCATGCTGCGCGTCCAGATGCGATCGCCATAATTGCCGACGTTCGGATCGATAATACAGTTGGAGGTCATCACAATCGGGCCAGGGAATTTGGCGAATTCGGTCTGCTGGTTCTGCCAGCCGCCGCCATAGTTACCCACCAGATGGGTGAACTTTCTCAGTTCCGGGTAAGCATGGGCTGGCAGCATTTCGCCGTGGGTATAGACGTTGATGCCTGTACCTTCAGTCTGTTCCAGCAGCAGGCGCAGATCTTGCAGGTCGTGGCCGGAAATCAGGATGGCCTTGCCCGCCACCGGGCGCACGTTGACCGAAGAGGGCTGAGGATCGCCATACGCCAAGGTTTCGCCGCGATCGAGGATCGCCATAACGTTGAAGTTCATCTTGCCGATGCCCATGGCGCTATTCAGCAGGGTATCAACATCGCGCGGCGCAGTGCCGAGCCAGGCCATAAAGGCGTGGTAATCGGCGTAGATCTGGTTGTCGAACTGCCCCAGTACATGGGCGTGTTCCATATAGGCAGCGGCCCCTTTCAGGCCATACAGGCACAGCATGCGCAGGCCGTGAATATCGTCGCCTACGTCGGCTTTGTCGGTGTTGAGTGCAAACTGCGCAGACTGCTGCAACAGCGTTGGCATATCGTTGCCAGCCAGTTGTAAGGCCGCCAGCGGATGATCGACGCGTACGCTGGCATCCAGCAGGCGGCAGCGTGCGGCCAGTGATTCGCGCAGGGCAATGGTTTCACGCGCGTAGCTGATAATGCGGTCGGAATCGAAATTCACGTTGGTCAGCGTTGAGAAGAAAGCGCGTGGAGAGAAACTGTCGATATCGTGATCGACAATGCCCAATGCCCGCGCCTGTAACGCCCAGGCGGAGAGGCCTTGCAGCGCAGCAACCAGGAGATCTTGCAGGTCGGAGGTTTCTGCCGTTTTGCCACACATCCCTTGAGCGTAAGAGCAGCCGTTACCTGCCGGTGTCCGGATAGTTTGTTCACATTGCACACAGAACATAATCGCTTCCTTTTTAAAGTTGCATTTGTAATGCCTGTTTTTGAGCATAGAACGGCAGGGCTAGCTTAAAAAGACTTTTTTATTAAAACTTTACCTAAACTTGATGTAGGACAAATTAGCGCGCGGATGGGAATTATTACGCTTTGAGCCCCGTCATGTTTCAAGCTGCGGGTACGTGGTTTTTCCCGCAGCTTGAGCTATTCAGGGTAAAGGCAAGGTGGAAGGATCAGGAGAACAGTGCCATCAGCACTGGCCCCAGCAAGCTCAGCAGGAAACCATGTACGATCGCCGGAGGCACCATTTCCAACCCGCCGCTGCGTTGCAGAACTGGCAGGGTGAAATCCATCGAGGTGGCTCCGCATAAACCCAACGCCGAGGAGCGGCTGCGGCGCACCAGCGTCGGGATCAGCATAATGGCCACCAGTTCGCGCGCCAGATCGTTAAAGAAGGCCGCACTGCCCAATACTGGGCCGTAAGCGTCGGTGATCAGGATGCCGGAAAGGGAATACCAGCCGAAGCCGGAGGCCATCGCCAACCCGGTTTTCAGCGGTAGCCCCAACAGCTGTGCCGCCAACGCACCGCCGGCCAGTGCGCTGACCGCAACCACCACCGCGACGATCATGCCACGGCGGTTGAGCACGATCTGGCGCAGCGTCATACCGCTATTACGCAGTTGAATACCCACCAATAACAGTAGGAAGAGCAGGGCATACTCGCTGCCTTTGCTGGCGAATTGCAGCCACGACCACTGCGTCAGGCCCAGCACAAATCCCCCAAACACCACGAAGCACAGCTTCAGGGATTCCAGTGCCATATGTAGGCGCGAAGGCAGTTTTTCCTGCTTGTGAGTATTTTTCCACGGCCTGCGGCGTTCCAGCACAAACAACATCAGCAGGTTGGCGCAGAAGATGCACAGGAAAAACACCCCGGTGTACTGGAATATCAACACCAGATTGCTGCTGAGGTTCTCCAGAAATGCCAGGCTGATGCCCATAAAGAACAAAATGACGTACACCATCCAACTCAGCAGACGGTTAATAGTCTGAATCAGGGGTTTGCTGCGCAAGGGAATGAGATAACCGGCGACCAGCGGTAACAGAATAATCAGCAGTCCTGAATACATGATAAAACGAGTGTCCTTTAATCTGGGAGAGGCCGGGAGCCCGGCAAGCTCAACACGCTAACTAAAATGAACGCTGGAGTAAAGCAACAGATATGATGATGCCTGCTTGACCTGAAAGGGTTTTTTTGACCATCCTCAAAGGGTATAGCCTTCATATAGGTAGAGTGATTTACCCTTGGTACTTGACGTTTCAAGGGGACTAGCGACGCTCACTCGCTCTTGGGTAGAGTGCGCATGCGAGGTGGATGATGTTCTTAGAACGCGTTGAGATTGTAGGATTTCGTGGTATCAACCGGCTTTCATTGATGCTGGATGACAACACCGTATTGCTTGGTGAGAACGCCTGGGGTAAGTCCAGCCTGCTGGATGCGATGACCTTTCTTCTGGCACCGGAGCAAACGCTGTACCGCTTTGAAGCCCGGGACTTTCACTTTCCTCCCGGCGATGAAGCCGCCAAAGAGCGCCATCTGCAGATTATTTTCACGTTTTGCGAAAAAGATATCGGCCACGCACATCTGCCGCGCTATCGCCATCTGTCACCGCTTTGGTCGAAGGGCGAGGATAATCTGGGGCGTATTCACTACTGCTGTGAAGGTGAATTGGAAGATGATGGAACGGTGTGTACCTGGCGCCGTTTTCTTGATGCCGACGGCAATGCGCTGCACCTGCATCATATCGATCAACTGGTGCATGCGCTGATCCGCATTCATCCGGTGCTGCGCCTGCGGGATGCGCGTTTTATCCGCCGCTTGCGCTCCCGTTCGCTTAACGATCACCTTCCCGCCGACAACGAAGCCTTGGCACAACAGTTGAATCAGCTGACGCGTGAACTGGTGCATAACCCGCAAAAGTTGACCAACTCCGAACTGCGCCAAGGGCTGGCGGCGATGCAACAACTGCTGGAGCACTATTTTGCCGAACTGGGCTCGCAAGTGGCAGGACCACGCCATCATCGACAGGCGGAAGAGCAGCAGGCGTGGCGTTCGCTGGACAGTCTCAACCGTATGATCGCCGAACCCAACAGCCGCAGCATGCGCCTGATCCTGCTGGGCATGTTTTCTACGCTGTTGCAGGCCAAGGGCAACGTTAAGCTCGATCCTCATGCCCGGCCCTTGTTGCTGGTGGAAGACCCGGAAACGCGCCTGCACCCCATTATGCTGTCTGTTGCCTGGAGTCTGTTTAACCTGATGCCGTTGCAGCGGATCACAACCACCAATTCCAGCGCACTGGTTTCGCTGGTGCCGGTGGAACATATTTGCCGTCTGGTGCGTGAATCCGCCCGCGTTGCAACCTATCGCCTTGGGCCGCGTGGCTTGAGCCCTGAGGATGGGCGACGCATTGCGTTCCATATTCGCTTTAACCGCCCCTCTTCACTGTTTGCCCGTTGCTGGCTGTTGGTGGAGGGTGAAACCGAAGTCTGGCTGCTGAACGAACTGGCGCGCCAATGCGGTTACCATTTTGAGGCGGAAGGAGTTCGGGTGATCGAGTTTGCTCAATGTGGTTTGAAGCCGCTGCTGAAGTTTGCCCGCCGGATGGGCATTGAATGGCATGCTCTGGTTGACGGGGACGAAGCCGGGAAAAAATATGCCAATGCCGTTCGCAGCCTGCTGGATAACCATGAGGACAATGAACGCGATCGCCTGACGGTGCTGCCAGCGCCGGACATGGAGCACTTTATGTACAAAGAGGGCTTCAGCTCGGTTTATCACCGGGTTGCGTCGGTGCCGCTCAAGGTGCAGATGCCGGTGCGGAAAGTGATCCTCAAGGCGGTGCATCACTCTTCCAAACCCGATTTGGCGATTGAGGTTGCGGAGCAGGCGGGAACATGGGGCATCGACTCTGTGCCGCCGCTGCTGAAAAAAATGTTCTCGCGGGTGATTTGGCTGGCGCGCGGCCGGGCTGACTAGTGTTAAGGAAGGTTGTGCTAAACGTGATAATTTTTCTGCGTTACCGCTTTTGGTAGCCAAAGACTCTGATAGGAATAGACATTGACGTGGTTAAAAGGACGTAAAAAACGCTGGGTGCTCATCCTGGTTGTTCTGGCGGTGATTGCTGCGCTGGCCTATTGGCGCTCCAGCTATTCTGTGGCGGTGGATTTTAAAACGGTCAAGGTTGCCCAGCGCGATCTGCAACAGAGCGTATTGGCGACCGGTCAGTTGGATGCGGTACGCAAGGTTGACGTCGGCGCTCAGGTCAGCGGCCAACTGGAGAGCCTAAAGGTCGAGATTGGCGATAAAGTGAAAAAGGGCCAATTGCTGGCCATTATCGATCCCCAGCAGGCGCAAAACAGCATTCGCGAAGGCGAGGCTACCTTGCAGCAACTGCATGCCCAATTGCAGCAGGCCCAGGCGGAACAACAGTTGGCCTCGGTGACCTTGCAGCGTAATCGTCAACTGGCCAAGGTGCAGGCGGTATCAAGCCAGGATCTGGATAAATATGCGACCGAACTGGCAGTGAAAAAAGCGCAGGTTGATACCATCAAAGCGCAGATCATGAAAAATCAGGCCAGCCTGGATACGGCAAAAATCAACCTGGCCTATACCCGCATTGAAGCGCCGATGGATGGCGACGTGGTACAGATCACCACCTTGCAAGGCCAAACGGTGATTGCCGCGCAACAGGCACCCAACATTCTGACGCTGGCCGATCTGAGCACCATGCTGGTGAAAGCCCAGGTGTCTGAAGCCGATGTGATTAACCTGAAACCGGGCCTAAAAGCCTGGTTTACCGTGCTGGGCGATCCGCACAAACGCTTCAACGGCGTGCTGAAAGATATTCAGCCGACGCCGGAAAAGGTCAACAATGCCATTTTCTACTATGCGCGCTTTGAAGTGCCGAACCCGGACGGGTTATTGCGCCTGCAAATGACGGCTCAGGTGCATATTCAGCTTTCTGGCGTCAGCGATGCGCTGGTGATCCCACTGGTCGCATTGGGCGATCAGATTGCCGACAATCGTTATCACGTTGCGCTACTGAAACAGGGGAAAGAAGAACAGCGTGAAGTCACCATTGGCATACGCAATAACGTTGATGTGCAGATCGTCAGTGGGCTGAAACTGGGTGACGAAGTGATTATCAGCCGTGGCGGCGTGGGTGCCCACTGATGACGGCGTTGTTGGAACTGAGCGGTATCCGGCGTAGCTATCTCTCTGGCGATCAGACGGTGGATGTGCTGAAGAACATCAGCCTGAGCATTGAGGCGGGTGAAATGGTGGCGATTATGGGGGCTTCCGGCTCCGGTAAGTCGACGCTGATGAACCTTCTCGGCTGCCTGGATCAGCCCAGCGCCGGTACCTATCGGGTGGCCGGGCGGGATGTCGCCACTCTTAACGGTGATGCGCTGGCGCAACTGCGGCGTGAGCACTTTGGTTTTATCTTCCAGCGTTATCATCTGTTACCCCATCTGAGCGCAGCGCATAACGTCGAAGTGCCTGCGGTTTATGCCGGTTTAGGCAAAGCCGCCCGGCGGGTAAGGGCCGCCGCGTTGCTGCAACGCCTGGGACTGGGCGATCGCATCGCTTATCGGCCAAATCAACTCTCCGGCGGCCAGCAGCAGCGCGTCAGTATTGCGCGGGCGTTAATGAACGGCGGGCAGGTGATCCTGGCGGACGAACCGACAGGCGCACTCGACAGCCACTCCGGCGAAGAGGTCATGACTATCCTCAAGCAACTGCGCGAGCAGGGGCACACGGTGATTATTGTGACGCACGATCCGGCGGTGGCGCGTCAGGCCGAACGGATTATTGAAATCCGCGATGGGGAAATCATTGCCGACTCTGGCTCGGCCGCACGCGGCAATGTGCAGGCCAAAACCTTGGAATTGGCAACCCCAGCGCCTTCCTGGCAGCAGATGTTTGGCCGTTTCCGTGAAGCGCTGGTGATGGCGTGGCGGGCGATGGCGGCCAACAAAATGCGTACCGCCCTCACCATGCTGGGGATCATCATCGGTATTGCTTCCGTGGTCTCGATCCTGGTGATCGGTGATGCAGCTAAACAAATGGTGCTGGCGGATATCAAATCGATCGGTACCAATACTGTGGATATCTATCCGGGCAAAGACTTTGGTGATGACGATCCTGCATACCGCCAGGCCTTGAAATATGACGATCTGGGCGCGTTGCGTGAACAGCCCTACGTCAGCGCGCTATCACCCAGGATCGGCAGCAGTATGCGGCTGCGTTTTGGCAATATTGATGTGGCGGCCAGCGTCACCGGGGTCAGCGAGCAGTTTTTCCGCGTTTACGGCATGGAGTTCACTCAGGGCACCGGTATTGATCCTATGCAGGTGCAATCGCAGGCGCAGATCGTGGTGATCGACGCCAATACCCAGCGCCGCCTGTTCCCTTACCAGAAGAACGTGGTGGGGGAAGTGATCCTGGTCGGTAATATGCCCGCAACGGTGGTAGGGGTGGCAAAAGAGAAACAGTCGATGTTTGGCAGCAGCCAGGCGCTGAGCGTGTGGGTGCCTTACACCACCATGGCGAATCGATTGGTGGGAAAAGACAGTTTTGATGCCATCACGGTGCGTATTCATGAGGGTTACAACAGCCAGGAAGCGGAACAACAACTGACGCGCCTGCTGACGTTGCGCCACGGTAAGAAGGATTTCTTCACCTATAATATGGACAGCCTGGTACAAACTGCTGAAAAAACCACCCGTACGTTGCAGTTATTCTTGACGCTGGTGGCGGTAATCTCGCTGGTGGTTGGCGGCATCGGGGTGATGAATATCATGCTGGTCTCGGTCACGGAAAGGACCCGTGAAATCGGTATTCGTATGGCCGTGGGCGCGCGATCCGGTGATGTATTGCAACAGTTTCTGATCGAAGCGGTGCTGGTTTGCCTGGTGGGCGGCGCGCTGGGGATTACCTTGTCATTCGCCATCGGCCTGCTGGTACAAGTGGTGTTGCCGGGCTGGCAGGTCAGTTTCCCACCTGCTGCGTTGCTGAGTGCGTTTCTGTGTTCTACGGGGATCGGTGTGGTATTTGGTTATTTACCGGCGCGCAGTGCGGCCAGGCTGAACCCGATTGATGCATTGGCGCGTGAGTAGCCTGAGTAGTAGACTAATAAAAAATGCCAGTCATAGGTTGGCTGGCATTTTATGTGGCAGTGCAGAAGAGCTTTGAAGGGCGTCTAGGCCAGTGCCTCGCTTTCCAGCGGCATAATAAGGCTCGCATGATTCCCTTTCGGCCCTTGATGAACGTCAAATCTGACCTGCTGGCCAGCTTTTAGCGTTCGGTAGCCATCCATCTTGATTGTTGAATAATGAGCGAAAATATCTTCGCCGCCGCCTTCAGGGCAAATAAAACCAAAGCCTTTGGCGTTATTGAACCATTTAACAGTACCCGTCTCCATGCTTCTACATCCCTCGCAACGCAATATTTTAGGTGAGATGAATAACTGATTCTGGTGAGTGTAGGGTGGTCAAAAGACCAGCAGCTCACGAAATTACACTCTAGAGCAAATGATCATCACGTCAAGGGATCGGCTTTTGACAGCACCGGGCAGTTCACCAAAGTTTGAAGCAGTTAACGCTATTGACATTGTTTGGTAACAAATTGTGCAGGAAATCGGGTCTGTTTTATCTGGTTTAAGCTGCGGCGCGCTGGCCATGAAGATGGTAAAATAGTAGTGATATTCCCTTTGAATAACCCGAACGTGCCCCCATATCTGGGGTCATGGTTAGAGAAGATGAACCGCGATGGGCAAGAGTAATGATTGGCTAAATTTTGAACACTTGGCTGAAGAAAAACAAATCGATGCGGTAAAACCGCCATCTATGTATAAAGTTATACTTAACAACGATGATTACACACCGATGGAATTTGTGATTGACGTGCTGCAAAAGTTCTTTTCTTATGATATTGAACGTGCAACACAACTGATGCTTACGGTTCACTATCGAGGTAAGGCGATCTGCGGTGTGTTCACCGCCGAGGTGGCGGAAACCAAGGTCGTTCATGTGAACCGTTACGCGAGGGAGAATGAGCATCCGTTGCTTTGTACGTTGGAAAAGGCCTGAATGGAGTCCGATTCAATAGGCGCTATCAGCGTAGCCAGTTTGGGCGTAGGCAGCGCATCGTAGCCCGGAGCGTACATGCAGTACGTTACGTAAGGAGGCGAACACTGCCCTGGCGCAAAGTGGCAAGTAAAATAGTCTGCTGAACAGACTAAAGGTAATCTATTTGGGAGGTGCCTATGCTCAATCAAGAACTGGAACTCAGTCTAAATATGGCTTTCGCCAGAGCGCGTGAGCACAGACACGAGTTTATGACCGTGGAGCACCTGTTGCTGGCACTGCTCAGCAACCCTGCCGCGCGAGAAGCGCTGGAGGCATGTACGGTGGATCTGGCGGCATTACGTCAGGAACTGGAAGCCTTTATCGAACAAACAACGCCTACGTTGCCCATCAGCGAAGAAGAGCGCGACACTCAACCGACGCTCAGCTTCCAACGCGTGCTGCAACGTGCGGTATTCCACGTGCAATCTTCTGGTCGTAGCGAAGTCAGCGGCGCCAACGTGCTGGTGGCGATCTTCAGCGAGCAGGAGTCGCAGGCGGCTTACCTGCTGCGCAAACACGACGTCAGCCGTTTGGACGTGGTGAACTTCATTTCACATGGTACGCGTAAAGATGAGCCGGGCCAGGCCCCGAATGCGGAAAACCCGGTAAACGAAGAGCAGTCCGGAGGGGAAGACCGTATGGAAAACTTCACCACCAACCTGAATCAACTGGCCCGTGTAGGCGGCATCGATCCATTGATTGGCCGTGACCGTGAGCTAGAGCGTGCTATTCAAGTGCTGTGCCGCCGCCGTAAAAATAACCCGCTGCTGGTGGGTGAGTCCGGCGTGGGTAAAACCGCGATTGCCGAAGGGCTGGCCTGGCGCATCGTGCAGGGGGATGTGCCAGAAGTGATGGCAGACTGCACGCTGTACTCGCTGGATATCGGTTCGCTGCTGGCTGGTACCAAATACCGTGGTGACTTTGAGAAACGCTTCAAAGCGCTGCTGAAACAGCTGGAGCAGGATCAGAACAGTATCCTGTTTATCGACGAGATTCATACCATCATCGGTGCCGGTGCGGCTTCCGGTGGGCAGGTAGATGCCGCTAACCTGATTAAACCGCTGCTGTCGAGCGGCAAAATCCGGGTGATCGGTTCTACCACCTATCAGGAATTCAGCAATATTTTCGAAAAAGACCGTGCTCTGGCACGTCGCTTCCAGAAAATAGATATTACCGAGCCGACGCCGGAAGAGACTATTCAGATCATCAACGGTCTGAAAACCAAGTACGAAGCGCACCATGACGTGCGTTATACCGCCAAGGCGATCCGCGCTGCGGTTGAGCTTTCGGTGAAATATATCAACGACCGTCATCTGCCGGATAAAGCGATTGACGTGATCGACGAAGCGGGCGCGCGCAGCCGGTTAATGCCGATCAGCAAACGCAAGAAAACCGTTAACGTGGCGGATATTGAATCTGTGGTGGCGCGTATTGCGCGCATCCCGGAAAAAACCGTTTCTGCCAGCGATCGTGACGTGCTGAAGAGCCTGAGCGATCGTCTGAAAATGCTGGTGTTTGGCCAGGATCCGGCGATTGAAGCCTTGACCGAGGCGATCAAGATGAGCCGCGCTGGCTTGGGCCAGGATCGCAAACCGGTAGGTTCCTTCCTGTTTGCCGGGCCTACCGGCGTCGGGAAAACGGAAGTCACGGTGCAACTGGCGAAAGCGCTGGATATTGAGCTGCTGCGGTTTGATATGTCCGAGTATATGGAACGTCATACCGTCAGCCGCCTGATTGGCGCACCTCCAGGCTACGTGGGTTACGATCAGGGCGGTCTGCTGACCGATGCGGTAATCAAGCATCCGCATGCGGTGGTGCTGCTAGATGAGATCGAGAAGGCACATCCGGACGTGTTCAACCTGTTGTTGCAGGTAATGGACAACGGTACCCTGACCGATAACAACGGCCGCAAGGCAGATTTCCGTAACGTTATTCTAGTGATGACCACCAACGCCGGTGTGCGTGAAACAGAGCGCAAATCGATTGGCCTGATCGAGCAGGACAACAGCATTGATGCGATGGAAGAGATCAAGAAAGTGTTCACGCCGGAATTCCGTAACCGTCTGGACAACGTTATCTGGTTCAACCATCTGTCTCCTGCGGTGATCCAGCAGGTTGTCGACAAGTTTATTGTCGAACTGCAGGCGCAACTGGATGCAAAAGGCGTGTCGCTGGAAGTGAGTGACGAAGCGCGTGATTGGCTGTCAGTGAAAGGCTATGACCGTGCGATGGGTGCTCGCCCAATGGCGCGTGTGATGCAGGAAAGCCTGAAGAAACCACTGGCTAACGAACTACTGTTTGGTTCGTTGGTGGACGGGGGTTCGGTGAAAGTTGAGTTGGATAAGGACAAAAAACAGCTAACTTATCATTTCCTCAGCGCGGCGATGCGTAAAGCCGATGAAGGTGCGGTGCACTAAGCGGTAAGCAGACAAAGAAAAGCGATGCTTCGGCATCGCTTTTTTTATACGTGAATTTCACGTGGAACAGAAATGAGTGAGCCCTCTCAGTTTACTCGCGCCGGTACAACTCGGTGGTGAACGTTGCTGCGGGGGTAAACGGAAAGGGCTCCTGAGGGATCACATCCTCAATGTTGCCAAACGCTGGCAGCGGGTGAGCCGATTAACGGCTACGGAAGACAATGCGGCCTTTGCTCAGGTCGTACGGGGTCAGCTCTACAGTGACTTTGTCACCCGTCAGGATGCGGATATAGTTTTTACGCATTTTACCGGAGATATGAGCGGTTACCACGTGCCCGTTTTCCAACTCAACGCGGAACATGGTGTTCGGCAGCGTATCAAGAACGGTGCCCTGCATTTCAATATTGTCTTCTTTGGCCATCGAATCCTCTAGGTGTAACTACCTTAGTTTTTAACCGGCAAGATAATGCCGAAAAACCCACATTATGTAAAGATGTGTCGGTGAACAATGCACCGTTTCCGCAAAATTAGTTAGTTGGGGAGGGTGGTTCAGCCTGCTGTGGGGGTATAACTTGTGGTTGCCAGCATTCCGGCGCTAAAACCCTGCGTTGAAGGTTGCTCAGCAACTGCAAAAATTGGCGGCGGGAAATCTCTTTTGCTCCCAGCGAGGCAGTGTGAGCGTTAAGCACCTGACAGTCAACCAATTCTCCGCCATAAGCAGCAAAATGACGGCAAAACGCCATCAGGGCACATTTTGACGCATTGGTTGTACGGCTGAACATCGATTCTCCGCAAAACAGCGCTCCTTGCGCGACACCATACAGGCCACCAACCAGTTCATCCCCTTGCCATACCTCAACGGAATGGGCTTTACCCTGCCGATGCAGTTGCCAATAGGCCTGCTGTACTTCTGGGCCGATCCAGGTCCCTTCATCCGGGCGATAGGCACAGGCGGCAATCACCGCGGCGAAATTATGATTAAGGGTGATATGGAACGGATTGCTGCGTAGGAAGCGCTTAAGGCTGCGGCTGGCATGGTATTCTGCCGGGAACAGCATGGCACGGGGATCGGGTGACCACCATAAAATCGCTTCCCCCGGTGAGTACCAGGGGAAAATACCGCGTTCATAGGCGGCCAGCAGGCGCGAAGGTGTCAGATCGCCGCCAATCGCCAACAGGCCGTTAGGATCGCGCAGGGCGCTCTCTGGTGAGGGAAACGCCAGTGACTGCGGTGACAGCTTAACAATACGCATAAATCCCCTTAACGTTGCCTACAGGTCGTTTTACAGCGATACATTACCGATCCGCTGATGGAATTGGGCATAACGACCTTGCTGCTGCATTAGGGCAGCATGATGACCTTGCTCCACGATCTTGCCGCCATCCATCACACAGATACGATCGAAATGTTCCAGCCCATACAGACGATGGGTCACCAGAATCAACGTTTTGCCACGGCAGTGCTGGCGCAACAGAGCCAAAATCTGCTGCTCGGTTTCAGCATCCAGCCCTTCGGTAGGTTCATCAAGCAGCAGCAACGGAGCTTGATGCAGCAGCGCACGGGCGATCCCCAGGCGGCGCTGTTCGCCACCGGAAAGCTGGCGGCCACCTTCACCCAACCAGGCATTCAGCCCTTCGTTTTCCAGCAGTTTGCCCAGCCCAACCTGTTGCAGGGCGTTGTTCAATACCTCATCGCTCGCCTGCGGAGCGGCGATGCGCAGGTTTTCACGCAGCGTGCTGCTGAAGATATGCACTCGCTGGCTGACGACCGCAGTCATGGCGCGTAGCGTAGCTTCATCATAGCTGTTCAACGGTTGGCCATTGAGCCGAATCTCACCGCTGTCGGCATTCCAGGCGCGCGTCAGCAGTTGCAGCAGGGTGGATTTGCCACAGCCGGTTCGCCCCAGCAGCGCAATGTGTTCACCGGCGGCAAGATTCAATGTGACGCTATGCAACACCGGGAGCGGTTGCCCAAGATAGGTGAAAGAAACGTCATGCAGGTTCAGCGTTGCGCCCGGCTGTGCCGCTGGCCCACTCTCAGGGAAAATAACCTCCGGTTGCTGATCGATAATCTGTTTGACGCGCGTTGCGGAGGCAATGACCTGGCCTAGATGCTGGAAAGCGCCAGCAACCGGCATCATGGCCTCAAAGGAGGCCAGTGCGGCAAAGGCAAACAATGCAATCAGCGCCCCTGGCTGAGTATCACCGCCGATACCGGCTGCCGCCAGCCACAGCATCAGCGTGACGGTGAGGCCGCTGGCAAGAATCGTTAACGCCTGAGCGATCCCGCCCAGCGAAGCTTGTTGCCATTGACGCTGCTGCCAGCGCTGTTCGGTGGCATTCAGTTTGGTACGGAAACCCTCTAGCGTGCCGAAAATCACCAGTTCTGCCTGCCCTTGCAGCCAAGATGCCAGCTCGGTGCGGTATTGGCTACGCAGTGCGGTTAATTCACCCCCAATCGGCTTACCCGCGTGATAGAACACCGGGGGCAGCAACAGCAGCAACAGCAGTAAAATGCCACCCAAGGTGAAGGCTAACGGGCCATCCAGCCAGCTAAGGCCGAAAGTCACCACCATAATCACCACCGCGGCGCTGACCAACGGGGAAATCACCCGCAGATACAGGTGATCGAGCGTATCGACATCGGCCACCAACCGGTTCAGCAATTCAGCCTGACGGAAGCGGGCAATACCACCGGGCGACAGCGGCAAGATCTTCTTGAAGGTAAACACTCGCAGATGCGACAGTACGCGGAACGTTGCATCATGGCTGACCACGCGCTCTGCATAACGCCCTGCGGTGCGGAAGATCGCGGCTCCGCGGACGCCTGCCGCTGGCAACATGTAGTTGAAGGTCAATAAACCGGCCAACCCGGCCAGTGAAGAAGCTGCCAGGAACCAGCCGGAAAGTGCCAGCAAGCCGATACTGGCCAGTAGGGTGACGATCGCCAGAATAATTCCCAGGCAAATCAGAAAACTGTGTCTGCGGTACAGCGCCAGGAAAGGTAATAAAACGCGCATGATTATAGCTCCCCGCTGCGGTGGGCAATCAGATTGGCAAACAGGCCGGGTTGGGTACTGAGCGTGGCATAATCGCCAAATTGTACGATCTTCCCGCTGTCCATCACCCAAATCTGGTCGTAATCTTCGATATCTTCCAACTGATGTGTCACCAGTAAGGTGGTTTGCTGATGTGAGGCCTTATTCAATGCTTGCATCACCCAGCGTTCACTGTGTGCATCCAGGCTGGCGGCCGGTTCATCCAGTAGCAGCAAGCGGCGTGGGCTGATCAGTGCGCGTGCGACGGCTACCCGCTGCGCTTGGCCAACGGAAAGGCGCGCTGCGCCATCGCCCAGATCGGTTTCCAGCCCGTTTGGCAGATGCGGCAGGAATTCGCTGACGTAAGCCTGCTCAATTGCCTGCTGTAGTTGCTCTTCGCTGGCTTCGGGCGCGCCAAGCAGAATATTTTCTCTTAGCGTTGGTGCTGGCAGGTGCGGGTTTTGCCCCACCCAGCCGAGCTGTTGGCGCCAGCTTGCCGCCGCCAGTTCACGTAGTTCTGTACCGTTAACTTGCAACGAACCCCGGTACGGCAAGAAGCCGAGCAATAGATTCAGCAGTGAGCTTTTCCCAGCGCCGCTTAGTCCGACCAGCGCAATACGTTGGTTGGCCGGGAGCGTAAAGTTGAGTGGCCCGGCCAGCAATACGCCGTTAGGGGAGAGAATCTCCAGATCTTGTGCCTGCAACGTTAGCGCTGCTGCGGTATCGATGGTCAGAGTACCATTCCCCACCTGCTCACCTCCTGCGGCCAAGAAGGTTTCCAGCGCTTCGGCTGCGCCAACGGCCTGCGCCTTGGCATGGTAGAAAGCACCGAGATCGCGCAGCGGTTGGAAGAATTCCGGCGCAAGGATCAGCACCAGGAAACCGGCAAACAGCGTAACGCCGGTACCGTAGCTGCCGAAATTTAGCTCGCCGAGGTAGGAGAAACCAAAATAGACCGCTACCACGGCGATGGAAATAGACGCAAAAAACTCCAACACCGCAGAGGAGAGGAAGGCCATACGCAGCACTTCCATGGTGCGTTGGCGGAAATCCTCCGAGGACTTGGCAATCTGTTCTGTTTCTGCCCGCCCACGGTTAAATAACCTCAGCGTATCTAACCCGCGTAGCCGATCGAGGAAATTGCCGCTCAGGCGTGCCAGTGCTACAAAATTCCGGCGGTTGGCATCTGCGGCGCCCATACCGACCAGCGCCATAAAGAGCGGGATCAGCGGAGCGGTGGCCAGCAGGATAAATCCGGCGGCCCAGTTAATCGGGAAGACGGTGATCAGGATCAGCAGCGGGATAAAGACGGCCAGATACATCTGCGGCAGGTAACGCGCATAGTAATCCTGCATATCTTCGATCTGTTCGACAATGATGCTGGCCCAGCTACCGGCGGGTTTCCCCTGGATCCAGGCAGGACCAAGCTGTTGCAGTTTATTTAGTACCTGCGCCCGCATGCGCTGGCGGATCACTTGCCCGCAGATAAAGCCGACGCGCTCGCGCAGCCAGCTTAACAGCGCTCGCAGCGCAAAGGCGGCAATCAACCAGATAAACGAGGAGACAAGTTCAGCGCGAGGTTGATGTTCGATAATCAGGGCATGAAGCAGAGAGGCTAACAGCCAGGACTGGGCGACGATCAAAATGCCGCTGAGCAGGCCTAACAGCATGGAAAGACGCAGCCAACGCTGCGCCAATGCACTCTGGGTTTTGAGCCAACGGGTTAATTGGTACTGTCTGGTTTTTTTCATCAGGTAGTCTGCGTCGCCGATGCCTGCCGTAACAGGTCAGGTTAACGTACTGTTAAAAAAGTGTTTGCCTCGACCTGAAGCGAAACAAGTGAACGCTAATGTTACCTCGTCACCATGCAGACTGAAAATAAATATCCCTTTCGCATTGTAAGCGGCGGTCAGGTTTTTGGGCGTCCAACGGGATTTGAAATGCGCTTTAGATAAATAAGGCGGCTAAGAAGCCGCCTTGGATTGAACAAAGGAAGGATTTACCGCACTTCAGCCTGGGCGATACCGTCGAGGTAACGCTCGGCATCCAGTGCCGCCATGCAACCAGTACCGGCAGAGGTAATTGCCTGACGATAGATATGGTCCATCACGTCGCCAGCTGCAAACACGCCAGGGATACTCGTCTGGGTCGCGTTGCCATGAATGCCGGACTGCACTTTGATGTAGCCATTTTCCAATGCAAGCTGCTCACCGAAGATAGCGGTGTTCGGGCTGTGACCGATTGCGATAAACACGCCGGCAACGGCCAACTCTTCGGTTTCATTTTCAGCTTTGGTGCTGCGGATACGCACACCGGTGACACCCATTTGATCGCCCAGCACTTCATCCAGAGTACGGTCGGTGTGTAGGACGATGTTGCCGTTCTTCACTTTATCCATCAAACGGTTGATCAGGATTTTTTCCGAGCGGAAGCTGTCGCGGCGATGAATCAGGTGCACTTCAGACGCAATGTTAGAGAGATACAGCGCTTCTTCTACAGCGGTGTTACCCCCACCCACTACCGCAACTTTCTGATTACGGTAGAAGAAACCGTCACAGGTCGCACAGGCGGAAACCCCTTTGCCCTTGAAGGCTTCTTCCGTTGGCAGCCCTAAGTAGCGGGCAGAAGCACCGGTTGCGATGATCAGCGCATCGCAGGTGTATTCGCCGCTGTCGCCAAACAGGCGGAAAGGGCGGTTCTGCAAATCGGCACTGTTGATATGGTCAAAGACGATTTCAGTCTCGAATTTTTCAGCATGCTCGCGCATACGCTCCATCAACGCCGGGCCAGTCAGCCCTTCGGCGTCACCAGGCCAGTTTTCGACTTCGGTGGTGGTGGTCAACTGACCCCCTTGCTCCATACCGGTGATCAGCACCGGGTTCAGGTTTGCCCGCGCTGCATAAACAGCGGCGGTGTAGCCAGCCGGGCCTGAACCCAGAATCAGTAATTTGCTATGTTTAGCCGTGCCCATGAATAACCTCTTTTTCCACGATGGCGGACAGTGGTAGCGATTGTAGGGAAAATACGCCAGTAAAAAAAGCATCAGGGAATGTTGTTAACGATTTGTTTGATAGCAGGTGTCGATTAATGGCACCCCCGAGCACCAGACGTTGTAATTTAATTAATCCCAATGCAAGGATTATATTTGTTCATAACTGCGTGAAAAATGGTATCTTTATCGGTTTTATGTGGCTAATTCCCTGGCTTTTTAATGCGGAGATTCCTAACTGAAAATGAGGTGCTCCGTTTTCCTCACGGCACGTTCTTCTGATTTTACTTCTTTTACTTTGACAATCCGCTGCGCATTTGCGAAAACATCATAGGAAGAAGAAATTATCCCCGGACCAGCAGTAAACCGTTTGTATCTATGCCAATAAAGCAGCGTATTACATCGTTGCGGCAGGTGAGGGCGGATTTGGCTCTAGGGGGGAGTTCTCTTCTGCATGTGAGCATCATTTGAATTCGTTGTATGGGGTGGACAGACAGGCTGTACAACGGCGGAAGATGGTAGTGAAAAGGAGCAATACGGCGGTAAGTGTTACAGAAATATTCCCTGTCTCAGGGGAGTGAGCCGCTTATCAAAGACATCGGGTCTTCGCTTGGAACAAGCCCTTGCACATTGACGTTGGCTAGGGTGTGGCAAGTGCAGGGAAGAACATAAGAGAGACAATAATAATGGCAGACAATAAAAAACGCCCGGGTAAAGATCTTGACCGTATCGATCGCAACATCCTGAATGAATTGCAAAAGGATGGGCGAATTTCGAACGTCGAGCTTTCGAAGCGCGTGGGGTTATCCCCAACGCCATGTTTAGAACGCGTGCGCCGTCTTGAGCGTCAGGGTTTTATCCATGGTTATACCGCATTGCTCAACCCACATTATCTGGACGCTTCCCTGTTGGTTTTCGTGGAAATCACGCTGAACCGCGGTGCGCCGGACGTGTTTGAGCAATTCAACTCAGCCGTACAGAAACTTGAAGAAATTCAGGAGTGTCATCTGG
>JBAQHZ010000551.1:0-5138 GCA_049288585.1 Chania sp.
GAACAACAGGGCCTTGGCGGGTGTTCAGTTCGCCGCCTTCATGCATGACCTGACCCAGGCAGAAAAACTGATGGCCCTGGCAACCCGTTTGCTGATACTTACATCGCTGCGCTCGAGCGAGCTACGCCTAGGAGAATGGCACGAAATTGATGTCGACAAGGCTCTGTGGGAGATCCCCAAAGAGAGAATGAAGATGCGGCGACCCCATGTGGTTCCGCTCTCTCGACAGGCACTGGCGATACTGGCGCAAATCAAAACTTTCACCGCCGCTCGTGGTTCATCCTACCTGTTTCCTTCCGTAAGTCGCCCTGACCGACCACGCGATCGCAAATGTATCAATGAATACCTGCAACAATTGGGTTGGCATGACCACACGACAGCTCACGGATTTCGGCATGTGTTCAGCACTGTCGCTCACGACCATGATTTTAACTCTGCCTGGATTGAGCTTCAGTTGGCGCATGTGGACAAGAACAGCATCCGAGGCACCTATAACCATGCCCAATATCTTGATGGCAGACGGGAAATGATGCAGTGGTATGCTGATTATATCGACAGTTTATCGAGTGAAAAAATCAATTAAATACAATTAATTACTTGAAAGAAGGCATCCGCTCATCGACGTTCGGGTGCCTTTTTGCTTTTTAACGTACTGAAAAAGGAGAATACAGAAATGACAACAATATGCCCGGAATGCGGTTCTGAACATATCAGCGAGCGTCATATTGGCAGGAAGACGGGAAGTATAGCCGGTGGCGTTGCAGGTGCACTCAGTGGTGCTGGCGCTGGTGCGGCAATGGGTTCTGTTGTCCCTATAGTGGGAACAGCAGCAGGGGCCGTTATTGGTTCATTGCTGGGGCGGTTTGTCGCTGGTTACCATCTAGTTTTGCGACGACAGATAGTTGATGACATGAACGGCATATCGGCCTACTGATGAACCTGACATAAAAAATGGCTCCTGGAAGCCGACGGGTTTTTAAGGTTCGGCAGGCGCGGAACTCATCGTGGCGCGAGCATGACTGCTCACCAGACGCCGAATAGATTTACGCAAGCCCATCATAAATCAAAATCTGTGTTGCAAAAACGGGGGTGACCATAGATTTTTATGCTCTCCTCTATCAGCGCAGCTGATCTTCGCAACAGAGCCCCACACGCCTTTTCCACATAAAAATAATTTCACAATATACCATTCACCCAGCTTTATGCGGGTACGGCGGACAGCAACCAATGATAATCCATCACAAGATTAGTCTCAAACCCCCATAAGTTATGCACGAATACAATAAGAATAAAAACCCACAATTCAGTCAAAATTAGATATATAAAACTTTATACAATCGTAAAAACCTATAAAAAAATACAATACAGCCGAAGGCGGTTTTTTAAACCACAGGATAAGTACGTCATTCTGACGCAAAAACATAAACTATGTTAACTTTTTGTTGACGATATTTTTACTAAATGATAAAAATTC
This sequence comes from Chania sp., assembly GCA_049288585.1. GTDB lineage: Bacteria > Pseudomonadota > Gammaproteobacteria > Enterobacterales > Enterobacteriaceae > Chania. The sequence continues at coordinate 1,475 of JBAQHZ010000551.1, forward strand.
CGCGAATTATTCATAAGACTTTATAAAAAACGGCTGAGGCTTTTGCTGCGGAGAGTGTATGTCTTTTGCTTACTATGAAGATTCTGTCGAGCACGTTGATTTAGAAAAAATCGCCCGAATAATTACCGACGGCCATAGCGAAGGTCGGGTTTTATATATTATACGCAATGCCGTGGAGCAAACTCTTTGCGAGAAAATCAGACAAAATTTCTACGCCATCATGCAAACCAAAGGCAATCACCGGCCGGACGACGAATTTGTCAAAATCGAACAAATCGGCTCCTCGCAATTTCATAAAACCGGTCAGGAATATATGCGGGCTACGCAAAGCTCTGGTGAGGATGTCCTGAGCCTGTATGACGGCCTTTCCGATCTGCAGGTGCGTAATCTTTATCTGGATTGCGAGCTTGAAGCGCTGTTCCGGCAAAGAGGTATTCTTTACCGCCCTTCCTTTTTTAAAAGCCACTCCGCTAATTTCGCCACGACCCGCAGATGGCTCGATAACGGCGATATGTCGCTCTGGCCACACGACGATAGCGCGCAGTTGAAATTCGCGGCTAAAGATAATTATGAGATTGCTCAGGCCGAGAATGTTATCTCCTCCAATCTGTGTGTATGCGATGCGCAAAACGGCGGCGAATTAAAAGTCTGGGACTGCCGTCCTGACGACCATATTCGCCGCGAGTTTGACGTGCTGGACACCGGCTACCCTTACCCGTTGGAATTTGCAGAGCGCTTTGCCAGCTACAGCGTCCGTCTGGCTCCGGGCGATCTTTATTTCCTCAACGCCTCTTATCTGCACGGCGTCACCAGCTCCGTAGAAAATGAGCGCATCAGCTCCGGCAGATTTATCGGCTTTATCGATAATAAAGTCGTTTACTGGACCTGAGGAAGGAACCCTGCCCATGATTAACGATATTGCTGAGCATTTAAAACAGCGCGGGTACAGTAAATATAACCTGCATGAGAGTGAGAATTTCCAGTACAGCACGGAAGACATGACGCAGCTTAAAGCGCAGTTTCCCGATATGCCGCTGGATACCTATTCCGCCGGTAACCGCCTGAGAAATTATATTCAGGTCAGTTGCCAGCAGGACAAAATCCGCTTCGGCAGGTTTGAACCTTACCAGCAAACCAAACGCTATAACCCGATTACCGGGGGCGTCGTGCGCGATTATCAAAGCATCAGCGACGTGGTGTTAAACAGCCAGCTATTTAACATGATAGTGGCGCATGACATCGAGGTCGTCAGGCAGCTGGACGATATGCCGCAGGTGGAAGATCTGATGATTGGGGTACATCTGTTCCGCTACAGCGCCGGTCACCAGCCTGCCTTCAGCTCACCCTCATGGCTGCATAAAGACGATGAAGACGTCGTGTTTTTACACCTGGTCGACGTCTCTACCGATTTGATCGGCGGCGAAAGCATTATTGCCAGTCTACCAAAGAACATTGACCGCGTGCTCAGGCTGCAAATGCCGTTCGATACGCTAGTGGTTAACCACAACTGCTATCACGCCGTCACGCCGATGAGTATTCCGGATCACTATCCACAGGACGCGCTGCGGCATCGCGATATCATTCTGGTGACGTTCCAGAAACGACCTAAGGCTGCCTGACCGATGACCGATCTTATTATTATTACCGGCAGCAACGGCGGTATTGGCAGAGAACTGGTGGACTACTACCTGGGCTGTCAGAAGCGAGTTGTCGGGATCGATACTGATAACCGGCTGGAACACCCGGACTATCACTTTATCGCTGTTGATTTAAACGATCCGGCGGCCCTGCAGGGCATGGATTTTAATGCATTCGATCCCGGCGACTACTCCGTGCTGATCAATGCGGCCGGCATCCGGGAAATTACCCCGTTGCTGGAACTGAGTCTCGAAAAGTGGCTGGAGGTGATGCAGGTCAATCTGACGGCGCCGTTCGTGTTATCACAAAAATTCTGCCGCACGCTGCTCGCCAGCGGTAAGCAGGGCAGCATCGTGAATATCGCCTCGGTGAGCGGCATGCTCGGCGAACCGGCCAGAACGGCCTATGTCTCTTCCAAGCACGGACTGCTCGGTCTGACCAAACAGTTTGCCGTGGAGTTTGGCCGCAGCGGTATTCGCTGTAACGCCATCTCGCCCGCCATTACCCGCACGCCGATGACGGAACACTACTTCAGCGACGAAGCTACCATGCAGAAAATCAATAGCGGACTTTACAGCACCCGAACCGGCCAGCCTGCGGATATCGCCTCGGTAGTCAGGCTGCTGGCCGCGCAGGACTCGGTATTTATCAACGGCGCTAACTTTGTTGTCGATGGTGGATGGACCTGCGGAAAAGACTTATAGCCTGATTAAAAAATGATGTCTGGAGAGAGTTAATGATTGAAACCGTATGGATTTCCTGGGAAGAGCAGCGGCGTCTGCAAAAGATTGCGGCAGAGTTCGCTGACTTTACCGATGAGTCGCTGTTTAATGCGATACCTGCGCTGAAGCAGGCGCTGAAAAGCAGCCTGAGCGCCGAAACTTTTCAGCAGCTTAGCCAGTTTATGCCCGGCAACGGTAACATTCTGCGCGTTAACGGACTGCCGTTCGATTATGACGTACCGCCCACGCCGTACGACGGGTATGTCGATAACAACGCACTGCCGTTGGCCAGCGTAGTGCAGTTTGCGATTTTCGCAGCCTGCGATATTTTCCCCATCTCCTATCTGCGGGAAAATCGCGGGCTGCTGTTCCGACACGTCGTTCCGACAAAAAAACGCGCCAAACGCGTCAGCTCGCACGGCAGCGCGCTGACGCTGGATATGCACGTGTCGAATCCGATTCTGCCGATTATTCCGGAAGAGACCCAGGGTGTCTCCGGTTCACCGGAGGTGCTTGCATTTTACGGCGTACGTCCCGATCCGGATGTCTTTACCGAAGTGGTCGAGCTGGATGAGGTACTGCAACAGTTGGAGCAGAGCACTATTAATAAGCTGTGTGAGCCAGACTTTTATTTTCGTATGCCCTCTTCCTTTAACGGCGATGAATTAAAAGGCCCGTTTGCCATATTAGCGATCAAAGATGGCGTTTATTATAACCGCACCGATATGGACACCGTTATTCCGGTCAATTACCCCTCGCTGGTCGCGCTGAATAGCTTTATGGAAGCGACTAAAACCGTGCGGCACTATCATCGTCTGCAATTACCGCCGGGCGATATGCTGTTATTTAAAAACCAGCGCACGCTGCACTCGAGACAAAAGTTCGTCGCCCGCTATAACGGTCTGGATCGCTGGATGGTGCGACTGTACGGCAGTACTAATATGGCGCGTCACCACGCGGCCGAACCGGAAAAAATTTATCTGGGAGTGACCTGGTAAAGATGAAAACCGTAATTATCAGCGACAGTGAAAATAATCTGCAAACCATTCCAGCTGAATATCTGGACAACGCCTGCGGCATAATGGGCTTTTTTTCATCTAGTGAAAACTATCCGTTTCTACGCGAAGACTATCCGGATCTGCACACTGCGGTAGCCGACAGCGACAGGTTGGTAATCGCGGTCAGCGAGGGCCAGTGGGATCGGCTGGTTCTGGGCCTTAAGGGCATGCTTACCAGAATTAAGGAAGAGACGCTGATAGTCAGCTTCACGCCGCTAAGCGCAGAGAAGGCAAAAGTGTATCGGC
>JBAQHZ010000552.1:0-2407 GCA_049288585.1 Chania sp.
GCTCTGCGGTTATCTCGGAGAATCGCACAAGGCGTAAAGCCAGGGTTCTTACCACGCAAACCGGTTGGCCTTCTCGGCTCAGAATGATGCTGTAGCCACCGATTGAAGGTGATTCCTCTTCCTGTTCAAAAGAACTCAGAGAACCACAGCTTGCGGTCTTTTTTCCTTGTACCACCAATGCGACAAGTTCATCTGCAAGTTCCGGTGAATCACCAAACGCCCAAGATACGGCGTTTGGGTATTTTGCTGTTAAGCGATCAATTGTAGCCTGTGCAGGCATTTGAGAATCCTTTTCCATCGTGTAATTTATTGTATTGTAGATTATTCTTTAAAGGGCACTAAAATTCAGGCAATAAAAAACCCGCTAGTCTTGAACCTGAAACGGCGGGACTAACGGGCTCCACAAATTGGGGACATCAAAGAAAAGCAGTGGCACTAAGTCAGACTATCGTCAGATTGAAAAGTTCTGGCGGTCGATAAAAAAATCCAAAATATTTTAGCCCTGAATCATTTCTTTGTTGATGCGTTATCCCCATATACCTGGCCATATCACCACAATGAGCGAACCTGCTAGGGTTAACAATACGTTAGCGATAGCGTAGGTCCCAGCATAACCCAGAGCAGGGATGTTACTGCGTGCCGTATCGCTGATGATTTCCATCGCCGGGGCGCAGGTACGCGCCCCCATGATGGCACCGAACAGCAGGGCTCGGTTCATCCGCAAGACGTAAGCACCGAACAGGAAGCAGATGATCACCGGTACCAGGCTGACGATCAAGCCAGCAATCAGCATCTGGCCGCCAACGGCACCCAAGCTGTTCCCAATGCCCGCGCCAGCACTCAGGCCAACGCCCGCCATAAACACCATCAGGCCAAACTCTTTCACCATATTGAGCGCACCCTGTGGGATGTAGCCGAACGTTGGGTGGTTGGCGCGCAGGAAGCCAAGCATGATGCCAGACATCAACAGACCGGCAGCGTTGCCGATGCCGAATGAGAAGTTGCTGAACTGGATGGTGATTTGCCCAATCAGTAAACCGATAATAAAGAAGGCGCAGAAGGCCAGTAGGTCGGTGACCTGGCTGTGAATAGAGATAAACCCGATTTTTTCTGCCACGCTCTTCACACGGCGCGCATCACCGCTGACCTGCAACACGTCACCTTTGTTCAGCACAATGCTGTCGTCAATCGGCATTTCAATCTGGCTGCGGATCACGCGGTTCAGGAAGCAACCGTGATCGGTCAGTTTTAACTGACTCAGGCGTTTACCCACGGCGTTGCTGTTTTTCACCACGATCTCTTCGGTAACGATGCGCATATCCAGCAGATCGCGGTCGAACACTTCTTTACCGTTACGGAAGCTGGGATCCAGGCGTGCATGAGCATCGGGATAACCCACCAGCGAGATTTCATCCCCGACCTGCAACACGGCATCACCATCCGGGTTGGCCAGAATACCGTTGCGGCGAATGCGTTCGATATAACAGCCCGTTTGGCGGTAAATACCGAGTTCACGCAGATTCTTGCCGTCTGCCCAGGCAACCAGTTCCTGACCAACACGATAGGCACGGATCACTGGCAGATAGACTTTGCGCTGGCTATCGGTATCCAGGCCACGTTCGCGGGCAATCTGTTGGGCGGATGTTGGGAGATCCTGATGCTGCAATTTTGGCAGGTAGCGTGCGCCAAAAATCAGGCTCACCAGGCCAATCAGGTAAGTCAGGGCATAGCCCAGGCTCAGATGATCTTGGGCCACCAGCAGCGCCGGGCCATTGGTAATGGTGTTACGCAGCGTATCGCCAGCCCCTACCAGCACGGGCGTAGAGGTCATTGAGCCAGCGAGCATACCTGCGGTGAGGCCGATATCCCATTGGAACAGTTTGCCAAGACCGATGGCGAGTACCATCGCTGAACCGACCATAACCAGTGCCAGCATGAAGTAATTTTTGCCGTCGCGGAAAAAAATCGAGAAAAAGTTCGGGCCGGCTTCAACGCCAACGCAGAAAATAAACAGCATGAAACCGAGATTCAGGGCTTCAGTGTTAATAGTGAAGTGTTGCTGGCCAAGCAGCAGTGATACAACTAAAACGCCAATGGAATTACCGAGTTGAACGGAACCCAGGCGGAGTTTTCCAAGGCAGAGCCCCAGGGCGAGTACCACAAACAGTAACAGGATGTAGTTACCGCTTAACAAACTAGCGACGTTTATGTTCACGTAGGATAACTTATTGTTTACCAGTAAATTCTTGATGTATAAAACTATAAGATATAAATTTACCCACAGAATATAGGGATAAAAACTTATAGAACAGCTGACCAGCGGAAGGCAATTCAGACCATCGATCAGCGGCGCTTATTCTAGTCTCTATGACGCGCGACAGCCAGCATAAAGCATGCCGGTATGTGC
>JBAQHZ010000553.1:0-29402 GCA_049288585.1 Chania sp.
CTATGGCGATGATCCGAGCATTGAACAAGATGACGCTCGCGGGTATGCCAAAAAGTGTGCGCGTTGCCTGAGGTATATGCACATTCAAGGGGTTCTTTTGTCCAAATATGATTTATTCAACAAAGCCTCTATCTTCTTATTTTCCATTTCTGATGTCCTGCACTTCATTATCGGTAAATTTCCCCCAACGCAGCACCAACTGAGCCATTCAACCCACCTATAGTCCTTGCTACATCGCGAAGATCCGATTGCAGCGGCAGGAAGAAGGGGTTAGAAGCCATATCCCCGGCCAGTTTTGGCCGGGATGATTTTGCTTACTTAGGATCTGTGGGTGGGGATTTTTTGGTGCGAAATTTATCTATTACATTAACGACTAACACATACAGTGTGATTGCACTTCCAGCAACGCAACCGAATACTATTGCTCGCTCAATCTGCCCAAGAGGTATGTAAAAATAACCCTTTGTAATATATATATATAGTGACGCTACAGCACCAAGGAAGAAACACACCAATATGCAAAAAAAACATGAATAAATTAATAACTTAAAGTAAGTAATCATTTTTTATTTTCCTGTTTATCCGTTTGCATGTCCGTAGCTGTTGGAGGATTTGATGCGTTCTTTATGTACCCTCCCAAAAACTCAGTTCCGAGAGAACCTACAGCATCAAATACAAAGCCTGGAGCTTTATTCTCCCCGATGATTTTCTCAACACCGATAGGTGCATACTTTCCAAAAAGACCACCAATCAGAGCACCACTACCTGCAATGCTAGCAGCGCCCATATCCGGCCCATCGCTAAATACCGAACCACTCATTGCTATCCCGGTATTCATCATGATCCCCCGCCCTGGGGCAAGCCCCCCCGTGACAGCTGCGCTTATACTGCTCTTATAGTCCCAAGTCTTGTTTTCATTACCTGGCTGATTCAGGTCGTACCACTGATAAGTGCCATTGGCGATACTGGCTATGGTCGAACCCGCCGCCACTTTGCTTATCCCCGCAGCTGGTCCCAGATACCAAGCACCGGCAATCAGTACACCATTAACATAGCCATCAACGATCACTTTCGAGATATCTTGTCCCTCTGGCATCGTACCCGTGGCCAACTTATGCAGCGCATACTGCTGTTCTTCATCTGTCATAGGGTTCAGGATCTTGCCGTCCTCACCCGTCAGATTGGTATTGTTGTACAGCGAGTTTACCGACTGCCCGTAATCCGCCATGCCTTTACCAAAATCGTTCGGCACTAAAAGGTTATTGTTTTCGAGAGCGTTCTTTCCGGCCTGTCCTCCCGCTACGGTGTTCGCCGTGCTGTCACCCACTACGCCACCAACCAGCCCCGCCGCCAATGTGCCCAGGGCGCTAATGGTCTGACGCTGTTCTTCTGTCAGATCCTCATGGTTGATACCGGGGTACATCTGCTGGGCGATAAATTCACCCATGACCGCGCCGGAGGCTCCCGCTAACGCACTGTTGCCATTCACTGCTGCGGTTACCGCACCCAGAACGGCGTGCGCCATCAGGTTGGCTTCCGTGTTGACACCCCCTTCTCTGCTGGGGTCAAGGGTCATCTTGTGGATCACTTCCGCCAGATACGGCGCACTGGCCCCCGCCAGCGCTTTCGCCATGTCTCCGCCTGCCAGTCCCTGTATCGCTGCTGTTGCCGCCTGAATACCCTGCTGTAGTGCGCTACCGGTGCCGTACTGCTTCATGGCATCTTTATAGGCTTGGGTTTCACGCAGTTTATCCACGGGCAGATCGCCATACTTATCTTTCGCCGCTTTCAGCCCGTTGATATCCCCCTGAGTCCGAGCAATATCAGCCGCCTGGCTGCCAATTTCGCCAATGAGCTGCGCTTCTTTCAGCCGGTTTTGTTCTTTCTCCTTGTCGAAGATTTTTTCCAGCCCAGGGTTGGCATTTTCCACGTCACGGCTGAGATCCCCGACGTTCTGAGTCTGCTTGTCTTTGTCACGGATGGTAATGGTGCCTTCACTCACCGCCGACTGCGTCGTTGAACTGGCGCTGCCGCTGCCGTTCACCCCGGTCAGTAGACCATTGGCCATATTCCCCGCAAACTGCCCACCGATAGGGCCACCGCTGCTGATACCCACACTCTGGTGCTCAACATCATACTCGGCTTTGTTCTCGATATTGCTGAACCCCAGCGTACCGGTATCGAGTTTATTCTTGTCTGCCGTCGCTGTCGAACCGATGACCGCACCGTTCAACTGGGTGTGCTCCCCCACGGTGATGTCGAAACCGCCTTTTCCGGCAAAGACCCCGGTCTGCTCCTGCACGCTGTCGTAGGTGCTGTGCATCTTATCGCGGCTCAGATTGACCGAACCACTGGCAGAGCCGAACCCGACGCTGCCACCCGCGCTGGCGTTCTGCTGTTTCGAGTCGTAGTTGTCGCTGTCGCGCTCACTGGTTAAGGTCAGGTTGCGCCCGACATCCATCGTCACCTTGTCGCCGCTCACCTGTGCCCCGGTCAGGGTGGTGTCGCGCCCGCTGGTGATATTCAGGTTGTTACCGGCGTTCAGCGTGGTCTCGGTGTGAGTCAGCAGATTGCCGCTCTCCGAACCTTTGCCCTTGTTCACGCTGGCGTTCAGCGTCAGGCCATTCTTGCCCTGACCGAAGTTCACGCCCACGCCAACCGAACCGCCGTGGCTTTCGTTCTTGCCATCCAGCGTCTGGGTGTTCTGGGCGGAAAGCAGATTGACGTCCCGCGCCGCATTCAGGTTGATATCCTTCCCGGCCTGCAACTGGCTGCCCTGAACGTTGATATCAGTCCCGGTCGAGCGGATGTTCAGGTTATTGCCTGCGGTCAGGGTGCTACCCTGGCTTTGCGACTGGTTGGTGGTCTGCTCGGATTTCGACGACTGGCTGCCGTAGGAGAGGTTCAGCCCCACCAGGCTGGTTTTTTCATCTCCGGCATTGTTAAGCTCGTTGGCCTGGGCAGCCTGTACCCCACTTAATGCCGATTTCATGCCCTGCAAGGCAGCAAGACGCCCACTGCTCTCCTTGCTGGCATCGTTGGCGCTCGATACTGCCGAACTCACCGCACTGCCCACCGTGCCAGAGAGCGCCAGCGTCAGGCCGCTTTGCTTCTGCTCCACCACATGCTTTTGGGTGCTCTGGTTTTCTGCAGCGAGGACATTCACTTCCTTGCCGGTCAGGTTGATGTCTTTTCCGGCCAGCACGTCAGAACCCTGAACCGTCAGGCTATTACCTGCATTGAGTGTCACATTCCCCTGGGTGCTGCCCACGGTGCTGCCGACGCTGGTCTGGGATTTGCCGTCATCGGTGGTTTTGGTGTCGTTGGTGCCGTAGCTGAACCCAATGCCGCCGGTGCCGGACAGGCCGCTTTTCTTCTCCTGCAGCAGATGGGTTTCATCCCGCTGTTCGGTTGCCGCCTGCAGGTTCAGATTGTTACCGGCGGAAAGAGCCACATCTTGCGTAGCAGCCACGCTGCTGCCCGTGACGGTAAAATCACGTCCGGCCTGCATGCTCACGCTGTCGCCACTCAACTGGCTGCCATTGACAGTCTGCTGGCTGATGGTGTCCCGCGACTCGGTGGTGGTTTTCGAGAGCATGCCGCTGCTGCCGGTGGCCTTGTAATGCTGGTCCAACGTCGTGGTGTCAAGGCCATGCTGAATATTGATATCGTTACCTGCCGCCACACTGAGTTTTTCACCAGCAGAGACGTTGCCTGCGGTGATATTCACATCGTGTCCGGCACCCAGTTGCACGTTTCCTGCACCGACCACTTCGCTGCCGACCTGCTGGCTGCTGGAGTGATGCTGCCAGTTGTCGCCCCAGTTGAGGTTGTCTGTGCTGCCGGTGGTGACGGTATTGAGGTTCAGGTCGCGCCCGGCGGTGATGGACGTGCTGCCGCCTTCGCCGCTGTTGACCACCTGCGCCGCCGTGAGATTCACATCCCGCCCAGCCTGCAGCGCCAGCGTACCGTCCGGCTGCTGCACATACAGCCCGGCAACGCGGTCCAGCGTGTTACGCGCAAAGTCACCGCCAGCGCTCTCGGCGCTGCGGGTGGTGGTAATGGCGTTGATATCCCGCCCGGCAGTTGCCACAAGGCTCTGTTGCCCGGCGATCACGCCGCCGACGTTATTGATATCGGTCCGCGCTTTCAGCGCCACATCGTTACCCTGGATCAGCCCGCCCAGGTTGTTGATGTTCTCCGCCAGGATCTGCGTGCTCTGCTGGCCGTTGATGCGCCCGCTGTTGGTCAGATCGCCGCTCAGGTTCAGGCCGACATTTTTCCCGGCCAACAGCGCACCGCTGCCATCCAGGTCACCCGCCTTGACGGTGGCATACACCTGCGGCACCAGCACCTGCTGGGTGCTGCCGTCCGGCAGCGTCACCGTTTGGGCGACCAGCCAGACGATATCGCCACTGAGCAGCGCCATCTGTTCGGCGGTGAGCGCAACGCCCAGCGTCAGGTTGTATTTCTTGCCGAACTCCACCCCGTTGTTCATCAGGGCTTTGTACTGCTCTTCGTCGTTCTGGAAACCCTCGATATAACGGTTGCCGGTCAGGGCGATCACCTGTTCGCGGATCAGCCGTTGTTCGTAATAGCCATCCCCCAGGCGTTTCAACACGTTGTTCGGATCGGTGGTGAAGGCGTTCATCATGTAATCCGAGCCCAACCACTGTTTCTGGTTGGTAAAGCGCGGATCGGTTTCCACCAGATACGGGCTGCTTTCCGGGCGTACCTGGAACAGGCTGTTGTCCGGCAGTTGGGTGTTTGGCCCCACCAGGCGCACCACCTTGCCCGAGTCCCCGAGGTTCACCTCGAAGGTTTTGCCCGCTGGCAGGGTAATCGCCCCTGGCACCACCGGCAGCAGGTTGCCCGCACCCGGCCCGGTAATCGGCGCGGCATTAATGCCTGCTGCACCCTGGATATCGCCATTAATCTCGGCCTGCTGCTGCGCATCAATCACCAGATTGCTGCCTTGCCCCTGGGTATACTCTGCCAGGGTGCTGGGTTTCAGCGTGATGGCCTGGATCACCGTCGGTGGCTGGTATTTGACGTCATTAACAACCGAGGAGTCACCGCCCTTCTCCTGGTGACGTGAATAGTAAAAGGCTTTGCCTACATCGTTGATCTGGCGGTTGGCTTCCACCTCGACGTTATCGACTGACCCGGTCTGTAGCGACAGTGCGCCACCGGCGATAATCTGGCTCTTGTCATTCAGCACGCTCCCCGCATTGATGCTGAGATTGCCACCAGCAATGATTTTGCCCGGGTCGCTCTCCATGACACGGTCTTCGGTGATGGTGCGGGTGTAGTCGTAATGGGTAAAACGGTCACCGTTGGTGGTGTGGCAGATCACCCCTTCGATACACAGCACATTCACTTCGTCCTGGTAGATGTAGATGGTGTAATCTTTGTCGTTGTAACGCACACCGTTATTCAGACGCGCCACTTCGTATTCGGAAATGTGCTCCTGGGAAACCAGCACGTTTTCCAAGGAGAAGTGGTCGTTGATGTTGTTGATCTGCGCGATGTTGAGCGCCATATCCCCGGCGGACTCAAGGGTGGAGCTGTGATTGTTCAGCACCCCGCCCTGACCGATGGCCTGATAGTTACCATCCAGCGCGCCGCCAATCGCCATAAATCCATCGCTGTAAATCAGCGCATGGTCGCGGTTGTTCAGCGTCCCCACACCCAGATCCAGCCGTTGCCGGGCCGCGATAGTCGCCGCCTGGCCGTTCTCCGCCAGGTTGTTCAATGTCCCAGCCTGGATAGCGAGCGCATCGCCATAAATACGGCCACTGCCGATATTGTTGACGGTAGCCCCGTTGAGGCGGGTATAGAAACCGTCAATCAGGCCGTAATTGGTCAGGGTCTGGGTAGCGGTGAGTTGCGTGGTGCCCGCGCTGATTTCCGCAGTGGCACTGTTGAACAGGTTAGTGGCGGTCAGATCCAGTTGATTACCCGCCTGAATCAGCGACTGGTTGGTCAGAGTGCCCTGGGTGGTCAAGCTCAGGTCATGGCTTGCCTGGATTGACCCAGTATTGAAGAAATCCTGCGCCAGCGTGAGCGACATGTCCCCCAGCGACAGCAGCGAGCCGTCGCCAGTCAGGGAACCGCTGTTCAACGTGAGTTGCTGGCCTGCTTCCATGGCCCCGGCGCTGTTGGTGACTTGTTGGGCCTGGGTGTGCAGGCTGCTCTGTGCGCTCAACAGCCCCGAAGTATTGTTCAGGCTGCCGCTCAGGTTGAGCGTCAGCGCATCATCCACGCGCAGTGCACCCTGGCTGTTGTCGACATCCGCCGCATTCAGCGTCAAGCTGCCGCCCTGGATGCCATGTTGTGCGTCGAGGGTGTTCTGGTTAAGGATGGTGGCGGCGTTCAGGGTGACATTCAGCGCCCCCTGGATCAGCCCGGCCCCGTTGTCGATCACCGATTGAGCCGCGTTAAGCGCCATATTACCCAGCGCCTGGATCTGGCCCTGCTGGTTATTGATTTGGCTGGCGGTGAGATCCAATGTGCCCTTGCTGAACAGGTTGCCTTGCAAGCTGTTATCGAACGCGGCGGTATTGAGCGCCATCGCCCCGCCAGAGGCCAGCAACCCGTACTGGTTATTCACATCCGCACTGGCGAGTAACAGATCACCCTGCGCACTGAAGGTGCCGTGCTGGTTATCGAGCGCAAAGCCTTGGGTATTCCACTGCAAATCCTGACCGGACTGCAAGGTACCCCAGGCGTTATTCAGCGCCTGCGTCAGGGCATTGATACTGCCCAGTGCGGCGATCTGGCCCTGCAGGTTATTGACGGCCCCGGAGGTCAGGGTCAGTTGCTGGTTAGTGATGAGCACACCCTGCTGGTTGTCCAGCGCAGCGGTTTTAAGCGTCAGCGAACCTTGGCTGGTGATGCCGCCCTGGTCACCGCTGTGGGTGTTGCTGAGGGTTCCACCTTGAGTGTCGATCAGCAGATCCGCCGCACTTTGCAGCAGGCCACCATCATCGTTGAGTAGCCCGGTGTTAAACAGTGACAAATGACTGAGAGAAGCCAGTTGGCCGCCCCGGTTATCCAGTAACCCGGAGTGCAATACCGTATCGCCACCGCCCACCAGTTTGCCCTGGCGGTTATCCACTGCGCCGCTGGAAAGCGACAGCGCACCGGTTGCACCGATCAGCCCGCCTGCCGAGTTATCTATCGTCTGGCCGTGGGTGTTCAGCGTCAGTGCCGCACCGGACTGCACGCTGCCCGCCTGGTTGTTGAGAGCACCGCTGCTGAGTGCCAGCCCCTTATCCGCCAGAATTTTGCCTGCGGCATTGTTGATATTGCCGGTCTGGGCATTCAGGGTGCTGGCCGCAATCTGGCCATGACTGTTGTCGAGGTTGCCGGTCGCAAGCTGCATATCACCTGCGCTGACAATGCCGCCCTGTGCGCCGCTGTTGCGGTTCACCACCTCGGCACCGCGACTGTTCAGGCTCAAGGTGGAACCGGCCTGCATCAGCCCGCCTGTGTTATCCACCGCGCCGCTGAGCGAGGTCAGGCGGCCATCGGCGGCAATCAGGCCGTCCCGGTTGTTGAGCGCACCGTCCAGAGTCAGCGTTACATCGTGCTTGTCGGCAGCAATCAGTTGGCCCTGCTGATTGTTCAGGGTTCCGGCGGTCAGCGCTAACGCGCCGTTAGAGAAGATGTCCCCCTCCAGATTATCGAACAGGTCGGTAACATTCAGGTTCAACGTGCCGCTGCCGGTCTGGGTCATCTGCCCGCCACGGTGCGACAGGCTCCCGGCGTTAAGGGTGATATTTCCCGCCTGGGTAGTGGTGTTATCCAGTTGCAGTTGGGTACCGCTGAGCGCCAGACTGCCGTTGGACAGTACAGCGCCCTTATCACCGTTCATCTGCGTAGCCTGAATGGTCAGTGCACCGTCACCGGCATGCACAATCGTACCCTGCTGGTTATTGAGATTCGCCGTGTTGAGCGTCAGGTTTTTGCTGTTGCTGGCAATGGTCCCGGCACGGTTGTTGATGCTGGCAGCATGCGAGAGGGTTAAATCCTGTTGCCCGAGTTGCTGCACGGTACCCTGCTGGTTGGAGAGGGCCTTGGCGGTCAGCGAAAGCTGGTCAGCACTGAGTTTACCGCCGTCGTTATTGAGCATCCCGCCGGTACGCGCAGAGAGTGTTTGCGTTGCCGCCAGATTGGCCCCGGCGGTGCTGATATCGCCCACCGTGGCCTGAAGATCGAGAGTGTCGCCATAGGTTTGGCTGCCGCTGAGGTCTAGCGCGGTGCCAGTGGCGGAAAGTTGCCCCGCTGCCGAGTTTTGCCCGTTAGCGGTGAGTTGCCCCTGGCTGTTGAGCGTCAGATTACCGCTCGCGCCCAGTTTGCCATCGCTGGCCATACCTGCCGCCAGCACACCCTGTGAGGTACTGTTGATACTGGCTGCGGTAAGCCGGGTGTTGCCTTGTGCTGCCACAATCCCGCTGTTGGTCAGCGCGCCACGGCTCTGCACCTGGGTATCTGCCCCGGCGTACAGCTTGCCGCTGTTATTGATATCCCCAGTGGTCGTCACCTGGACGGTCTGAGAAGCGGTCATCGCCCCGCTGTTAGTGAGTGTGCCGTCGGCATTGACCACCACGTCACCGGCAATCGCATTGAGCGCCCCGGCGTTGTGCACGCCGACCCCGGCTTCGGTGCCCAGCAGGCGGATTTTATTGGCGTACATACCGCCCAGTTGGGATACATCCACCGCCACCTGTGGACGGGGGCTGCCGTCAGCGTTTTTTGCTGCGACAGTTTGATGTGCCGCATCCACCTGGTTGCGCCCGGTGGTCACCGCCAGATCGTTGGCCCACAGCCCGGCATTGATTTTGACCGAGCGGGCAATCAGGTCGGTATGATCCTGCAGGCTGCTGTCCAGCCCCTTGCCCTGAATGACGATTTCGCCGCGTTCGACGTTGTAACCGGTCAGTTGGCCGTTGGTCATCTGCGCCTGGCCGGTGGTGAGCGTGGCGCGGTTGGCGTTGATAAAGCCGCAGCCGCTACAGGTGATACCTGCCGGGTTGGCGATCACCACCTGCGCTTTCTGCCCGGCTACTTCGATAAAGCCGTTCAACTGGCTGGGGTTACTGGCATTGACCTCATTGAGAATGACTTTGGCTTCACCCTTCGCCAGCCACGGGTTGGCGGTCACCATCCCGGCGATCTGGGTCTGGGTGTTGAGGTGGCTGTTATTGAGCACCACGCCCTTGTTATCGACATCGAACTGGCTGTAGACGTTGCGGGAAACCCCCTCTGCGCTTGGTGTCTGGATATTGACCTGTGGGGTGCCATTGGCACTGCTGATGATGGTCGGCTGCTGGTTGCCCGGCGCGCTGCCATCGGCCACGATGTTGGCCTGCACCGGCTGAATGGCCCCCAGGGCCAGCAGCACCGCAAAACACAGGCCATGAACTTTACCTATCATCTGGCTGAGAGTGTGGCCAGTGCCGGACGGCGACGACGCGGCCCCCGCACGGCCAGCCCCGGCGATATCAGGCACCACCATCAGCATGCCACGAGCCTGGTTGAAAATGAGTCGGTATAAATTCTTGTTCATGACTGCGTCCCTGCGGAAAAGCAAAAAGTAAAAAAATAAGGTCTCTACCTTAATGACCTCAAACGACAGCGTGAACGCTATCGCTTCAGGTCATTAATCCCGGCCGAAACCGGGATGTCAGGCATCAGAAGCGGTAACCGATACCGATATTGAAGCCGTTAATGTCGTGAGATTGTCTGCCGTCATCCAGGCTGGAGCCTTCGTAACCGATATCCACCGCCACATTTTCAATCGGGTTAATCTGCACACCCACGCCGTACATCAACGAGGTCTTGTTGATGTTGCCGGTTTCCGTGCCCATATAGCGGTAAGAGCCGGATTCGTAGTTGGTCCAGGAGGAACTGTAATCCACTTTGTTACGATTGAACCCCAGCAGGCCATAGAGGCTGACAAATTCGTTAAAGCGGTAAGCCGGGCCGACAGACAGCGAGTAATATTTGATGTCTACCTTGTTGTCGATGATATCGCGCGCCAGAAGGTAGGAATCATTGTCATTCCCACTCATATAGGTGAAGGAGCCGATAACGCTGACCGGTGAATCCCACTCATAGCGGTACTTGAGGTTCACCCCGTTGATGTTGTTCAGGTTCTGTACTTTACTTTGCGCATAACCTAGGGAGACAGTGTGCTGATCGGCCTGTGCCAGCGAGCTCAAGCCCAGAGCGGCAACTAACGCCGAGGTCATCAATAACGCTTTCATTGTTTCATCCTTTAAGTGTGTGCTTGCCTTAGCAGCAGTTTTACGTCATCCCTAGTCCCGCCGCTCATCGGCGTGCGGGTATTCGGGTAGAGAAGCAGATAATGGGTTGGCCGCACGCCAGGCGCGAGCCTGCGCATGGCTGACCTGGTCACCCTTGAAATTCATCACGCGTTTACCGCGTTGTGCGCCACGGTGATAAAGGGAACGAAAACAGTGCTCAGGGAACAGTGCGGCCCCCACCAGGCGGCGCATCGCCCGGACGTCGCCAAACGGCGCGATCCAGTCGCGGAGCCACAGGCGATCGCCGCTGGCCCAGTCATCTTCCTGCACCAGAATGGCCGGTTGCGTGAGATAGCGCGCTTCCGCCTCCGCACTCAGCCACATCCAACTGAGGAAAAACAGCGGCTGTGTGCCCCGGCTGACCAACATATAGTGCTGGTGTTTGATAATCGGCAACAGCACCGTGGGCAACGCGTGCAGCGGCACATCCCGGTGCTGCGGCGAGTGCATCCATAGCCATACGGCGGCCCCGAGTACTTCGGCCTCACTGCGATCGCCACCTAATATCAACGGGGCATGGACGTCATAAGCACCTATCTGCATCAAAAATCCCAGTTCAAGGTGAAACCCAGCGTGACCGGGCTGGTATCAAAACCATCCGGTTTGGAGAGCGGCACCCCGGCAAACAGGTCGTAGCGGGTCTTGAAGGCGCTGCCACGCACGCCGAGCACGCCACCGGCCAGGTTAGTCCCCACCAGACCTTCGGTGCCACGACCGCTGACGTGACCGTAATCAGCCCCCAGATACAGTTCCTGATTGGGTACCGGCGTCGTCCAGGCCAGCTCATTGCGTACCGTCCAACCCGCGTTGGCATTGAGGGTACGCTCACCGTCAAAGCCGCGCACCGTAAAGCGGCTGCCGATGGCAAACTGGTCCTGCGGCGTCAGCGGGGTGTTACTCATTTGGCGCTGATACTGAACGTTGTAACGGAAGGTCTGCTTGCCCAGCGCAAACGGCACGTTCAACTGGCTGGAGATCTGGATAATCTTGCTCAGCGCGGTGGCGTCACCGTAATACTCTTCCGGCGCAGGCAGTGCACCGAACCAGCGGGTGCCACGCTGATAGCTGATACCGGCATCCAGCGTCGCCTGCTGAATAAAGTGGCGGTGTTGCAGCCCCATGCGCCAGGCAGCGGTGCGGCGGCGCTGCACTTCTATTTCGGTGTCATTGATGTAGTTTTTCGCGCCACGCGTCAGGATATCGTAGGTAAAGGTGGTTTTCTGGGTGCCGCTGCGGTGCAGTACGCGGCTCAGTTGCACGGTCAGGTTCTGGCTGTCGCCACGGTAACGGTAATCCCCGTTCAGCCCTGCCACAGTCTGGTGATAGTCGTAGTCGTTGGCGGTCACTGACAGCATCGCGTAGCGGAACGGCACCGAGTAATGAGCGGTGATGTTCTTGCTGCTCTTGGCATTGCCGGGTTGCAGCGCACGCGTGCCGGAAATATAGAACAGGTCGCTGAGTGACAGCGGGTTATCCAGCGAGAAGGTCAATCCGCCCTGGTAACGCCCGGTGCCTTTCGAGCCGGAGTCGTCCAGCGACGCGCCCAGCCGCCAGATTTTTGCCTGTTGCCAATGCAGCAGAATGTCGCTTTCGCCGGGTTTTTCCCCCGGGACGATTTCCATCTTGGCCTGCACGGTCGGCAGACGCTGCAGGTTCTCCAGCCCCTGCTCAATATCGCGCAGATCCAATAATTGACCTGCTCGCGGTGGGAACGCATTGAACAGCGTGACATGGCTCCCGCTGTCCGGCGTCAGTTTCACCTGACGGATGAAACCAGGCAGGATGTTCAGCTTCAATGTACCGCTCTTTAAATCCTGCTGCGGGGCCAGCACGCGGGTGGTGATATAACCGTGATCCACCAGGCGGTTCTGCATGGTGCTCATCAGCAGGTTGATGCCCTTGCCACCCAGACACTGGCCCTGCGCCTGATTGGCGATGCGTTGTAACGGCAACCAACGCGGCAACGCTTCCTGACCGCTCAACGCCACGCGATCGATATTGAAGCAGGGCTTTTCCAGTGGGAAAGCCAAACGCCCCAACCGCGAAGCCGGGGGCAACAGACGCACATCGGGCGTCGGGGGCAACAGCTGCTGTTCCAGCGCGCGCTGACGCTGCTGCTGCAAGATCACTTGTTCGTTGTTATTGATGGCGCTAGCCGCAAATGCCATAGGTGAAACCATCAGGAACGCAGGCACAGCAATAGCACAGGCACGGCAATGGCGTGCCTGGCGGATGAAACGGGGGGATGGCATCAAACAATCCTTGTTGGAAAACGCTTAATATTTGCTTATATAAATTTGCGCGAATATTAACCATGAGGAGAACCGTTTGCAATAATTATCCTGACTTGGACGCGGATAAAGACGCCTTTATCAGCCCTGATGGATGAGTGCGGGATTACCAAAGGTCAGTATTAACCACAGCATTCAAGGAGTGGAGGCAGGTACAAGTAAGCCTGTCGCACGGCATTACCTGGGCAAATGGAGTAGATTTACGCGGCTGTGTGCATGACCTGCTCTTACTCCCCACGTCCTTCTAGCGTCTCCAGATGTCACTGCACGTTCACTCCTGCACCTCACCGTAAATAAACGTAATACACTGAAATTCAATAATAAAGATAGATTGAGGTACATTTTTGGCTGTTCTCTAATGGCGATGAAAACACACGGCCTTAAGTGGCAAAACCAAGGAGAACACATGACTCAATACCAGCTAGGAACGATATCAGCGCAGAGCTCGTACTTCACCCCTCCAGCACCAGATGCCATTCCGTATCAGCGTATGCCACTCAACCTCCTCAGCGACTCTATCTGGAGCGTACAGAACAAGACCAAAGCCCCCTTGCCTTTGGTTGTCGCTGCGGCCCTGACGCCAATTGCCCTGATCTGCCAGGGTTTGATCGACGTCAGCCCCGCAGAGGATCTGCTCTTCCCGGTGTCTTGTAACTTTTGCACTGTAGCAGAGTCGGGTGAACGCAAATCAACGGTCGACAAGCTGTTTATGGCCCCTATTTATGACTATGAGCGTTCAGCCAGCATGCAATATCAGGAAGACTTGCAGCTATACGCACTCAACCTGGAAACTTGGAAAGTGGAATTCAAAGCATTAAAAAGCCAGCTTTCCAAACAGACCAAGAAGGACCAGCCGACTGATGCAATAAAAGCACGTCTGATAGCACACCAACGCAATGAGCCAAAACCACCAACCCGCGTGCAGTTGTTGGCGAATGACATCACGCCAGCGGCGTTGCAATATCTGTTGCACAGTGGTGGAGGGTCATTGGCTCTGCATTCGGCAGAAGGTGATATTCTGCTAAGTGGCCAGGCCTTGCAAAACCTGGGGCTACTTAACGATTTGTGGGATGGTGCATCATTCTCGGTTACGCGTCGCCAATCCGAAAGTTTTACGGTTCATGATGCACGTTTGAGTATAAGCCTGATGGTGCAGGCTGCGGTATTGCAGAAATACTTAAAACACTCCATGGAACAGGCTCGTGGCAGCGGATCCCTGGCACGTTATTTCTTTGCGGCTCCACAATCAACCATCGGTACTCGTGTCGGCCATACCATGGAGAACTACCAGCAATGGGTTGCCCCGTATTACCAACGCCTGGAACAGTTGCTGATGCAATATACGGATAAACTGGCAATAGGCGACAAAAGCCGGATTACGCTGACTTTTACCCCAGAAGCACAGCGTTACTGGGCAAACCTGTGTGAGAACATCGAGCGCCAGTTGTTACCCGATGGTGACTATTTTGCCATCCGTGATTTCGCCAGCAAGGAAAGCAACAAGGTGGCTCGCCTGGCAGCACTGTTCCATTATTTCAGTGGTGATGAAGGGGATATCCCGGTGCATACCGTGGAAGCGGCTCAGGCAATATGTCAGTGGTATTTGAACGAAGCGCTACGCCTGTTTGCACCAGCACCTGTGCCACCCCAGCATGTCCTGGATGCGGATTTGCTCAGCCAGTGGTTGCACGAACGTTTTCAGGATAGTGATGGCCAACCAATGACGAGGTCCTGGATGCGTTCACGCGTTCCCAGTGCGCTACGCCAACCAGGACGCCTGGGACCAGCGCTGGATTACCTGCATTGCAACCGGCGAGTGCATGTCTGGCGCAAGGGGAATACAACCTACATCTCCCCACCACAATCTATTACCCAATCTGTTTTTACACGCTGTGATTTTACCCAGCAGTAATCCCCTTTTACCTCACACAGCGTCCTTACTTTGGGCGCTGTATTTTTATGCATTCACACCCAATGCGGGCCGTGAGTTAGCATGCGTTAACCTTGGCCTCATTTACTGGTGAAAT
Source organism: Chania sp. (assembly GCA_049288585.1). GTDB lineage: Bacteria > Pseudomonadota > Gammaproteobacteria > Enterobacterales > Enterobacteriaceae > Chania. The sequence continues at coordinate 14,653 of JBAQHZ010000553.1, forward strand.
GTTACTTTTTTATTTTCCCCTTGGGGTTGCTACTGCTTAATTTGCTCAATTGAGCAAATTAAGCAGTAGCAACCCCAAGGGGAAAATAAAAAAGTAACATTTCACCAGTAAATGAGGCCAAGGTTAACGCATGCTAACTCACGGCCCGCATTGGGTGTGAATGCATAAAAATACAGCGCCCAAAGTAAGGACGCTGTGTGAGGTAAAAGGGGATTACTGCTGGGTAAAATCACAGCGTGTAAAAACAGATTGGGTAATAGATTGTGGTGGGGAGATGTAGGTTGTATTCCCCTTGCGCCAGACATGCACTCGCCGGTTGCAATGCAGGTAATCCAGCGCTGGTCCCAGGCGTCCTGGTTGGCGTAGCGCACTGGGAACGCGTGAACGCATCCAGGACCTCGTCATTGGTTGGCCATCACTATCCTGAAAACGTTCGTGCAACCACTGGCTGAGCAAATCCGCATCCAGGACATGCTGGGGTGGCACAGGTGCTGGTGCAAACAGGCGTAGCGCTTCGTTCAAATACCACTGACATATTGCCTGAGCCGCTTCCACGGTATGCACCGGGATATCCCCTTCATCACCACTGAAATAATGGAACAGTGCTGCCAGGCGAGCCACCTTGTTGCTTTCCTTGCTGGCGAAATCACGGATGGCAAAATAGTCACCATCGGGTAACAACTGGCGCTCGATGTTCTCACACAGGTTTGCCCAGTAACGCTGTGCTTCTGGGGTAAAAGTCAGCGTAATCCGGCTTTTGTCGCCTATTGCCAGTTTATCCGTATATTGCATCAGCAACTGTTCCAGGCGTTGGTAATACGGGGCAACCCATTGCTGGTAGTTCTCCATGGTATGGCCGACACGAGTACCGATGGTTGATTGTGGAGCCGCAAAGAAATAACGTGCCAGGGATCCGCTGCCACGAGCCTGTTCCATGGAGTGTTTTAAGTATTTCTGCAATACCGCAGCCTGCACCATCAGGCTTATACTCAAACGTGCATCATGAACCGTAAAACTTTCGGATTGGCGACGCGTAACCGAGAATGATGCACCATCCCACAAATCGTTAAGTAGCCCCAGGTTTTGCAAGGCCTGGCCACTTAGCAGAATATCACCTTCTGCCGAATGCAGAGCCAATGACCCTCCACCACTGTGCAACAGATATTGCAACGCCGCTGGCGTGATGTCATTCGCCAACAACTGCACGCGGGTTGGTGGTTTTGGCTCATTGCGTTGGTGTGCTATCAGACGTGCTTTTATTGCATCAGTCGGCTGGTCCTTCTTGGTCTGTTTGGAAAGCTGGCTTTTTAATGCTTTGAATTCCACTTTCCAAGTTTCCAGGTTGAGTGCGTATAGCTGCAAGTCTTCCTGATATTGCATGCTGGCTGAACGCTCATAGTCATAAATAGGGGCCATAAACAGCTTGTCGACCGTTGATTTGCGTTCACCCGACTCTGCTACAGTGCAAAAGTTACAAGACACCGGGAAGAGCAGATCCTCTGCGGGGCTGACGTCGATCAAACCCTGGCAGATCAGGGCAATTGGCGTCAGGGCCGCAGCGACAACCAAAGGCAAGGGGGCTTTGGTCTTGTTCTGTACGCTCCAGATAGAGTCGCTGAGGAGGTTGAGTGGCATACGCTGATACGGAATGGCATCTGGTGCTGGAGGGGTGAAGTACGAGCTCTGCGCTGATATCGTTCCTAGCTGGTATTGAGTCATGTGTTCTCCTTGGTTTTGCCACTTAAGGCCGTGTGTTTTCATCGCCATTAGAGAACAGCCAAAAATGTACCTCAATCTATCTTTATTATTGAATTTCAGTGTATTACGTTTATTTACGGTGAGGTGCAGGAGTGAACGTGCAGTGACATCTGGAGACGCTAGAAGGACGTGGGGAGTAAGAGCAGGTCATGCACACAGCCGCGTAAATCTACTCCATTTGCCCAGGTAATGCCGTGCGACAGGCTTACTTGTACCTGCCTCCACTCCTTGAATGCTGTGGTTAATACTGACCTTTGGTAATCCCGCACTCATCCATCAGGGCTGATAAAGGCGTCTTTATCCGCGTCCAAGTCAGGATAATTATTGCAAACGGTTCTCCTCATGGTTAATATTCGCGCAAATTTATATAAGCAAATATTAAGCGTTTTCCAACAAGGATTGTTTGATGCCATCCCCCCGTTTCATCCGCCAGGCACGCCATTGCCGTGCCTGTGCTATTGCTGTGCCTGCGTTCCTGATGGTTTCACCTATGGCATTTGCGGCTAGCGCCATCAATAACAACGAACAAGTGATCTTGCAGCAGCAGCGTCAGCGCGCGCTGGAACAGCAGCTGTTGCCCCCGACGCCCGATGTGCGTCTGTTGCCCCCGGCTTCGCGGTTGGGGCGTTTGGCTTTCCCACTGGAAAAGCCCTGCTTCAATATCGATCGCGTGGCGTTGAGCGGTCAGGAAGCGTTGCCGCGTTGGTTGCCGTTACAACGCATCGCCAATCAGGCGCAGGGCCAGTGTCTGGGTGGCAAGGGCATCAACCTGCTGATGAGCACCATGCAGAACCGCCTGGTGGATCACGGTTATATCACCACCCGCGTGCTGGCCCCGCAGCAGGATTTAAAGAGCGGTACATTGAAGCTGAACATCCTGCCTGGTTTCATCCGTCAGGTGAAACTGACGCCGGACAGCGGGAGCCATGTCACGCTGTTCAATGCGTTCCCACCGCGAGCAGGTCAATTATTGGATCTGCGCGATATTGAGCAGGGGCTGGAGAACCTGCAGCGTCTGCCGACCGTGCAGGCCAAGATGGAAATCGTCCCGGGGGAAAAACCCGGCGAAAGCGACATTCTGCTGCATTGGCAACAGGCAAAAATCTGGCGGCTGGGCGCGTCGCTGGACGACTCCGGCTCGAAAGGCACCGGGCGTTACCAGGGCGGATTGACCTTCTCGCTGGATAACCCGCTGTCACTCAGCGACCTGTTCTATATTTCCGGCACGCGTGCGCTGCAACCCGGCAATGCCAAGAGCAGCAAGAACATCACCGCTCATTACTCGGTGCCGTTCCGCTACGCGATGCTGTCAGTGACCGCCAACGACTACGACTATCACCAGACTGTGGCAGGGCTGAACGGGGATTACCGTTACCGTGGCGACAGCCAGAACCTGACCGTGCAACTGAGCCGCGTACTGCACCGCAGCGGCACCCAGAAAACCACCTTTACCTACGATATCCTGACGCGTGGCGCGAAAAACTACATCAATGACACCGAAATAGAAGTGCAGCGCCGCCGCACCGCTGCCTGGCGCATGGGGCTGCAACACCGCCACTTTATTCAGCAGGCGACGCTGGATGCCGGTATCAGCTATCAGCGTGGCACCCGCTGGTTCGGTGCACTGCCTGCGCCGGAAGAGTATTACGGTGACGCCACCGCGCTGAGCAAGATTATCCAGATCTCCAGCCAGTTGAACGTGCCGTTTGCGCTGGGCAAGCAGACCTTCCGTTACAACGTTCAGTATCAGCGCCAAATGAGTAACACCCCGCTGACGCCGCAGGACCAGTTTGCCATCGGCAGCCGCTTTACGGTGCGCGGCTTTGACGGTGAGCGTACCCTCAATGCCAACGCGGGTTGGACGGTACGCAATGAGCTGGCCTGGACGACGCCGGTACCCAATCAGGAACTGTATCTGGGGGCTGATTACGGTCACGTCAGCGGTCGTGGCACCGAAGGTCTGGTGGGGACTAACCTGGCCGGTGGCGTGCTCGGCGTGCGTGGCAGCGCCTTCAAGACCCGCTACGACCTGTTTGCCGGGGTGCCGCTCTCCAAACCGGATGGTTTTGATACCAGCCCGGTCACGCTGGGTTTCACCTTGAACTGGGATTTTTGATGCAGATAGGTGCTTATGACGTCCATGCCCCGTTGATATTAGGTGGCGATCGCAGTGAGGCCGAAGTACTCGGGGCCGCCGTATGGCTATGGATGCACTCGCCGCAGCACCGGGATGTGCCGCTGCACGCGTTGCCCACGGTGCTGTTGCCGATTATCAAACACCAGCACTATATGTTGGTCAGCCGGGGCACACAGCCGCTGTTTTTCCTCAGTTGGATGTGGCTGAGTGCGGAGGCGGAAGCGCGCTATCTCACGCAACCGGCCATTCTGGTGCAGGAAGATGACTGGGCCAGCGGCGATCGCCTGTGGCTCCGCGACTGGATCGCGCCGTTTGGCGACGTCCGGGCGATGCGCCGCCTGGTGGGGGCCGCACTGTTCCCTGAGCACTGTTTTCGTTCCCTTTATCACCGTGGCGCACAACGCGGTAAACGCGTGATGAATTTCAAGGGTGACCAGGTCAGCCATGCGCAGGCTCGCGCCTGGCGTGCGGCCAACCCATTATCTGCTTCTCTACCCGAATACCCGCACGCCGATGAGCGGCGGGACTAGGGATGACGTAAAACTGCTGCTAAGGCAAGCACACACTTAAAGGATGAAACAATGAAAGCGTTATTGATGACCTCGGCGTTAGTTGCCGCTCTGGGCTTGAGCTCGCTGGCACAGGCCGATCAGCACACTGTCTCCCTAGGTTATGCGCAAAGTAAAGTACAGAACCTGAACAACATCAACGGGGTGAACCTCAAGTACCGCTATGAGTGGGATTCACCGGTCAGCGTTATCGGCTCCTTCACCTATATGAGTGGGAATGACAATGATTCCTACCTTCTGGCGCGCGATATCATCGACAACAAGGTAGACATCAAATATTACTCGCTGTCTGTCGGCCCGGCTTACCGCTTTAACGAATTTGTCAGCCTCTATGGCCTGCTGGGGTTCAATCGTAACAAAGTGGATTACAGTTCCTCCTGGACCAACTACGAATCCGGCTCTTACCGCTATATGGGCACGGAAACCGGCAACATCAACAAGACCTCGTTGATGTACGGCGTGGGTGTGCAGATTAACCCGATTGAAAATGTGGCGGTGGATATCGGTTACGAAGGCTCCAGCCTGGATGACGGCAGACAATCTCACGACATTAACGGCTTCAATATCGGTATCGGTTACCGCTTCTGATGCCTGACATCCCGGTTTCGGCCGGGATTAATGACCTGAAGCGATAGCGTTCACGCTGTCGTTTGAGGTCATTAAGGTAGAGACCTTATTTTTTTACTTTTTGCTTTTCCGCAGGGACGCAGTCATGAACAAGAATTTATACCGACTCATTTTCAACCAGGCTCGTGGCATGCTGATGGTGGTGCCTGATATCGCCGGGGCTGGCCGTGCGGGGGCCGCGTCGTCGCCGTCCGGCACTGGCCACACTCTCAGCCAGATGATAGGTAAAGTTCATGGCCTGTGTTTTGCGGTGCTGCTGGCCCTGGGGGCCATTCAGCCGGTGCAGGCCAACATCGTGGCCGATGGCAGCGCGCCGGGCAACCAGCAGCCGACCATCATCAGCAGTGCCAATGGCACCCCACAGGTCAATATCCAGACACCAAGCGCAGAGGGGGTTTCCCGCAACGTCTACAGCCAGTTCGATGTCGATAACAAGGGCGTGGTGCTCAATAACAGCCACCTCAACACCCAGACCCAGATCGCCGGGATGGTGACCGCCAACCCGTGGCTGGCGAAGGGTGAAGCCAAAGTCATTCTCAATGAGGTCAATGCCAGTAACCCCAGCCAGTTGAACGGCTTTATCGAAGTAGCCGGGCAGAAAGCGCAGGTGGTGATCGCCAACCCGGCAGGTATCACCTGTAGCGGCTGCGGCTTTATCAACGCCAACCGCGCCACGCTCACCACCGGCCAGGCGCAGATGACCAACGGCCAACTGACCGGTTACAACGTCGAACGCGGCGAAATCGTCATTCAGGGCAAGGGGCTGGACAGCAGCCTGCAGGATCATACCGACCTGATTGCCCGCTCGGTCAAAATCAATGCCGGGCTGTGGGCCAACGATCTGGCGGTGACCACCGGGCGCAACCAGGTGGATGCGGCACATCAAACTGTCGCAGCAAAAAACGCTGACGGCAGCCCCCGTCCACAGGTGGCGGTGGATGTATCCCAACTGGGCGGTATGTACGCCAATAAAATCCGCCTGCTGGGCACCGAAGCCGGGGTCGGCGTGCACAACGCCGGGGCGCTCAATGCGATTGCCGGTGACGTGGTGGTCAATGCCGACGGCACACTCACTAACAGCGGGGCGATGACCGCTTCTCAGACCGTCCAGGTGACGACCACTGGGGATATCAATAACAGCGGCAAGCTGTACGCCGGGGCAGATACCCAGGTGCAGAGCCGTGGCGCGCTGACCAACAGCGGGATTGTGGCAGCACAAGGCAACACCCGGCTTACCGCAGCCAGTATCAACAGTACCTCACAGGGTGTGCTGGCGGCAGGTATGGCCAGCGATGGCAAACTGGGCGCGAGCGGTAATCTGACGCTCAACAGCCAGGGGCAACTCACCGCTAACGGGCAAAACTCGGCAGCGGGGCAACTTTCCGCCACTGGCACCGCGCTAGACCTCAGCGGCAGCCAAACCTATGGCGACACTCTCGATCTTCAGGCCACGGTGGGCGATATCAGCACCGCCGGGGCCAATCTGGCGGCAACGCAAACACTCTCTGCGCGTACCGGCGGGATGCTCAATAACGACGGCGGTAAACTCAGTGCTGACCAGCTTTCGCTGACCGCCAAGGCCCTCTCCAACCAGCAGGGTACCGTGCAGCAACTCGGGCAACAGGATTTAACCCTCTCGCATGCTGCCAGCATCAACAACCGTGCCGGGACCATTGCCAGCAACAGCAAAAACCTGACGCTCAACACGGCGAATCTCAATAACCAGCAGGGTACGATTGTGCATGCCGGTGACGGTGCACTGACCATTCAGGCTACGCAGATGAACGGTGATAAGGGCGCTGTACTGTCCAACGGCAGTCTGGCGCTCAGCGGTACCCAACTGCAACTGGATAACACCACTACCCAGGCGGGAAATATCACCCTTAACGCCGGGAGCCTGTCGCACCGTGGCGGGCAGATGACCCAGACCGGCAGCGGCACGTTGAACCTGAATGTTACCGACCTGTTCGATAATCTGGAGGGGGACATCTTCTCTAACGGCGCGTTAGCGCTGACCGCCGGAACCCTGAACAATCAGCAGGGCCAACTGATTGCTGCCGACAAGCACGATGTAACGCTGACTCTGGACGGTGCGCTCAACAACCGGGACGGCCTGATTGCCGCCGATGGCCGCCTGACCTCGCTCAGCGGCGCGGTGGATAACACAGGCGGGCTGATGCAGGCCGGTTCCACCTTGAGCCTGAACAGTCGCGGTGCCGAGGTGGTGAACCGCAACAGCGGCGCACAGGGCGGCATTGTCAGCGCAGGTGATATGCAGCTTGCGACCGGCAACCTCGACAACAGTCATGGCCAGATTGCGGCCAGCACCCTGAATGCCCAGACCGGCAATATCAACAATGCCGCAGGCAAAATTCTGGCGGATAAGGGGCTGGCACTCAGCAGCGGTGCTCTCAACAACCAGGCGGGCAGCGTGCAGTCCGGTGCGGCACTGACGCTGAACACCCACGGCCAGACGATAGATAACTCGGCAGGCGGGCTGATCGGTGCAACCGGTGCGCTGTCGCTTTCCAGCGGCGCAGTGGATAACCGCCAGGGCAAACTGGTGGGCGGTGGCGATACGGTATTGCACTCCGGGTTACTGGATAACCGGGGCGGCCAACTGGCTTCTCTCAGTCATTTGTCACTGTTTAACACCGGGCTACTCAACGATGATGGTGGCCTGCTGCAAAGTGCGGCGGATCTGCTGATCGACACTCAAGGTGGAACCCTCAGCAACACCCACAGCGGTGACCAGGGCGGCATCACCAGCCAAGGTTCGCTGACGCTTAAAACCGCTGCGCTGGACAACCAGCAGGGTGTGCTCATCACTAACCAGCAACTGACCCTGACCTCCGGGGCCGTCAATAACCTGCAGGGCCAGATCGCCGCACTGGGCAGTATCAATGCCCTGACGCAGGCGCTGAATAACGCCTGGGGTACCTTGCAGTCCGGTCAGGATTTGCAGTGGAATACCCAAGGCTTTGCGCTCGATAACCAGCACGGCACCTTCAGTGCGCAGGGTGATCTGTTACTCGCCAGTGCGGATGTGAATAACCAGTACGGGTTGCTGGCCTCTGGCGGGGCGATGGCGCTCAATACCGCCGCGTTCGATAACAGCTTGCAAGGCAACCTGTTCAGCAAGGGCACATTGGATCTCACCGCCAGCCAAATCAATAACCAGCAGGGCCAGATCCAGGCGCTGGGTAATATGGCGCTTAACGCGGCTCAATCGGTGATCGACAACGGGGCCGGGCTGATCCAGGGGGCGCTGAATGTCACCCTGAACGCCGCCACCATCCTTAACCAGAACACCCTCGACGCACAACATGGCATCCAGGGCGGCAGCTTGACGCTGAATGCGGCGGATGTCGACAACAGCCAGGGTGCACTGCGCGTGGATGATGCGCTGACGCTCAACCTGAGCGGCAGCCTGAACAATACTTCGGGGCTGTTGAGCGCACAGAGCAGCCTGCACACCCAGGCCCAACAAGTCACCAACAGCGCCGGGGCCATGGAAGCAGGCCAGCAACTCACGTTGAACAGCGGTTCCCTGACTGGCGACGGCTCGCTGCTGTCGCTGGGGGACATGTCGCTCACGCTGGCGCAGGATTTCTTCAATACTGGGTCAATCCAGGCAAGCCATGACCTGAGCTTGACCACCCAGGGCACTCTGACCAACCAGTCGCTGATTCAGGCGGGTAATCAACTGGATCTGACCGCCACTAACCTGTTCAACAGTGCCACTGCGGAAATCAGCGCGGGCACCACGCAACTCACCGCTACCCAGACCCTGACCAATTACGGCCTGATTGACGGTTTCTATACCCGCCTCAACGGGGCTACCGTCAACAATATCGGCAGTGGCCGTATTTATGGCGATGCGCTCGCTATCCAGGCTGGGACATTGAACAACCTGGCGGAGAACGGCCAGGCGGCGACTATCGCGGCCCGGCAACGGCTGGATCTGGGTGTGGGGACGCTGAACAACCGCGACCATGCGCTGATTTACAGCGATGGATTTATGGCGATTGGCGGCGCGCTGGATGGTAACTATCAGGCCATCGGTCAGGGCGGGGTGCTGAACAATCACAGCTCCACCCTTGAGTCCGCCGGGGATATGGCGCTCAACATCGCGCAGATCAACAACATCAACGACCACTTCTCCTTGGAAAACGTGCTGGTTTCCCAGGAGCACATTTCCGAATACGAAGTGGCGCGTCTGAATAACGGTGTGCGTTACAACGACAAAGATTACACCATCTACATCTACCAGGACGAAGTGAATGTGCTGTGTATCGAAGGGGTGATCTGCCACACCACCAACGGTGACCGTTTTACCCATTACGACTACACCCGCACCATCACCGAAGACCGTGTCATGGAGAGCGACCCGGGCAAAATCATTGCTGGTGGCAATCTCAGCATCAATGCGGGGAGCGTGCTGAATGACAAGAGCCAGATTATCGCCGGTGGCGCACTGTCGCTACAGACCGGGTCAGTCGATAACGTCGAGGTGGAAGCCAACCGCCAGATCAACGATGTAGGCAAAGCCTTTTACTATTCACGTCACCAGGAGAAGGGCGGTGACTCCTCGGTTGTTAATGACGTCAAATACCAGCCACCGACGGTGATCCAGGCCATCACGCTGAAACCCAGCACCCTGGCAGAGTATACCCAGGGGCAAGGCAGCAATCTGGTGATTGATGCGCAGCAGCAGGCCGAGATTAATGGCGATATCCAGGGTGCAGCAGGCATTAATGCCGCGCCGATTACCGGGCCGGGTGCGGGCAACCTGCTGCCGGTGGTGCCAGGGGCGATTACCCTGCCAGCGGGCAAAACCTTCGAGGTGAACCTCGGGGACTCGGGCAAGGTGGTGCGCCTGGTGGGGCCAAACACCCAACTGCCGGACAACAGCCTGTTCCAGGTACGCCCGGAAAGCAGCCCGTATCTGGTGGAAACCGATCCGCGCTTTACCAACCAGAAACAGTGGTTGGGCTCGGATTACATGATGAACGCCTTCACCACCGATCCGAACAACGTGTTGAAACGCCTGGGGGATGGCTATTACGAACAACGGCTGATCCGCGAACAGGTGATCGCCCTGACCGGCAACCGTTATATCGAGGGTTTCCAGAACGACGAAGAGCAGTACAAAGCCCTGATGAACAACGGGGTGGAGTTCGGCAAGAAATACAACCTGACGCTGGGCGTTGCGCTCACCGCCGAACAGATGGCGCTGCTCAGTGGCGATATCGTCTGGCTGGTCGCCCAAACGGTGACGCTGCCGGACGGCAGCACCCAGCAGGTGCTGGTGCCGCAGGTGTATGCCACCGTCAAGGCGGGTGACCTGGATGGCAGCGGTGCGCTGTTGGCCGGGAAAAATGTCGGCCTGAACCTGAGCGGCGATCTGACCAACAGCGGGCGCATCAACGGCCAGCAGAGCACGCAGATCCTGGCGGAGAACATCAACAACCTGGGCGGGCTGATCCAGGGTAACGATGTGGCGCTGAAAGCGCGGACCGATATCAATAACGTCGGCGGCGTGATCGCCGGGCAACAGAGCCTTGTGGCAACTGCCGGGCGGGATATCAACGCCATTACCACCACCCGCAGCGCCGAGAGCGCTGGCGGTGACTTTGCGCGTAACACGCTGGACCGCGTTGCCGGGCTGTATGTGCAGCAGCCGGACGGTACGCTGGCGCTGCAGGCTGGGCGGGATGTGAATCTCACGGCGGCGCAGGTGGTCAACAGCGGCGAAGGCGGCAGCACGTCCATCACCGCCGGGCGCGACCTGAACCTCAATACCGTCACCACCGGCAGCACAGACAACCTCAACTGGGGCGACAACTGGCAGCATCACTCCAGCAGCCAGCAGGTCGGCAGCGAAGTGGTCGGTGCAGGAAACGTGCAACTGGGTGCCGGACACGATGTGAATATCACCGCAGGCAACGTCTCTGCTGGTGAAAAACTCAGTGTGGCGGCAGGTAACGATATCAATATTCAGCATGGCCTTGACACCACGACGTTGGACCAGCATTACAAGGCCACCGGCAGCAGCGGCATGCTCTCGAAAACCACCACCGAGTCGCGGGACACCATCAGCCAGCAGACTGTCAATGGCAGCCAGTTGAGTGGCGACAGCGTGAGCATGCAGGCCGGACGTGATTTTACCGTCACGGGCAGCAGCGTGGCTGCTACGCAAGATGTGGCTCTTTCCGCCGGTAACAATCTGAACCTGCAGGCGGCAACCGAACAGCGGGATGAAACCCATCTGCTGCAGGAGAAGAAAAGCGGCCTGTCCGGCACCGGCGGCATTGGGTTCAGCTACGGCACCAACGACACCAAAACCACCGATGACGGCAAATCCCAGACCAGCGTCGGCAGCACCGTGGGCAGCACCCAGGGGAATGTGACACTCAATGCAGGTAATAGCCTGACGGTTCAGGGTTCTGACGTGCTGGCCGGAAAAGACATCAACCTGACCGGCAAGGAAGTGAATGTCCTCGCTGCAGAAAACCAGAGCACCCAAAAGCATGTGGTGGAGCAGAAGCAAAGCGGCCTGACGCTGGCGCTCTCTGGCACGGTGGGCAGTGCGGTGAGTTCGGCAGTATCGAGCGCCAACGATGCCAGCAAGGAGAGCAGTGGGCGTCTTGCTGCCTTGCAGGGCATGAAATCGGCATTAAGTGGGGTACAGGCTGCCCAGGCCAACGAGCTTAACAATGCCGGAGATGAAAAAACCAGCCTGGTGGGGCTGAACCTCTCCTACGGCAGCCAGTCGTCGAAATCCGAGCAGACCACCAACCAGTCGCAAAGCCAGGGTAGCACCCTGACCGCAGGCAATAACCTGAACATCCGCTCGACCGGGACTGATATCAACGTTCAGGGCAGCCAGTTGCAGGCCGGGAAGGATATCAACCTGAATGCGGCGCGGGACGTCAATCTGCTTTCCGCCCAGAACACCCAGACGCTGGATGGCAAGAACGAAAGCCACGGCGGTTCGGTTGGCGTGGGCGTGAACTTCGGTCAGGGCAAGAATGGCCTGACGCTGAACGCCAGCGTGAACAAGGGCAAAGGTTCGGAGAGCGGCAATCTGCTGACTCACACCGAGACCACGCTGAACGCCGGTAACAACCTGAATATCACCAGCGGGCGCGACACCACCCTGACCGGGGCACAGGTGAGCGGCGACAAGGTGACGATGGATGTCGGGCGCAACCTGACCTTAACCAGTGAGCGCGACAGCGACAACTACGACTCGAAACAGCAGAACGCCAGCGCGGGTGGCAGCGTCGGGTTCGGCTCTGCCAGTGGTTCGGTCAATCTGAGCCGCGATAAGATGCACAGCACCTACGACAGCGTGCAGGAGCAGACCGGGGTCTTTGCCGGAAAAGGCGGTTTCGACATCACCGTGGGGGAGCACACCCAGTTGAACGGTGCGGTCATCGGTTCGACAGCGACGGCAGACAAGAATAAACTCGATACCGGTACGCTGGGGTTCAGCAATATCGAGAACAAAGCCGAGTATGATGTTGAGCACCAGAGTGTGGGTATCAGCAGCGGTGGCCCTATCGGTGGGCAGTTTGCGGGGAATATGGCCAATGGTCTACTGACCGGGGTGAACGGCAGCGGCAGCGCCAGTTCAACGACGCAGTCGGCGGTGAGTGAAGGCACCATTACCATCCGTGACAAAGACAAGCAGACTCAGAACGTCGGGGATCTCAGCCGTGACGTGGAAAATGCCAACCCTGGGCTGGAAAAAATCTTCGACAAGGAGAAAGAACAAAACCGGCTGAAAGAAGCGCAGCTCATTGGCGAAATTGGCAGCCAGGCGGCTGATATTGCTCGGACTCAGGGGGATATCAACGGGCTGAAAGCGGCGAAAGATAAGTATGGCGATCTGCCCGTGGATAAACTGCGTGAAACCCAAGCCTATAAAGATGCCATGAAGCAGTACGGCACCGGTAGCGCACTACAGCAGGGTATTCAGGCGGCAACAGCAGCGATACAGGGACTGGCAGGCGGAGACATGGCGAAAGCGCTGGCGGGGGCCAGTGCGCCGTATCTGGCGGAAGTGATCCACAAGATGACCCTTGACCCCAGCAGAGAAGGGGGTGTCAACACGGAAGCCAACCTGATGGCGCACGCCGTTCTGGGTGCGGTAACCGCAGCAGTGAATGGCAACAGTGCGTTAGCGGGAGCCTCCGGCGCGGTCATGGGTGAATTTATCGCCCAGCAGATGTACCCCGGTATCAACCATGAGGATCTGACAGAAGAACAGCGTCAGACCATTAGCGCCCTGGGCACATTGGCGGCGGGGCTGGTTGGTGGCGTAGTGGGTGACAGCACGGCGAACACCGTAGCGGGAGGACAGGCCGGAAAGAACGCTCTCGAAAACAATAACCTTTTAGTGCCGAACGATTTTGGTAAAGGCATGGCGGATTACGGGCAGTCGGTAAACTCGCTGTACAACAATACCAATCTGACGGGTGAGGACGGCAAGATCCTGAACCCTATGACAGATGAAGAACAGCAGTATGCGCTGCATAAGTTGGCCACGGGTACGATGCCAGAGGGACAAGATATCTCGAAAGTGATCGTTGATGGCTATGTTAATGGTGTACTGATTGCCGGTGCTTGGTATCTGGGACCAGCTGCGGGGATAAGCAAAGTGGCGGCGGGTTCGACCATAGCCAGTATCGCCAATGGCACTTATCAGTGGTACGACCTGAATCAGCCAGGTAATGAAAACAAGACTTGGGACTATAAGAGCAGTATAAGCGCAGCTGTCACGGGGGGGCTTGCCCCAGGGCGGGGGATCATGATGAATACCGGGATAGCAATGAGTGGTTCGGTATTTAGCGATGGGCCGGATATGGGCGCTGCTAGCATTGCAGGTAGTGGTGCTCTGATTGGTGGTCTTTTTGGAAAGTATGCACCTATCGGTGTTGAGAAAATCATCGGGGAGAATAAAGCTCCAGGCTTTGTATTTGATGCTGTAGGTTCTCTCGGAACTGAGTTTTTGGGAGGGTACATAAAGAACGCATCAAATCCTCCAACAGCTACGGACATGCAAACGGATAAACAGGAAAATAAAAAATGATTACTTACTTTAAGTTATTAATTTATTCATGTTTTTTTTGCATATTGGTGTGTTTCTTCCTTGGTGCTGTAGCGTCACTATATATATATATTACAAAGGGTTATTTTTACATACCTCTTGGGCAGATTGAGCGAGCAATAGTATTCGGTTGCGTTGCTGGAAGTGCAATCACACTGTATGTGTTAGTCGTTAATGTAATAGATAAATTTCGCACCAAAAAATCCCCACCCACAGATCCTAAGTAAGCAAAATCATCCCGGCCAAAACTGGCCGGGGATATGGCTTCTAACCCCTTCTTCCTGCCGCTGCAATCGGATCTTCGCGATGTAGCAAGGACTATAGGTGGGTTGAATGGCTCAGTTGGTGCTGCGTTGGGGGAAATTTACCGATAATGAAGTGCAGGACATCAGAAATGGAAAATAAGAAGATAGAGGCTTTGTTGAATAAATCATATTTGGACAAAAGAACCCCTTGAATGTGCATATACCTCAGGCAACGCGCACACTTTTTGGCATACCCGCGAGCGTCATCTTGTTCAATGCTCGGATCATCGCCATAG
>JBAQHZ010000554.1:0-4712 GCA_049288585.1 Chania sp.
GTATGAGACTTACTCTGCATGCCATCTGGCTGCAACTCCAAGTACTTTAGGTATACACTACCTCATCTGCACTTTTATTACGGACGAAGCGTGTTCTCTTCTTTTATTACCCATATTGAATGGCTGACGATTGCTGATTATCCAGGTCAGATAGCCCATTGCCATTTTGCTGTGGCGGCTTATCGCGATGAACTGTTCCTGTCGGCTGGGATCGATTTCCCTGAGCATTTAACCCCTGCGGTGGTAAAGCGCCGGGCAGAATATCTGGCCGGACGTTATCTGGCGCGGCAGGTGCTGGCAAGACTGGGGCATCATGATTTTACGCTATTGCGCGGTGAAGACCGTGCACCGCTGTGGCCGCAGGGTATTGCTGGGGCGATCAGTCATAATGTAGATACGGCACTGTGCGCTGCCCACCGAGAAAACGGTCTGGGAGGCATCGGTATCGACGTGGAAACACTGATGCCCGCCAAACGTGCCGAAGACTTATGGAGCGGGATTATCAGTGAACTGGAATATGGGTGGTTACGCCAGCAGCCACAGGCTTTTGAGCAATTGCTGACACTGGTGTTTTCCGCCAAAGAGAGTCTGTTCAAGGCACTTTATCCGCAGGTACGCTGCTATTTTTATTTCATCGATGCGCGTTTCACTAAGTTGGACATGCAGCAACAGACCTTTGAACTGGAGTTGCTGAAAACGCTAACGCCACAATGCTATGCCGGTCGCCGATTCAATGGGCATCTCTTGCTGAAAAGTGACGCTGTAACAACAGTGATTCACTGTTAAATCAGAATTATGGTGACGTGGCGTTCAACTACTGGACAAGTGGTGCCGAGCGGTTAGAATGTGACTGTGTATTTATACAGGCATTAATCATGACGCTCGATCTCTTTGAAGACGCATTACCGCCGCCGTGGCGTGAGGAAATCGCGCCGGGTGCGGTCGTGATGCATGGCTTTGTGCGTGACCACTGCCCGGAATTGCTGGCCGCAGTTCACACCGTGGTAGCACAGGTACCGTGGCGGCATATGACCACGCCAGGTGGTTTTACCATGTCGGTGGCGATGAGCTGGTGTGGCAACGGTTGGACCAGCGATAGTCAAGGTTACCGCTATTCCGCACGCGATCCTGGCAGTGGCAAGCGTTGGCCGTCGATCCCGGCAATTTTGATGGCGCTGGCCGACGAGGCGGCACAGCAAGCTGGATTTGGCCACTACGTGCCGGATGCCTGCCTGATCAACCGTTACGATCCGGGCAGTAAAATGTCACTGCATCAGGACAAAGATGAGCACGATTTCAGTGCGCCGATCGTTTCCGTATCACTGGGGCTACCGGCGGTATTTCAGTTTGGTGGCTTGCAGCGCAGCGATAGAACGCAGCGTATTCCATTGGCACATGGTGATGTGGTGGTTTGGGGCGGCCCGTCGCGTTTGTGTTTTCACGGCATTTTGCCGGTAAAAGAAGGTTATCACTCGCTGGTGGGTTCACACCGTATCAATATCACCCTGCGTAAGGCGCGGTAGCCTCATAACTATAGGTTGCCGTTATCGCTGCAATACCTGTGCTATGTCGATACGGCACATAAATTACTCTGGATGGCCTGATAGCCGTTTGTTGCTGGCTAAGGTATTGAGATGAAAAACGCCACGAACTTCTTTAAAAGTTCATGGCGTTAAATTTGGCTCCTCTGACTGGACTCGAACCAGTGACATACGGATTAACAGTCCGCCGTTCTACCGACTGAACTACAGAGGAATCGTGTGAACGGGGCGAATAATAACGGTGCCTATAGGCCTTGTAAAGCATGAAAGTGTGTAAATATTCCGATTGCCGATGTAATGAGAAAATCGTCTTGTTTTATAGCGTGTTAGGCTCATATCGAATCCTGACGTTATCCCAATAGGCCGGGGCAATCTAGCGGCGCTGTGTGGCCGTCATTGATACGGAACTTGTAAAAATCGCTTTAGGGAAGGCCAGAAAAGCATAGTAAACCAATTAAGAATATTGCTTGGGATTAATCTAGTTATTTTCCGCGGTTATTTTAATCAGATAAAATAATCCAAATATAACCAAGTTGTTGATATGGCATTATTTTGCCATATTGCGGACGTGCATCAGATGTTTCTTGGTTAATCTGTAGCGTCAATATGGATTAACTTGCCAGTCATGGAGTGAATCACTATTAACTCAGATTATGATAAATATCTATACATGGCTCTTTATGAGTGCTAATTCGGGAGGGGGATACGGAATTTTGTTGTAAATTATTGATTTTATGAATAATTATCTTTATTTTCCTATAACAAAAAAACTTTATTTTTATTAGTGCCGGTTAGGGCAGCTTATTTTGCGGCAAGGCAAAATGATTGAGAACCCGCTCCTTGGATTTTAGATATCCATTTTTCTGTCGAGTGAGTACCATTTTTTATACGCCATTTCAGTAGGTAAGTGCTTGCGGATGGTTGCTGGATATCAAAAATATCAGTATTATTTCGCTCTTCTAACCGTTGTATGCTGTGAAACCGATGTTTGGGGCTATTCTATCCAACCATCGTTGAGTGTCGGCAAGGATTGGATGATTCTTCCATTGGGTCAATAAACGGTAGCAAACATAGCGAAAACGCGACTCAACTAAGCGAAAAACACTATAAGTATCATGCCAGTAGATACTTGTCTGGGGTGCTTCGCCACTCAATGCTCTGTCCATCAGTGTTGAAAAATTTACAGCATATTCATCAGGGTCATATCCGGTAGCGTCTGTTTCGACGTACCGATAACGGAATTTTTGAAAGGAATTTTTTGATGATAAGCAGCCAAAAAAGCCTCTGTTTAGGTGTGTTATTGTGCAGTGGTCTGTTGCTGGCGGGTTGCCAGAGTAATCAGGCAAAAAGAACTGTATCGCAGAATCAACCGCCAGTTACAAACGTACAGTCACCTCCCCAACAGATAAGCGTGTCACCACCACCGCCAGCCCCAACTGAAGCCAAAACGAACAAAATTGGCCTGTGTCAAAATGAATTGGCTGCACTGCGACAAGTCAGCCCTAGAGCTTACGCACTCAAGAAAGCCCAGTTTGATCGCCTTGTGAGCAACGCCTCCGTCTATAGCGCTGTGCGGGGAGATGTGAACACTGACACCAAAGAAACCCTCGACGCCTTGTATAAATTCAAGACCAACCAGATTTGTGCCGATATTGAGCGTAGCGTCTTGCAAGGCTTGATCCAACGAGGAGAAAGCGTGAAATGAGAAAGCGCAGGATCTATTGCAGTGCCTTACTGACCTTGGCGTTACCGCTGGGGGTTGTGCAGGCAGAAGAAGCGGGTGCTTCTGAGGCCAACACGCTGAATTCACTGGACACGATTACACGCCAGGTGGATGAAGCACCGGCACTGCTGTTTCTGACGCCTTCGCAGATAGAGAAAGCAGAACCTGCGAGAACGAGAGATGAAGATGCCAGCAAACCTAATGTGCTGGCAAAATCGCCGGCTGAAAGTAGCGGTGGCCGTATTCGCGAAATGAAGGCGTTGCAGGCTACGATCAACCAATTAAAGGCAAAGATCAGTAGTCAAGAAGCTACCCTTGAGCATTTGCGCAATGCACAATCTCAGCAGCAGTCATCTGCGGCAGAACTCTCGCAGTTGAAGCAGGAGATAAAGCAAAGCCAGCAGGAAAATGCTCGATTACAGCAGCAGCTTGCGGCACAAATCAAAGATAGTGAGCAAAAGAGCCAGCAAGTAAAACAACTGCAACAAAATCAGCAGGTCATTGCCAAGCTCCAGGAACAACTGGCAGTACAAATCAAAGAGAACGATCGGCAAACCCAGCAGGTGAAACAACTACAGCAAAATCAGCAGTCGGTGGTTAAGCTGCAAGAGCAGTTGGCGAGCCAGACCAAAGACAGCGAGCAGAAAGCTCAGCAATTGAAACAGTTGCAGCAAACATTGCAGGAAAAGCAACAGGCGAGCGCCAAGCTCCAGGAACAACTGGTGGCGCAAACCAAAGATAACGATCAGAAAATCCAGCAGGTGAAGCAACTGCAGCAAAATCAGCAGGCGCTAACCAAGCTCCAGGAACAACTGGCGGCGCAATCCAAAGATAACGATCAAAAAGCGCAGCAGTTAAAACAGTTACAGCTTGCGTTGCAAGAAAAACAGCAAGCGAGCACGAAACTGCAAGAGCAGTTGGCGGCGCAAACCAAAGATAACGATCAGAAAACCCAGCAGGTGAAGCAACTGCAGCAAAGTCAGAAATCGTTGGCCAAACTGCAAGAACAACTGGCTACACAAACTAAAGATAGCGAACAAAAAGCGCTGCTGGTCAAGCAACTGCAACAGACTCTGCAAGAAAGCCAACAGGCTAATGCCAAGCTGCAAGGAAATTTGGTCGCACAGGCCAAGGATAGTGAACAAAAGAATCAGCAGGCGTTGACTAAGTTGCAAGAGCAACTGGCCGCACAAACCAAGGATAACGAACAGAAAGCCCAGCAGGTGAAACAGTTGCAGCAGGGTCAACAAGCGTTGGTCAAATTGCAGGAGCAGTTCGCTGCTCAGGCCAAAGAGAGCGAGCAGAAAGCGCAGCAACTGAAGCAGTTGCAACAAACTCTGCAGGAAAACCAGCAGGCGAGCGCCAAGCTGCAAGCGCAACTGGTTGCGCAGACCAAAGATAATGAGCAGAACGCCCAGCAGGTGAAACAGTTGCAGCAGGGTCAGCAA